>JAKBMG010000134.1 GCA_021831685.1 Bacteroidota bacterium | reverse complement strand
AGATTGAAATAAGGGGAGCAAGGAAAATACCGCGCAATTCCATAATTACATTACATCAACCTGCCTGGCGGCAGACAGGTTTTCAAAGAGTTACGTAACAGTAGTGAGTAATTTGGATGACAGCGCTATACAGGGGATTTCTCCTCCCTGTCGGTCGTCGAAATGACAACTATTTTTGTGTGTCATATCGAAGGATCCGCGGCGGACTCGACTGAGATATCCCATGTTCAATTCGTGCACCTAAGCTATATATGGGATTTCTCCTTCGATGACTCAGTCGAAATGACACTGATATTTGGGATTTCTCCCCGCAAACGGGGCAAACGGGGGCAGGCCCTCCGGTCGAAATGACATTTTGGAGTTGTGCAACAGTCTCGGCAGGCAGGGTCGAATGACAACTGTATTTTGACGATTCTTTCGAACAAAGAGGCTGATAATGAATAAATAATTGAATGTGGTATAAAAAACACACATAGATTAATGTAAGGATATATGTTATTGTTTAGCAATGAATAGTAAGGCACTAATAATAAATTATATGAATATATAATTGATTATCATAATTAGATTTTTTAATTTAATATAAATAGGAATTTTATTAATAAATTTTGGGGAATACCTGCAGGAAGAAAGACTCTATAATTTAGATTTAGAAAACAATAAAGGAGAATATTATGAAGAGTTATGTTATTCGCACTGCCTTATTAATAGCATTATTGTTCTTATCATCCAAGGAAACAAATTCTCAATGGGTTCGAATGGACGCACCTTATGGTTGGGAGTTTAATAATTTTGCAGTAATTAATTCTACGATTTTGGGCGGCAGCCCTTCACAGGGTGTTTATCGTTCAACTGATAATGGATTGCATTGGGCTGAAGCAAATAGCGGACTTTGGGCTTATAGTATTACATCACTTGGCACCTTTAAGCAAAATTTTCTTGCAGGTGCTTGGGATGGTACAAACAATCTTTTATTTTTATCTTCTGATAATGGGAGTACCTGGTCTCAGGTTAATACTATTAGCCCGTCGCAGTCGATAACATGTTTTACAACAAAGGATACTATACTTTTTGCTGGAACTGGAGACGGTGTATACCGATCAGCTGACGGAGGTTTTCATTGGATCAAACCAAATAATACTGGGCTACAGCATCCGGTTGTGTCGCTTCTCGTAATTGATTCAAATATTTATGCAGGCACATGGGGTGGAGGAGTTTATAAATCTACAAATATGGGTGACAGTTGGGCTCAGTTAAGCATTCCAAATTATAACCCCTATGTCACTTCCCTATTTGTTCATAACAGCAAATTGTATATGGCATCCAGCATGAATCTATATAATACAACCGATAATGGATTGAGTTGGAATATCGTTAGCACCAGTATGCCGTTTACATACAACGGCACTATGATAGTAAGCGGATCGAATATCTATTTAGGTTCCGGTCAGGGAATGTTTCTTTCAACAGACGATGGAAATAGCTGGAGTAATATCGGCTTTGCAAGTGCGATAGTTGAAGCCATTGCAGTATCGGGCGGTAATTTAATTGCCGGGACCAGAGATGTCGGCATTTTCACAACTCAAGATAACGGTACGAACTGGCTTCAAACCGGTGCAGTGAGTAACATGCTGGTTCAAGCCCTTGCTGTTATTGATTCTAATCTTGTTGTGGGCGACAACGGGCAGGAAGGCGTATTTGTTTCAAGAGACAACGGGGACAGCTATAAGGAATATTACAATCTTAATCATAGCTATGTTTTATGCTTGAAAACAAGAGGAACTGATGTTTATGCCGGAACAGAAAAGGCTCTTGACGGCGGAGGCGGGATATTCAAATCTTCCGATTATGGTAAGAGTTGGAATTATATAGGTCTTAAAAACATGCTTATCTTTTCCATCAATTATAATCAATCTTATTTATTTGTAGGGTCAGATCAAGGTGTTTTACGAACTGCAAATGAGGGAGCAACGTGGGAGCAGGTAAATAATGGTTTGCCTTCTACACGTATTAATGATTTTGAAGTAATGGATACTGTCCTTTTTGTAGGAACAGATGCCGGAATTTTTAGATCAACTAATAACGGAACAAACTGGACGCCATACGGATTTGCAGACACGTCAGTTGCTTCGTTACTGAAAGTCGGCACAGCTCTGTTTGCAGGGACACAAACTGGTATCTTCAGCAATGTACCTCCAGATACAAATTGGGTAAGGATTGGTTTTGCTGATTCGGTAGTTAGGTCTCTTGAGATTAAAAATGGGTTGATCTTTTCTGGAATCAATAACAAATTATTTATCTCGAGAGATAATGGAATTAGCTGGTCTCCAATAAATACGGGTTTTGATAATACCGCAATTCCAACATTTACTCTCGGTGATAATTTTTTATTTGCTGGATCTTGGGGTGAAGGAGTTTGGAGACGTCCATTATCCGAGGTGATAACAGGTATTACTGTGGGCAGAAATATTTTACCTTCTCAATTTAGTCTTAATCAAAATTATCCAAATCCCTTTAACCCAAGTACGACAATTAGCTATCAGCTATCAGCGAACAGTAAAGTCACTTTAAAAATTTATGATGTTTTAGGAAATGAAGTTGCAAGTTTGGTTAATGAAGAAAAGCCGGCGGGCAGGTATTCTGTTAATTTTAATGGAAGTAAACTTGCAAGTGGAGTTTATTTTTACAGAATGCAGGCGGGAAGTATTGTGGAGACGAAAAAGTTAATTCTGTTGAAATAGAATTTTAGTTTAATTAGAATATCATTTCAAGAGTAGTAAGAGTTTTGAGAGCAGAGCGATGAGTAAGGCTTGTAAGCCTTGCAGTTTCTCTGCCAGTTATGCCTATAACTCGCTCATTTAATACTCTAAGTACAGAGACATTACTTGGCGCGCTAAATAGGTTCTCTAAAAATTTGTTGACAAGCATTATTTATTAGTTTTATTATGGCTACAAAAGTAACCATACGGCTACTTTTGTAGCCGAAAGATAAATCGGTAGAAATAATAACGCAAGATTTAAAAATAAAAAGGCATTTGGGTATGAGGGATTTGTGCTAAATGGTTGTTTGGGTTTTTAAATAGGGAAACAATATTAATGCACAGACTAATCACAGCGAAGGCGAACTTTTTGTGAGGTGGATAATTGTGACTGAACGGGAATATTGGTAGGATTATTATTTAAGTAGTTCACTTTAGCAGAAAAACAATACGGATAGAAATAACCGAGAAATTCTTTTATCGAAAAGTTGATAGTATGAAAAATATTCAAACTTTCAGGTTTTGAAAGTTTGAATATTCGGATGATAATGTACCCCCGAGAGGATTCGAACCTCCGACAAACGGTTTAGGAAACCGCTGCATTCAACTAAATTTAAGCTAAATTCAAATTTTTTTGATTAAGTGATTAACTTTTTGATTAATTTTTTCTGAAATATTTATCTATTTCTACTCTTTTGAACTTGGAAGGAGTTATTCAAATGTTTTGTCTTTCTAAACGTTCAAACGGTATCTTTTATATTTTCTATGATTCCACATCCGGAAAGCGGACTTGCATTTCTACCAAAACAAAGTATAAAGCAGAAGCAATCAAATTTCTATCCGAGTTCAAAGATGAAGTCAAAAAGCGGAATGAATCAAAAATAGATTCCATATTACTGAATGACTTTATTTCTGAATTTACTAATTATTCAAATACCATCCACACATTCAAGACCGGAAAAGCTTATAATCAATCATTGAATTTCTTATTTAATTATTTTGGGAATATTCTTATAAGCGCAATATCAAACAGTCAAATGATTAAATACTTTGAAAACCGTATAAACGAGAGTTCAATCTATCAGGCAAGAAAAGACTTAATCTGTTTTAGCAGCAGTTTTAATTATGCAATTAAACAAAAATATATGATAAATAATCCATGCGAAGGAATTAAGAGATTTAAAATACCGGAAAAGCAGCCTTTATTCTTTAGTGAATCGGAATTTCAAACCTTATTAAGATTTATTGACAAGGAAATTATAAAGGACATGGTTATTATTTCAGCACACACCGGATTGAGACAAATGGAATTATTAACCCTAAGATGGTCACAAATTGATTTTAAGGAAAAGGTATTGATATTGGATAACCAATTTTCAATAACTAAAAGTAAAAGAGTAAGAGCGATTCCACTAAATTTATCTGCCTTACAAATTTTTACTAAGCTTGAAATAAACAGCAGGAATAATACGGATGCTAATAATTTAATCTTTTCCCAAAATGGTCATATAATAAATCCCGGTTTTATTGGAAGGTCATTTAAGGGATATGTTTTGAAAGCAGGTCTTAATCCTAAATTGCATTGGCATTCATTAAGGCATACTTGCGCAAGCTGGTTAATACAAAAGGGAGTTCCAATATTTAACATTCAGCATATTTTAGGTCACGCAGATATTAAGACGACAGCTATATATTCTCATATTCGGAATGAAGATTTAAGCGAAGCTTTAGGCAGAATATCGAATAATAACTAAGGTTTAATAATGCTTATAAAATCAATTTTAAACGGTCATATAAGCCCTACAAGCGATTATCTATCCGGGTTTGACAAATAACCTTGGAAATTAATCCTTGTTTAAAAACGATTTAAAACAGTCATTTATTAATTAACATAATTTAGGAGTTAGAAAATGGAAAATACAAGGAATAATTTTTTTACAATGCCGGAAGATGAAACTTTACTTAGTGATGTTGAATCCCGATTTTTTCTCGAAGCAATCAAAGACGATGAAGAGTATTTATTATCAAAAACCATCATTGATATTATGACAATTTACCCGGAAGATAGAGCAAGACAACTTTATGAAATCGCTGAATTCTTTAAAGACAATATTGTTGAGGTATTCAAACCGCAAATTGATAGAATGCAGCATTCAACGTATATCAATATTTTGAATGAAGCAATATACAACGTCGATTCCTTTAAAATTGCAGAGGAATTATTAAGGCAATTTGAAGACAAACGGAGAAAGAAAGTAGCTTAATATTTAATTGAGATTAGTGATGTTTTAATTTATTTTAGCATAAAAACTTAGCAATATTTGTCAAAATAGAAATTTAGTTAATCCTTCATTTGTGTCCCGTTATACCGGGAGGCTTTGACAAGAGCTGCTAACACAAGTGAGGGATTTTTTTAATTAATATTATGGTAGATATAAAATCAATTTAGACCGAAACGGATTTAAAAAATTGTAAGGGAAATTTCAAAAGTGCAAATTATTAATAAAAGAAAGGGAAAATAAATGCAAGATATTCAAGCTGCAATAATGGTGTTCCTATTTGCAATATTATTGGTTGGTGGTGGAATTTACTCTTTAATAAATATTAACAAAAAAAGTAAGGATGTTAATTATTTATATGGATTCCCAAACGAATTGCTCGTTTGCCCACATTGTCAATCTCAAGGGAAAGTAAGAAGCAAAATCGGGAAATATAATTCAGGACTTAGTGGGGGTAAAATATTACTTGCTCTTTTTACTCTTGGAATCACCCTAATATTTACTGGAATTTCTAAATTCGATACCGTGACTTTTTTCCATTGTGATAATTGTAATACTGATTGGAGAACCAATTAACTAAAGATTCGAGCCAATGGCAATAGCTCAAAACAGAGTACACACGGATTAAGGAGAATGAAATGAAAAAGAAAATTGTAAAGGAAGAAATCTCAAATAATGAAAAGATGCTGCTAAAGAAAGAATCTATTAAAATTCAAGATAAAATTTTTTATGAAGAAGTATATCAAATGATAATAGATTTTGGGTTTATTAAACCCCTATTTGATACTTTTTTGGATGAACATTTCTCAGAATTTTTTAGGCTGTTTGATAAAGAAAATGATTTTAGAATTTTTAAGCCCTTCCAAGCTGATTTGCCATTAAGAGAAAAATATATTAAAAAGGGCTACATTCAAGATAAAGAAAATGAGGAATTGACTGAACTTTGGGGATATGAAGAGGGCAATCCTTTCCTTTTATGGTATCAGAGAAAATTATTCTTTATTCAACTTTCAAATTTAAATAGTCTTAAATATTACGAAAAATTTGAACCTAAACCCGAAGATAATAATGTCGGGGAATTCTGCAAGGCAATATGTTTGAAAAGCTTTAGCCTTGTGATGAAATCAGATTATAATATTTTGGAGATATTATCGCTAAAATATAAACACTTAAATAGAGAAAAATCTTTACTTCACAGCCTACTTGATAAAATTAATTCGGGAGATAAACGAAAACCTAGAAAGAATTTAAACGATTATATAGAGGAATTTTTTAAAACAAACAAAGAATATGACAAACAGAAATCAAATGTCGCATTGGCTAAAGAAATTAGAATATGGATATTGGACAAATATCCTGAAAAAGATTTTTCAATTCAAACAATAAGACCAAGACTTTCACACCTCCGTCCATAAAATTTGTGTTTTAAAAAGAGTTTGAACACACAAATAACCACATCTATGTTTGGAAAAGTTTTTGAAGTCCCAAACATAAATAGAAATTCTAAATTCAGTATCAACCCTTTTTGGCTATAGACGTTTGGGACAAACATCCTGCCATTAAGGGTTTTTTATTGGACAAAAAAAATAGGCTTCAACCTTCGGCAAAAGATTAAAGCCTAAAATCCAAGAAAGGATTTATTAACATGTGCAGCAAATATAATCAACTTTTGGAATTACTTCCAACAAAACATTCTCACCTTTTCAAAGTAAAACTTAATCTTGAATTCCAGACACGCTTTATCGGAATTTTGGATACAAGCGGGGAAGGTAAATTCTTAACTACCCGGAAAGGAAAACATCTTTTCCGAAAAACAAATTCTTTAGGACTTAATGAAGAATTGTTAAGCTCACCGGACATACATTTTAAATATATTACAATTGACTTTGAAGGTACAATTCTAAATACAACTCGAATGTATTTTAAAACTCATTCAAAACTATTCACATTCAGCCAATTTGAAAAACAATACTTCCTTCCTTTACAAGAATTTGGATTGAACAAAACAAAGGAATATGAGTATTCATTAGGAACTCAACTAAGCTTATTTGGGGTGGTAGCATGACTATTCAAACATTAATCCGTAACAAGTGCGCAAACTATTTCCCGGACTCTGGGGGCAAAGGCAAAATTAAAAATTATTGTTGTCTACTTGACAAATCTTGTACTTTTTTTTTAGATGAGAAATTATCTCAATGTAAATATTTTGAAAAGGGCGTGCTTCCATTAGAGCCGGATTTAGAATTTAAATACAAAAAGGAAAGAAAACTTTCCACTTTAGAACTGATAAGAACTTGCAAAAGATGTTTGCAGCCATTTGCCGGCAGCAAGAAAGAAAAATATTGTAGGGATTGCAAAAATATCAGGAACAAAGAAACGGCAAAGTTAAGAATGCAGAAAATGAGAAAGGTAATTTAGTTGAGTGTTACGAAAATGCATATCGTAAGTCATTGTTTTATAAGGATAAAATAATGGAAAAAACGGGAAACCGATATAATATACCACTTTCTTAAAAATGAACTAAGAAAGTGCATTAAAAACGAATTAAAATATGGATAAAGATATGGAAAGAGAATTTGGTAAAATATTTTTTCAATTCCCCTTATGCTTATTATCTATAAGCAAAGACAAAGAGGAAATTATTAGTAGCATTATATCATATTGCATAGTTGAAAAAGCACTAAGTTATAAATATGATGTTTTGGATATTGAAGAATTTGGATTTGATGAAGATACTATTCAAGATGAATTATTTGATTATGATATTGATAATCCATTACATAACAAGGTTTTGAAATCCGCTAATTTTTTTGGATTAGAACTTGGTAGTATCGGCAGAAATATCAAAACATACGAAAAGGTATCAAAATATATTTCAGACTTTCAAATTAGAAATGGTAAAGATTCCTATGCCGCAATAGGAAAGGAATTAGCATTTGATTGCAGGGATAAAGGATTCAACTTTGAACAATTCAAAATATTATGTGCAATAAATTCAATTGTCGGTCAAAAGAAAAAATTTGTAAGGATAACCTATGATAGAATAAAATATGCGATGCACGGATATAGAAGTAAAACAATTTATGAGAAGGAAAAACCAAACTTTGATTTACTTACTGATAAACAATTGAAAAATAGAATTGAATTTCTAAATGCAAAAAAGTTCTTTTCAAAATTCACCTATGCAAGAAGGCAGATTTTTTATTCAACAAGAATTAATTCAAATGAAGAATTAAGAGATGCCGTAAAAGCAAGTAAATTGTTTTGGGCAAAGAAGAAACTGCAATTGGAAGATAATGCCGCAACGAATGATATTAAAAAAGAACTGCTAAAAATTAAAGAAGAATCCGAAGGTTTAAGCATTGAGCAAAATACAATCTTGCATAGTTTACAAGTAAGTAAGAGATTAAGATTATTGAGAGTTGGCAAGAGTGCTTTTAATTAGGCTATAGCACGGCTACATGAGGGTGACTTTATATTACATTATTATCTTACATTCTTATGTTACTAATTTATATTACATGCATATATTACATATATAAAAACGTCTCTTTATTTTCTTAAAAAACAATCAATATTCGGGTGTTAGAATGAGTAAAAATTATTTGTTAACATTGTGAGAATAATAAATTAAAGTCCTTTCACTCTATAACAGGTAGGAAAACTAGTTGAAAACAGACAGAGCAAAAATGAAGCACTCATTAAATAAATATATGAGAAAACCTGATTTTACTTCATTGATGAATTATACTACGAGATATTTTAAATATAGGAATCTGGTTAAAATCTTTGGGAGTTGTCACCCAGTATATTTTGACACTATATTTTCTTGTTACAACAAATCTATGAATGAATTAGAATTATATATTCATAAAGGAAATTTTGATTCTACCTTTAAATTAAGTAGACATATTACTAATTACGATTTCTTCAACGATATTAAAATAAATAATCGGTTAAAAAAGTTTCAAAGAAAATATCCTTTACTGGTTAAATCATTTATTGCAGCTGCTGAATCTAAGAGAGAAAGGGGGGTTTTTGGAATTGATGTTAATAGGATTAAATTATTAATCAACTTGCCAATGATGAAGTATTATGATATTACTTATGAGGAGGAAATTAAAATAAAAGTAGGAGCTATTAGTGATATTTTAGGCAGTAAACCAAGATATAAAGTTGTTACTTCCTTAGAGGGAGAATTAAAACTGCCTTATGAAAAAATAAATTCAATAATTTTTGATTCAGAAATTATTATTGGGCGAATGACAACTTCTAATTTCTACCTTGATTATCCAAATCAAAGATTTCTATACGGCGAAGGTATGGAAATTAATCATCCTGAAATTCGTTCAGTTTGTAAAGATGCATTGATTAAACAGAATAACGAGTTTCCGGAAGGAGTAACTAAAAAGCAAATTGAATCAGGGGTTTATACGGGAATTGATTTTATTCGTGGTGGTGGTCAGAATTGTACTCATATTTTTTATCCGGCTACTGAATTCTTTATTAAAAGACAAAAACAAAAAACTAATGAAGGTTTAATATCGAAATAAGACCATTGAAGTAGTGTATTAGGTTACTCTATAAAAAGAATTATTGGAGTCCCTAAAAAAGTAGTGTTAAATAATTAAAGCACTCTATAAAAAGGGAACATTTAGTAGTTTTTCAACAGAAATCGACAAAAGGATTTGAGGTATGGAAAACATTTTTCCCTAAAATTTTGGCAAGGAGAATAAAAATAAATATTTTCTTGTAACTCTTTTAAAATTAATCAATTAGTCAACTGTCTATTTTATTGCACATTGACATTAAGTTTTATAAATGTATTTTGGTAGAAAAATTCTTAAAGACCATTGAACAAATATTTTGATATACGGAATTAGCCTGGAGAGTTTTTAAGGTTTGGTCGCCAAGAATTTCTTTCCGGGCTTCTTTCGTTTATGTTCATTGAGTAGCTGAAAAGTAAATCAAGAAGTGATTAACAAATTGATTAATGATTTGATTAATTTTCTTTGAATTATGCTGAATGTTTGGATTTATTGTTTTTTTGCTAACACAAAATAAAAAAACCTCTAACCTATTAAAGTTAAAGGATTTTGGAAGTCAAATTATTAGTAAAATAATGTACCCCCGAGAGGATTCGAACCTCCGACAAACGGTTTAGGAAACCGCTGCTCTATCCATACTGAGCTACGGGGGCAAAAAATTAAGGACAAACGAGAATGATTTTAGAATGCCAAACAACGGTCAGCATAAGAACTTTTTTATTCTCTACTTAAAAATAGTCAACTTTTTGTTTATTGGAAAGAATTGGCAGGTGGAAAGGTATCTTTGCCATTGCTGTCAAAAATAATTTTAGAATTTATAATAACCTGCGAAATTATACAGGATTATTATTTTATCTAATGCACTACAGAACAATCCATCAAATTTCGTCCATAAGCATTTGCCCCAACAAGAACCTAAGAGCCTCAGCGGGGCGAAATATTAGTAGGCAATATCATATTCAAATTAAAATTTGTATACAAAAAAGAATTTATATCATTACAAAAACGGCATTTGAGAAACCGATGAATCGGTTAAAAGGTATTCTTTTCATTTCTTTTCCCACGAATAAAATTCGTGGGCTGCTATTATGCCTTTTAATTGATTTCCTTCTAATGGCCTCAATTTCTTTTGGGCTTATTGCAATAATTGAGTTAGAGATTCCGGCTCCTACTTACCGATAGGTTCGCCGAAAGGACACTATAAACTCACATTTATTTTTAATATTAAGTTGACGGCTATTTGTTGGAATGTTATATGGAATTTTATTTTGGACAGATATGATCTTTGTAAAAACAATTCATGAATAAAATGCTCAGATGCAAGCAGGAGGAAACTAAACCGTAGAGATTTAAAACAACAAAAGCGCTGCATATTACTAATTAACTCATGTTACGCAGACAATTTCAAATATAAAGGAAGTGAAATGCAAAACCTCCGAGGTTTAGGAAAACCTCGGAGGTTTCTCACTATGTAATAATAACCTTTTGCGTAAGGTGACTAATTATGTAAAACACAGCGCCTTTTTCTTAAGCCAGAATAATCGTTATTTCATTAAGATCATTTTTTTCACTTGTGAAAAATTGCCGGTGCTTATTCTGTAAAAGTATGTTCCGCTTGCAACCTGGATGCCTCTATCATTCGTACCATTCCATGTTACGGAGTGTTCGCCTGCGGTTTTTTCTCCGCTAATCAATGTCTTGATTTCTTTGCCGAGCATATTATAAATCTTGATTGTTACTACCGATTCTTTGGGCATGTTAAATCTTATTTGCGTTGTTGGATTAAATGGATTAGGATAATTCTGCTCTAATGTATATCCGCTTGGAGTAATTTCATTTTTAACAAACGTAACGCTGCTAACTGTTCCACTTACTTCAAGGATGTATGGCGAACCCGACGATACTTTTAAATTAACATTGCTGGTATCAACGCTCGCATTTCTAACCTGTATGCCTGCTGAGGATGAAATTGAAACATTATTAAGATGAATATTAGTAATCGGCATCTCGGGAACTCCGACAATAACACCACCATAAGGTGAGCCGGTTGAAACAAGGTTCTGAATCGTTATATCGTGATAATGAGGTGTAGTAGAATTAACTGTTTGAGATGGATCTGTTTGTGAGGGTATACTTGGATAATATTCAGAAAAATAAATTGGATATTTCACATTTGTCATTGTAATATTACTGTAGGTAATTCCTCTTATGTCTCCTCCTCTGCCCCGCTGCGATTTTATTCTGAATCCGTTATCCGTCCCATTAAATGTACAGCTATCTACAAGCATACTATCTACGCCTCCGACAGTATAGCTTCCAATAGAACATCCATGCCCATGTAGGAAAGTACAGTGAGAAATAATTATATCAGTATTCGCAGCAGGTCCCGGCCATGAAGGATCATTATGACTTGCACCAATCGCGATATCATCATCTCCATTGTCAATTTTGCAATAAGATATTCTTACATGATGACATTGTGCAGGATCGATTCCGTCTGTATTGGGAGAATTAGATGGGGCTAATATTGTTATATGATTTATGTTTACGTCATAACAATATTGCGGGCAAAGATGAAACATTGGAGAATTCTGAAGTGTTACACTATCGATTAAAATATGCTGTGAATGATCTATTTCAATTAAACGTGGTCTAAGCGGGAGACCTGTTGATTTATTATATGCGGCCCACCAAGGTTGCCCCTGCCCATCAATTGTTCCGCCACCGGTTATTTTAATATTGACAGCATATTTAGCGGATATAAAATTTTGAAGTGAGGTAGGCGGTTTAGTCGTGTCTGCGTTTGGCAAATAATAGTCGTGTACATTTTGAGATGCTAGTATTGTTGCAGTACTATCAATTAGCAAAGTTACATTACTACCAATTGTAAAGGGACCGGTAAGGTATTTACTATTTGAAAAATGTACGATCCCCCCGCCTATCTTTATAACACTGTCAATTGTCGCTTGAATAGCTTTGGTATCGTAATGTACTCCATCACCGTAGGCACCGGGAATAGTATTAGCTGAATTCGTTTTGGATAATTTTTTAAGTGAGCCAAATATGCTTTTGCGTTGACCGTTAGTTTTTATTTAGGTATTAGAAACCGTTGAAACGGTTAATAAATAGGGTTTTATGTTAAGCGACCCACGACTTGAAGTCGTGGACTACTTGTACCAAACATTATAAATCAGCCGTTTTAACGGCTTACCTTCAACGGCGGTCAACTTGAGAAACAAAATAAATTTATTCTTCCCAGATAGTGTGGAAAAATTGTTTTCGTGGTTTATCGATTCTCTCGTAAGTGTGAGCGCCAAAAAAGTCCCGTTGAGCTTGAAGGAGATTGGCCGGAAGTCTTTCGCTCCGGTAACTATCGTAATAAAAAAGTGCACTGCTGAATGCCGGCAAAGGGATTCCGAACTCGACAGAGGCTGCGATCACTTTCCGCCATGCAGGTTGGGCTTTGTTAATAGCTGTACTGAAGAATGAATCCAAAAGAAGATTAGAAAGTCCCGGATTTTTATCATAAGCAGACTTAATATTATCGAGGAACTTTGCTCTAATAATACAGCCTCCGCGCCACATTAAAGCTATTCCGCCGAAGTTTAGATTCATTTTATATTCGTTGCTAGCAGCCCGAAGAAGCTGGAATCCTTGTGCATAAGAACAGATTTTTGATGCATACAATGCCTGGCGGATATTTTCTATGAACTCTTTTTTATTTCCCGTGAATTTTATTTTTGGACCTGTTAAAATTTTAGATGCAGAGACACGTTCTTCTTTAATAGCACTAACGGTGCGAGCAAAAACAGCTTCGGCGATGGTGACTGCGGGAATTCCAAGGTCTAAAGCTACCTGGCTCGTCCATTTGCCGGTTCCTTTTTGTCCGGCTGTATCAAGAATAACATCGATCAGCGGTTTACCGGTTTCATCATCCTTTTTGGACATAATTTTTCCGGTAATTTCGATAAGGTAACTATTTAATTCTCCTTCATTCCATTGGCTAAACACATCATGCATTTCGTCTGGAGACAAACCGAGGACACGATCCATCATGTAGTAAGCCTCGCAGATCATTTGCATATCGCCATATTCAATTCCGTTATGAACCATTTTGACAAAATGACCTGCACCTCCGCTTCCGACCCAATCGCAGCATGGGGTACCGTCTTCTACTTTTGCAGCTATTGATTGAAGAATTGGCTTGACCAATGGCCATGCTTCGGGATTTCCTCCAGGCATTATGGAGGGACCCCACAAAGCGCCTTCCTCACCGCCGCTAACACCAGTACCGATGAAAAGAATGCCGGTATCTTTAAGCGAAGCGATACGGCGGTTTGTATCTTCAAAATACGAATTACCACCATCAATCAATAAATCTCCGGCTGAAAGAAGTGGCTTTAATTCATTTATTACGGCATCAACCGGTTTACCTGCCGGGACCATCATTAATATTTTCTTTGGTGATTCGAGGCTATCAACAAATTCAGACAATAAAGTTGTAGCGATAATATCTTTACCAGTAAAACTTTCTTTTACCTTATTAACCTTTTCCGCATCTGAATCCAATCCGGAAACAGGGTAACCATGTCGTTCTATATTCAAAGCGAGGTTTTGTCCCATGACTCCCAGACCAACAATTCCAATTTTTTGTTTTTTCATTTATATGCTCCTTTATTCGACTAATGAAATGAATCTATAATCTGATGAACAATAAAACTTTTCTATGTTCGTGTTTTATTTTTTCCACCAGGGGATTTCAGGAAGAAGCTTATCAAATTCATTCACAAGCTCAGCTTCATATTCTTGGGAATATTTTTCATTTGCAAACTTTCCGGCGGCTTCCTTGAAGAAAAATTCCCATGAATCTTCTTCATGCCCGGGATTTACGGGGAAAAATTTTACGTTATTTGCTCTGGCAGCCTTCATATCTCCAGGAGCATCGCCAATCATTATTATATGATCTTTTTTATATTTTCCATCTGAAACAAATTGAAGATGTTCCTTCTTGCTACCCATTTCCTGCCCGGCAATAATACGCGTGTACTTTGCAATATCGTGTTCTTCCCATTCACGTCTTAAAGCATCATAAGGAGTGGCTGAACAGACAATAATATCTGCCCATCCCGAAATATTTTCCAAATTCTCGCGTACAAACGGGAACGGAGGAACTCCTTTTACAACATCTTCGATAGTTTCATTAACGGCTTCGCTCCATATTAAAGCTTGCGTTAAAACAGGGTCCTTAGTTTTTTCAACCTCAGCCCTTAGAGTGGGATTTCCAAGTTTTGTTTCGTGATCCATCCAACTTCTTAAAGAAAGTGCTTCAGGAATTAGAACATTTCTTTTCTGCACTTCGGGCCAATCTTTTAGAAGATCGAAAACCATTAAAAGAGCGGGGAATCTATTGATTCCTCTCCATTTTGAATATAGGTTTACAAACTCAGCCGCAGAGCGAGTATACTTTGATACGGGCTGAAGGTTCCAATGTTTAATAATATTAGGAATGAAACATTCTTTATGCTTTATTTCCATGCTATCGAATGCGCAGCCGTCAGAATCTATTGCGACTAAAAAATCGTGTTTAGGTTTTAGATCCTTTAATTCTTTCTGCGGATCACTCATTTTTATTCTCCCGTTGAATGTTAAAAGTTATTTTTTAAATGCTTGAGGTGTGTATACAGGTAATTTTTTATCTACAAAAATCTTTTTGAATCGTGCAAATCTCTGAAGCCCGTTTATCAATGGAACGCTTACCCAATCTTCACCAATTAAAGGGCGCGCATATTTAATAAACTCATCACTAACGTCAATTCTGTTTTTTGAAATCCATTCTTTAGGGAATTCACGTTCGGAGTTGGCTACTTTTTCTAAAGAAACTTTATCATAATCAACATTGTAGATGATTCCGGGGCGGCGAAGCAGCGTAGACATAAATCCTGATCCATTTTCTACAGCAATGGTCACAGCATTTTGACCGATTTTATAAGCCTCATCAAGATCGATAACTGAGGCATAAATCATTGTATCTCTTTGATCTGTACCAGATACCTGCCCGCGTGCTGCTCCTCTGGCTTTTATCCCTGATTTATTTAAATGATTAACAATCACTTGTTGGGCGGTGAACATGCTGGCGCTAAAAGTTGTATGTCCGAAAGAATCTTTGAGTTCACCGAGTGAGCCTACATCAAATCCTTCGCTTGCAACAACAATAACCCTGCCGCTGCGATTTAATTCATCGTTTACATTGTCAGTCAGTTCCGAAAGTCCTAAACCCGATTCTGGTAAATAAATTTGAAGCGGTATTTCGCGTTTGACATCGGCAAGTCTTGCTGCAGCGGGAATATATCCGATTTTTCTTCCCATAGCTTGAAGAACTATAACAGGATCAGCGGGAGATGAACCCATATTTTCTTCATTTATATTTTGGACAATGTTAGCCCAATATCGAGCAACACTACCATAGCCCGGTGTATGGTCGATCAATTTAAATTCCGAATCGCCGACATCGTTATCAATAGTTTTGGAAACGCCGACTCCAACAAGCTCCAATCCTTCCTCGAGAGCCATGTTTGCAACCTTATTAGCAGTATCCATAGAATCATTTCCACCGATGTAGAAGAAGTAACCGATTTTATGAGCTTTAAAGACTTCAATTACTCTTTTAAAATCTTCATGCTGACTGGCTTTCAATTTGTAACGGCAAGTACCAATAGAACCGGCGGCAGGTGTAGTTCTTAACAGAGAAATTTCCTCCTCATCCTGAGCAGAAATATCAATGAGCTCTTCTTTCAAAATACCTTCTATACCGTGGAAACCGCCATATATTTTATCAAATTTATCCGGGAACATTTTGCAAGTTTCAATAATTCCTCTTAGCGAATTATTAATTACAGGCGATGGTCCGCCGGACTGAGCAATTACAACATTTTTATTTGAAGGCATAATATTAAACTTTCAGACAATTATGATAAATATTAGTTTGATGACTCATGTTACGCAACCCTTGGAGTATTGGAGTCATGAAATAATGGAATTGAGCGATATTTTCCATTATTCTAATATTCCATAATTCCAAAGAGTTGTTTCTGGGTATGGTGACTTAATGATTTAGTCCTTAATTAAGGCATTATTTTTTTGATCGAATTAAAAACTTTTAATTCCTGTTAGACAAATCTCCCTTTATATGCCCAAAGCCCGAGAGCTGGATTAGAAATATAAAACACCTCCTCACCGTCAGGCATAATATTTACTCCGTCTTTTAATTTTTCGGGATTATATTTTTGAAGCATCATTTGAAGATCAGCATAATTAAATTTTACGCTTTCAATTTCTTCTTTAGTAATATGACCCGGGCAATAAGTAATTGAAAATCTCCCTTCGGAAGTACCGTGAATCAGATGAGCCGCAGCACCTAAACTATTTTGTAAATCCTCGTTTTCTTTTACGAGTTCTAAGACTCTCGGTGTATAAACATAACCATATTTCCTAATAATTTGATCGTTGCCTTTATCTTCGCCGAATTCTTTTAACCCCGGGCCAATACTATTAACTCGCCGCCGTCTGCAATAGCCATGCGGGTACGGTAGACGGATTTATTACCGAGCCATGTAGTTTTAAATTCCGAAGGATCAAGATAAACAACAACTTTCTTCAGTGGTTCATCAAGCATTACAAAATTTACTTTTAGGGAGAGCTCAGCGGCAAGATTAAAGCACTCAAGATCGTCGCCGACGAACAATCCTTTAACAGCAAGATTGTCTTTGGCATTTTTACCTACGACAGTAAGAACATAAACGATGGGCAAATTTTTAGCAAAATGATCGGAGCCATAGTTTAACACGCGTTTAACAGGTGTATCGGCCCTTCCCATAATTCTTTCCATACCGTAGGCTGCGCCAAGAAAGTGGCTCTTGTTAATTCCCTCCCCGCCACCGGTTCCTATAAAAACATTCTTATTATGATTTGCCATCCCGATAACTTCATGAGGAACAACCTGGCCGACAGAAAGAATAAGATCAAAATTTCCTTCCACTAAAAGTTTATCGACCTGTATCGGGATAGAATAATCCACGGCTCCTTCGGAAATTTCTTTTACATAATCAGATGGAACCACTCCCAAAGTCACTAATCCTTTTTTCCAATCATGTACGCGGAATAAACTCTTTGGGGTTTTACCGAACATAATTGCAATTTCCTTCTCGGTCATTGGGTAATGAGTGCCGAGTGCCGGAAGAATATCCGTAAGATTATTATTATAATATTCCCATGTATATTCAGTTAATATTCCAGCAGACGAATGAAGCCGGGTAATATCGGGTGGAATTGCTAAAACTTTTTTCCTACTGCCCAGTTTGTCCAGTACCTCATACAGGCCTGCTCTCAAATCTTCTTTTGAAAGATCTGAATCAACCGAACCTTTGCTATAATATATCATATCGACCCTTATAATTTTTATTGGAAATGAAATTCGATTTTTCTAAAGAGAAATTTTAGACACCGGAATAAACATTAAAGCCGCCATCAATCGGGATTACAACTCCGGTAACAAATTTTGATAAATCTGATAGTAGATATAAAACAGCACCTTGCAAATCTTCCGGTTCGCCGAACTTTCCCATTGGTGTTGCTGTAAGAATTTTGTTGCCTCTTGCAGTAAGATTGCCTGTTTTTTCATCAATCAATAAAAATCTATTTTGATTTGTAAGAAAGAAACCCGGCGCAAGAGCGTTTACTCTAATATTAACTTTAGCAAGGTGAACTGCAAGCCATTCTGTAAAATTATTTATCGAGGCTTTTGCAGCCGAGTATGCGGGGATTTTTGTCAGAGGCCTGAAAGAATTCATAGAAGAAATATTTAATACTGAACCCCCGCCTTTTTCTATCATGTCGGTTGTAAACGCCATGGTAGGAAGCAGAGTTCCAAGGAAATTCAAATCAAATACTTTTCTAAAACCTTCGACATCCAGACCGAAAAATGTTTTTTCAAGTTCATTTAAATTGTCTTTTTCAATAAATTCATATTGAGTAGTTGCAAGCGGTGAATTACCGCCGGCGCAGTTAATCAAAATATCAATTTTACCGAGAGCACTATTAATTTCTTTTTTTGCTTTTAAGAGAGATTCTTTATCGAGCACACTTGCTTGCACGCCGATTGCTTGTGCTCCAGTCTCGTCAAATAAAGTTTTAGCGGTTTTATCCGCGGCATCTTTTAATAAATCGATTACGGCAATTTTAACTCCTACAGCAGATAAGCATTTAGCAATCGCATTACCGATAACTCCGCCACCGCCTGTTATCACACAAACTTTATCTTTTAGATTATCGAATGAGAATTGGTTCATAGTACATCCTTTAAATATTATTTAATAGAGCATTTACAAAATAAATTGTGAATTTAAACCATAAGGGCTTGATTTTGTCTAACTGATTAAGAGATAGGAAAAATTGAAATGGTAAGACAAAAAAGAATTTTAATTGTCCGGCAGGATAGGATAGGTGATGTAGTTGTGTCGACTTCAATACCGCATGCGATTAAGAAGCAGTGGACTGACAGTTACGTCGCAGTCCTTGTATCAAGCTATACTAAAGATATATACCTAAACAATCCTTACGTTGATGATATCATTATTTATGAAGACGTTCCGTTTAAGAGCATTAATAATTTCTTTAAACGAGTAAAAGAAATAAGAAGAAATAATTTCACACACGCTTTAATGCTACTGCCGTCAAAAAGGATTAATTACCTTCTGTTTCTTTCCGGGATAAGAAAAAGAATCGGAGTAGGGGAAAAATTTTATCAATTTATAACATTTGTAAAGGGTGTCAGCAGGCACAAATATATTCCGCTGCGTCATGAAGCAGATTATTGTATGGACCTTGCGAGAAGGATTGGCATAAAATCTAATGATTATGCACCAAAGATTTATTTAAGTGAACCGGAAAAAGAGCATGTAAATGAAACAAGATTGAAATTGCTGGAAGAGGACAAAATAATTGTCGGAATTCATTCATCCAACGGACATTCAGCTCCGAATTTACCGGTAAGAACTTATTTGCAGCTTATAAAGAGACTACAAAATACAAATCGATTTAAGATTGTTGTTACGGATAATATTGTTCCGCCGGAAATGCAAAACCTTGAAGGGGTTGAATATCCAAATGACGGATCAGATTTGAGAAATTCCATTTTGAACTTTGCAGCATTAGATATTTTAATTTCTTCAAGTACCGGGCCGATGCACATTGCCGCAGCTTTGGGAATTAAAACACTCTCAATGTTTTGCCCACTACCGGCATGTTCACCAAAACTTTGGGGACCGCTCGGCAACGATAACACAATAATTCTGCCGGAGGAAAATTATTGTAATATAAACTGCAAGAACCATCCAAAAGATTGCACGTTTGAGGGTAATGGCGGAATCAGTATCGGAAAGATACTTTTCGCATTAAACTCCGTTGCTGAAGAATATAAAAAATCAGCTTAACAGGGAAACACCAATTATCTTCCCATCCAACCGCCGTCAACTGTAACGATGCTTCCGTTTAAATAATTGGATGCATCCGAACATAAAAATACAACTGCTCCCATTAAATCTTCAGGTAAGCCCCAGCGTCCGGCAGGAATTCTATCAAGGATAGCCTTATTCCTAACCTTATCTTCGCGAAGTGCTTTTGTATTACTGGTTTCAATATAACCAGGAGCAATAGCATTTACATTAACTCCTTTTGAAGCCCACTCATTAGCGAAAGCCATTACAAGTTGTTTTATACCACCCTTTGAGGCAGCATAACCCGGCACTAAAATTCCACCTTGAAACGAAAGTAATGAGGCAACAAAAACAATTTTTCCATAGCTCCTTGCAACCATTTCCTTTCCAAATTCTCTTGCCAAAATAAATTGAGCGGAAAGATTTATCTCAATTATTTTATCCCAATACTCATCGGAATGCTCTAGGATTGGATTTCGAAGAATTGTGCCGGCGTTATTTACTAAGATTTCAATTTTAGGGAAATCATTTTTAACGTTGCCTATAAATTTGTAAAGTGCTTTTCTGTCAGAAAAATCACATGTATATGCATAGAAATTTCTCCCGGAACTTTTAATTAATTTTTCAGTAGCAGAAAATTCTCCTTTTGATGAAACGCCGATTACATCGGCGCCTGCTTCAGCAAGAGCAAGAGCGTAGGCTTGTCCTATTCCTTTATTTGATCCGGTAACAAGTGCTGTTTTGCCTTCTAAGTTAAATTTATCTAAAATCATTTTGTCTTCGATAATTCTATTTTAAAGATTTCATAGAAATAACATCCATATCATCAAAAGCTTGATTTTCGCCCCCCATCGCCCATATAAAAGTATAATTCTGAGTACCCGCCGCCGAATGAATCGACCAGCTTGGCGAAATAACTACATCCTGATTTCTTACAATAATATGTCTTGTTTCTTCCGGTTCGCCCATTAAATGAATTGCCATTGAATTTTCAGGAAGATTAAAATACATATAAATTTCTGTTCGCCGCTGATGCGTGTGAGCCGGCATAGTATTCCAAATACTTCCCTCATCCAATTCCGTCAAACCCATAACAAGCTGACTGCTTTTTATTCCGTTGGAGTGGATATACTTATAAATAGTCCGTTTGTTTGATTCTTTAATTGTACCAAGCTTTGCAGATTCTGTTTCAATAAATTTTATGTGATGCGTTTTATATTCAGAGTGAGAAGGATAACTGACGAAATAAAACTTAGCCGGTTGGTCAGGGTTTTTGCTAAAGAATTGAATATCCTTAGCGCCTCTTCCTACGTAAAGACAATCTTTAAATTCCATAGAAAATTCTTTACCATCCAGAGTAACTTTACCTTCTGCACCAATGTTAATTATTCCAATCTCGCGTCTTTCGGCAAAATAATCGGACGCCATTTCCTTTTTACTGCTTTCCAATTTTAGCGTTTGATTTAACGGGACAGCCGATCCCACAATAGCTCTATCGACATCTGTATAAACCATTTCAATTTTTGATGGAGTAAAAAGATTATCCATCAAAAAAGATTTACGCAGTTCTCCGGTGGTTTTATATTTATAGTCAATATGATCGGGTGTATATCGAACTTCCATATTTATCTCATTTGTTTTACGTTATAAGTAAACTATTATCAAATTAAATAGGCAAACAAAAAATATTTGTCCCTTATTCCATTTTCAAATTTTATCCTTAAAAGAATTCATATGCCGTTGAAAATGTTTAACTAACACGCTGTAATGTAGCTCTTCATTTTTAATAAGGCAAACATAAATTCTATCTCTGAAAATCAACTCTGACTTTTCATTTTTCTCAGTCAATACCCTTCCGTAAGTAACATGAAGCGCTTGTCTAACATCGTTTGATCCAAACAATTTTTCAAGCTCTTCGTCCTTGTATTCATTAGCAGGCTTTATTTTTTTCATATCAGCGGAGACATGATATGTTTTCTTTTCGGTTTCATACAGTCCGGCGGCAAAATCCAGTATTTCTCTAAAAAGTTCCGGGTCTTTAATTGCAACGACTTTTAGAGCTTCCAGGTAACTTGTACCTGCAGTTTTTATATGAACAAAACCTTCATTAATTTCTGCAACTGCATTATAAACTGTAAATTTGTCGCTTCCTGAATGAAAGCTAATTTTATAAAATCCAAAATATTTTACAATAGCCAGGTGCTTTAAATATTCTTCCTTAAATACTTCGATATCACCTTTATAGTCGATTCCCTTTTCAAAATCTCCAACAAATCGTGGGGCAAGACTGACAAAATTTACTTTTAATCTTTTTAGTTCATTCACAATAAAGAAATGCTCGAAAGGAGTAGTTATCGTATCTGTTTCATCTATTGAAACCTCAATCTCATGATCATATTTCGGATATTGCTCTTCCAAATAATCACAAATATTTTTTATATGAATAATTGCCCTGTTATATTTTAAACAGGCTTCAAGAATCTCATATAGTGAAGGACTTAACGAATATCCTCCAGAAAAGTCAAATTTCTTGTTCTCATATCTTGTTATCAGATTTGCGGATGTGTCTTGGAATTCATTCCATTGCAGCTCCAACACCTTCTTCATAAGATCCAATTTTTTTATAGCGCTGACACCGTTCAAGATGTAATCACTCGGATCAATAGTAAAGGTTTTGTATCCTGCCTTCACCATCAAGTCAATATCTTTTGTTGTTTTAAGATGATCGGCATCGGCACCAAAACCATCTTTATACCCCTCTTGAAATACTGCCCAAACGGCAGAATCAAGCACATCGTCGGGAGTGCGGTTTGTTCTTGATAATTCCCTAATCGACTGCTGCGCAAAAATTGGTTTGAAATTATAACCTTTCAGCGATCTAATATGACCGGCATTTGCCAAGCCAAGCCGGTCTCCAAAGCCAAAAGAATTTTTTAAGCCTATCGGAATTGCGCGAGTATAAGGAAATAATTCCTGCAGGTTAACTACATTTTGATGATTCATGAAACATCTTTTTATAGATAGCTTTTCATCAGTGAATATATTCTCCAATACTTCTCCGTCAAACCTTTCCTGGACTTTTGCATCGGCGGAAGTAATAATATAAAGAAACTTTCTATCATCTTCCTTTCCGACAAAAAAGATGCTTCCGTTTTTTTCGTTTACTGAACTTGAATATATATATACGTCAGCATGATTTTTTGAATGAAGTAGACCGGTAAGTTCTTTTAACGTTTTATTAAAGATTTTTGTTTCGGATGCTTCTGTATTCATTTTAGTTATACCTTATTGATTTAAGTTTGATAATTACGAGCGAGCTTAGAAATAAATTATATTTGAGCGCTTTCCATCTTTGGAGCCAGCATTTGGAAAATAAGCAAAGCTAACAGATAAACAGAGCCTGATATTATGAAAAGGATCATATAACTTCCTGTAATTTGTAGAATGAAACCTGCAGCGGTGGCAATAAACATACCACCGATAGCGCCTGCCATTCCGCCTAGACCAACAACAGAACCGACAGCTTTTTTGGGAAACATATCCGAAGCTGTTGTAAATAAATTTGCCGACCATCCTTGATGAGATGCAGCGGCTAAGCCAATCAAACCTACTGCCCACCATTCAGGAACAACCGAAGCAAATACGATTGGTACAATCAGGATAGCACATATCAGCATAACCATCTTTCTTCCCTTGTTTATACTCCAGCCTTTTTTAATAAATGCTCCCGATAGCCAACCCCCTCCTATGCTGCCGATGCTCGTCATAGTATAAATTACTATCAACGGTAACCCCAGGTTGGCTAAATCAAGATGATATCGTTCATTTAAAAATTTGGGCAGCCAGTATAGGTAAAACCACCAAATTGGGTCGGTTAAAAATTTAGCGATAAAAAACGCCCAGGTTTGTTTATACTTAAACAATTTCATCCACGGAATTTTTTCTGTTTGAACTTCAGCCGGGTCGCTTTGTATGTATGCTAATTCCTCTTTGCTAACTTTTTTATGCCTCTCGGGAATTTCATATAGCCAAACCCAAAGTACTATCCAGATAAATCCAAGAAGTCCGGTAAAAATAAATGCTTCCTGCCAACCCCAGGTTAACGTAATCCATGGCACTACAAGAGGTGCGACAACTGCTCCAATGTTAGCGCCCGAATTGAATAGCCCAGTTGCAAAAGCTCTTTCTTTTTTAGGAAACCATTCAGCGGTTGCTTTTATAGCAGCTGGGAAATTTCCTGATTCTCCTATTCCTAAAGCAAATCTTGCGAGCCCAAAGCCAAATACGGTTTTGACAAGAGCATGCCCCATAGCTGCAATACTCCAAATAAAAATAGATATACTATAACCGATTTTTGTACCGACTTTGTCAATAAATCTTCCGACGAACAGAAGACCAAGAGCATACGCCGCTGAAAATGCAGTAACTATATATCCGTAATCAATTTCATTCCAACCAATATCCTTTTGAAGAACAGGAGCCAATATTCCGAGCACCTGTCTATCTATGTAGTTAATTGTTGTGGCAAAAAAGAGCAAGCCACAAATCGTCCATCGATAAGCTCTTACTTTTGTTTTTGCATTTGGACTTTTGATGCCCAAGACTGTTCCTTCCTTGGATGAATTTGTACTCATTATTCCTCTCTCAAGTTATATGATAATAGTAGTTGAATGATTAAAACCTAAAGTGCTAAATCTGCTAGTTCAAGTTTACGTTCAAGAAAAATGCAAAGATTTAAACGCCGATATTATAATTACTTTAGTAATATCATTTTTTTGGTTGCAGTATTTTTAACTTCTTATATTGGTATCTGCCGGCCATGACCCTGTTCCGGATGCACTGCTAGATGAAGCATCAGGTTTTGATTTCTGAACATTATTAGTGGTCCCGCTTTGAGGTTTTTCATATGCCGGCGTAAGACCAGTTATTGTTTGATCAAGAGCGGATATACTGCCAGATGTTATAAAGCTTTGATCAGATTGCAGACTCCAAGTTGCAGTTGCGGTATCTTGGGCATCTAGCTTCAAGGCGAAAATGATAACAATAGAAAATGAGAATAGAACAGTTCTGCTCTTTTCATTCGAGCCCCTATAGTTTTTTGATTAGGAATGGAACAAACAAAGAATATTTTGCTTGCCACAATTAATTAAGCCTTAGTCAGAACTGATGCCCTTTAAATGTTGAGGTGATTTAATAATTTAAATCAAGAGATTCTTTTAGAGATGAATAAGATTCATTAAAAATATAATTGACTTACATATACCTTTATCTTTCCACCCTTCCTGAGCCACCGCCTTTGGAAAGTTTTTCGACTTCATCGATCGAAACCAGATTAAAATCACCCGGAATAGTTTGCTTTAAACAGGATGCTGCGACTGCAAATTCAAGAGCTTCTTTGGAGTCGGTTTTATTAAGTAATCCGTAAATTAATCCGCTTGCAAATGAATCTCCACCGCCAACTCTATCTACTATTTGCACGTCATATCTTTTTGAACGGTAGGGTTGCACACAATCTTTTTCATCGTGAAGCAAGGCACTCCATCCGTTTCTCGAAGCTGAAAAACTTTCTCTTAACGTTATGGCAACGGACTTAAAATTAAATTTCTTTTTTAATTGCTTTGCTAATTCAAAATATCCTTTTTCATCAAGCTCTGCACTTTCAACATTTGTTACTCCAGCCTTAAAACCAAGACTTTTTTCTGCATCTTCTTCATTAGCAATACAAACATCAACATACTCCATTAGCGGAATCATTACTGATTGTGCTTCTTTAGTAGTCCATAATTTTGCCCGGTAATTTAAATCGGCACTTATTATGACTCCATTTTTCTTAGCAACTTTGCATGCGACAATCAAACTCTCTTGAGCTTCTTTTCCCAAAGCAGGAGTTATTCCAGTCCAGTGAAACCATTTTGCATTTTTAAATACCTCTTCCCAGTTAAGCTCATTATTCTTTAGTGTTGTGACTGCAGAACCTGATCTATCATAAATAACTTTTGAAGCTCTTTGACTTGCCCCGGTCTCAAGAAAATAAATTCCAACTCTATCTCCGCCTCTAACAATATAATCATCCTTCACACCAAAACGTCTCAAGCTGTTAACCGCGGCTTGCCCTATTTCATGTTTCGGCAATTTTGAAACGAAATAACTCTCAAATCCGTAATTTGATAATGCAACCGCCACATTAGCTTCCCCGCCTCCGTAATTTGCATCGAAGCTTTGCGACTGCACAAACCGGCTGAATCCCGGAGTTGAAAGTCTAAGCATTATTTCGCCCATTGTTACTACCTTAAATGACATTCTTTCTTCCTTTTAATTATTTTCTTTTTATTAATAAATTATAACATTTAAATTCTTCAAATCCTCTTCCCTGCTGTCTGGTATCGACAATTTCTTGGGAATAATCTCTATACTGTGTTCTCAGTGTTAATATCAATGAATTTCGGCTTTCGCTTTGTTTATGCTTTCCATTAATATCTTTGCATTAGCTGTCAAGGTTTTATAATCTTCCGTGGCTATTGCCTTTTTATCAAGCAGCGCAGTGCCAACACCCACGGCGCAAGCGCCTGCTTTCAACCAATCACCGGCATTCGTCAGGCTGACACCGCCGGTAGGCATTAATTTTAAGTGAGGCATTGGTGCAAGAATGCCTTTGAAGAAAGCCATTCCGACTACATCTGCAGGAAAAACTTTAACAATATCTGCACCTGCTTCATAAGCAGTTAGAATTTCTGTCGGTGTAAAAGCCCCCGGCATTGCAGGTATATTATTTTTATGTGCGGTTTCTATAATTTCCTTTTTGAAGATTGGGCTTACGACATATTTTGCTCCAGCGTCAATCGCTTTTTGTGCGGTATCAGAATCCAGTACCGACCCGACTCCAACTTGCATATAGCTTCCTAAAACCTTACTAGCCTCTTCTATCATCTTAATTGCGTTTGGAACAGTCATTGTTATTTCGATTGCTGAAACTCCTCCGGCATAAATTGCTTCTGATACTTTCATAAGTTTAGTAGGATCGGTTAACCTCACAACAGCCACTGCTGAAGCTTTAATTAGCGAGTTTACTATTTCTTGTCTCTTCATTTTTTCTCTTTTTAATATTACTAATTTTTACCCTATAATTCTTGCATTCAATAATTCTTCAATTGCAGGCTTCATTCCAAGACTGTCAATAGATTTGTAATAATATGAAACTATTTCCGTCAAACCGTCTATCTTGTTCAGATCCAAATTCCAGAAATTCACGTTGCCAAGGACAGACTTCACAACAGCATCATAGTCATGAATGTTTTCTAAACTCTTAAAGTATTTCATTACCTCTTCGTCATCTTTCAATGTGAATTGCCTTGAGCCATTTTGCGGTAATTTATTCAAACTATACCCTCGATAAAACCAAATCAGCGAAGCTAGTGAAAATGAAAGCGCTTCGGGCACATGTTTATTCATTTCAAAATATTCTAATATTGAAGGAAGAACGCGTACCTTAAATTTCGAAATAGAATTTAATGTTATGCTAATTAAATAATGCTTTATAAACGGATTTTGAAATCTTTCGATTATTTCTTGAGCAAAATCCAATTTCTTTTCTTCAGGAAAATCAAGCGTCGGTATAATTTCCTTGAATAATCCTTCTGAAATATAATTTCCGATAACTCTGTCTTCCACACTTTGTTGCACTGTGTCATTGCCTGATAAGAATGAAGGAATTGTAAACATTGTGTGTGCGCCATTTAATATTCTTACCTTTAGGTTTCTGTAAGGCTGAATATCATCCGTCCAAACAACATTTAGTCCGGCTTGAACAAAGGGTAATTCTTCACTCGCTATTCTATTTCCCTGAATTACCCATAGATGAAAAACTTCAGCAGAAACGATTATATTATCTTCATAACCTAATTTTTTCGTTAAGCTTTCAATTTCATCTTTCGGATAACCGGGAACGATTCTGTCAACAAGTGTATTATAAAAATAATTACTTTCTTGAATCCAACGTATGAATTTACTGTCTAATTTCCAATCTAAGGCGTGCTGCAAAATATATTGGTGAAGCGTATCGCCGTTGTCTTTAATCAATTCACAAGGAATAATAATCATTCCTTTGTCTTTAGCACCGTCAAACTTCTTATATCTCTCGTATAAAAAAGCAGCTACTTTTGCAGGAAATGTATCCGGGCATTCACCTTCCGGAAAAGGAATTTTCGAATAGGATATTCCTGCTTCAGTAGTATTAGATACTATTACACGCATGTTGGGATTTGAAGCGCAATTCAGAAATTCACTCCAGTTAGTATAAGGATTTATTCCCCTGCTTACCGATGTTATTATCTCGGTCTTTTCAATCTGCTTTCCGTTTTGTATCCCTCTAAGAAGAAGTGTGTATAGTCCGTCTTGCTTATTAATTTCATCTATCATTCCCCCTTTTAGCGGCTGAACAATAACTACTTTTCCGTTAAAGAGTCCTTTTTTATTCAATTCGTTAAAATGCCAATCAACAAAGGCTCTTAAAAAATTACCTTCGCCAAATTGTAATACGCGCTCCGGCATCTCATCATGTGGACCAATTACGATGTTATTATTTAATATTGTATTTGATTCTATTAGTTTTTTATTTAGCAGCATTTATCCGTCTGTACTTTTTGAAGTGAATTAAATTTAGGTTGGTAAGAGCTAAAGGGTCACGCCTTCTTTCCAGATTGCAATTTCTTTATTTCCATTAATTTCATTCTTGGTGTTAACTTTTCCTGAAGCAATATCAATTATTAGCCTAAGTAGTTCTTCGGTTAGCTCGTCCATATTCTTTTCTCCCGTAAGTAATTTACCAGCATTAAAGTCAATCCAGTTAGGCTTCCTCTCAAATAGATCTGAATTTGATGAAATCTTTATGGTGGGGACAGGGAATCCTAACGGTGTCCCTCTACCCGTAGTAAATAAGATTAATGTTGCTCCACTTACAGTCATAGCAGTCGCAGAAACTCCGTCATTACCTGGTGCTTTCAATAATGCCAGACCTTTTTCCTCAATTTGTTCCCCGTAATCTAAAACCTGGTTTATCTGAGTAGTCCCGCCTTTTTGAATGGCACCTAGTGATTTCTCTTCAAGCGTAGTTAATCCTCCATCCTTATTCCCGGGAGAGGGGTTTTCATAAATTACTTGATTATGACTTATAAAATATTCCTTGAAGCTATTTATCATTTCGACAATTTTATTATAAACTTCTATTGATTTAGCTCTGTTCATCAACTGCTGTTCTGCACCAAACATTTCAGGGACTTCAGAAAGAATTACTCTGCCGTTTTGTAAGGATAATATATCGGTAATTCTCCCCACTAATGAATTTGCAGATATTCCTGAGAAACCATCGGATCCTCCGCATTTCATTCCAATCGTTAAATCAGATACAGGGCATTTTACCCGGATGTCATTTTTTATTATTTCAAAAAGTTCACCGACTAACTTGATGCCTTCTTCAATCTCATCTTTAACTTCCTGAGAATTAAATGATTTTAGTCTCTCTTCATCTACTCCCTTTGCTAAGCTTAAAAGAGATTTCATCTGGTTATTTTCACAGCCCAAACCGATTACTAAAACTCCTCCGGCATTAGGATTTCTCATTAATCCTGACAAAACTTTCTGTGTGTTTGTAAGATCATCTCCGAGCTGGCTGCATCCGTAAGGATGAGCAAATGCAAATACTCCATCAAAATTTTCTGATTTGTATCTTTCATTGCAAATCTTCGCTATTCTTTCAGCTGATGTATTTACACATCCTACTGTGTTTATAATCCATATTTCATTTCGCGTACCGACTTTTCCATTTTTTCTCTTGTAGCCTTCGAATGTCGGAATATTCAGCAATTCTTTACTTTTTAAGAAATCAGTATGCTCATATTTATAACTTATAATATCACTAAGATTGGTTTTGACATTGTGAGAGTGTACCCATTCACCCACTTTGATTCTTTCAGTAGCATGCCCAATTATATGCCCGTACTTAACAATATTTTCTCCCTCTTCAATATTCCTTATAGCAATTTTGTGTCCCTGATTAATGTCATTTAGAATTTGAATTTCAACATTATCTACAACTATCTTTTCATCTTTTGCAATTCTTGCAATCGCAATTGCTACGTTATCATTCGTATGTATTTTTATAAATTTGGGTTTCATATCTTACTCAGTAATTTTGCCTATATCGTTTACTTTATCGATTACTATTTTAGAACAAAAAAATTTCTCTACCTTAAATACCATTTAATCCGGTTTTTGAAAGTGAGATCATTCCTTTACCTGAACAAGTTTCTCTCAATAGAAGCTCGGTAGGGATTTCAATATGCTTAGGCTCAAATGAATCTATGTTCCTTATGTGATCCAATGTTACCTCAACCGCCTTCTTACCAAGCATTTCTGTTGGCTGATTTACACAACTTAATGATGGTGAGATAAACCGGTTTACATCACTATTTCCAAAACACATAATATCAATGTCATCTGGAATTTTTAATCCGACTTCCTGAACTGCTGCATATACCCCTAACGCAACAGGATAAGTAACCGTAAAAAGAAATTCTGGCAAATTATTATTGTTGTACATTTGCATGAAACCACGATAGCCGGCTTCTTCTCCAAAACTACCATGTATTACCCAATCAGGATTAATTTCAACACCGTATTGTTTCATTGCATCTTCGAATCCCTGGTATCTCTTTAAGCCGATGTTGATTTCATGAAATCCTGCTAAGTGCCCGATCTTTGTGTAACCTAGTTTTATCGCATGTTCAATTGCCTGAAATGCCCCGCCTCTATCATCCACAGTTACTGAGCTAGTATTTGGAATATCTAATATTCTATCTATAAAAGTTAAAGGTATTCCTTGTCTCTTTACTTTTTCAAAAATCGCCAGGTCGTGTGTTTGTTGAGTAATGGAAACAATTAGCCCATCAACACGCATAGCAAGTAGTGATTCTATATGCTTTGTTTGCCTTTCTTCACTTTCTTGCGAAACAGTTAAAATTATCTCATAATTATTATAAAAGGCAGCATCATATATTGATTCAATAACTGCGCTGAAAAAAAAGTGAGCAATTTTGGGTATTACAACTCCAATTGTATTTGAATGTCGCGATGACAAGTTTCTTGCCATATAATTTGGCGTATACCCCAACTCCTCAGCTACTTTTTTTACAAGCAGAGTAGTCTCTTTTGAAATGTCCGGATGACCTCTTAACGCTTTAGAAACAGTTACTTTAGACACCTTTAGTTTCTTTGCTATATCGTCTAATGTAATATGTTGACTTTTCTCCAATTTATTATCTCCGGTCGAATAATTTTAACTTTTAATACTGTGTAATATATGTTTATTACATTTTATCTAAAAGTGACATAAGAACTTTATCTATATCAGTTTGCAGATTTTTATCTCTTTTAACTATTTTCTTATAGCTTGTATGCCTTCTTTACTAATCCATAAGCTAATGCGTAACTTAATTCTTTTGCTTCATCTATATCAATTATATGCTTTGCCGTTAGCCCGGCAAGGAAGTTTGAGTCAACTCTTCTTGATAAATCATGCCTTGCCGGAATTGACAGAAATGCCCTGGTATCATCATTAAAACCTACAGTATTATATATTCCCGCTGTTTCAGTTACATTTTGTCTGAACCGGGTCATTCCTTCTATACTGTCATGGAACCACCATGATGGACCTAATTTCATTGCTGGATAATGCCCGGCTAGTGGCGCAAGTTCTCTAGCATAGTTTGATTCGTCAAGTGTAAAGACTATTAATATAAGTCTATTGTCGTTTCCATATTTATTCAAAAGCTCATGTAAGTTCTTAGTATATTCGGTTTGGAGTGGAATGTCTGCACCTTTATCTAAACCAAATCTTTTGAATATCCTTTCATTATGATTTCTCATTGAACCGGGGTGCACTTGCATAACTAAGCCGTCTTCAATACTCATCCTCGACATTTCCATCAACATGTTTGCAGTAAATAAAGTTGCTTCTTCTTCTGTTGCTTTACCTTTTAATGCGTGCTGAAATATATTCTCAGCTTCTTTATCGCTTAGTTGATGAGTGTATGGCGAAACTATTCCTTGATCTGTCGAAACAGCACCCACGGATCTGAAATATTCCCTTCTGTTTTCAATAGCACTTATGAAGTCCTTATACGTAACCACATCCGTCTTGCTTGCCTGGCTTAGTTTGTCTATTTCATTCTTCCAACTTGAACCGGTTATATTTACTGCTGCATCAGGACGAAAGCACGGAATTACTCTTCCCTTCCAGCCTGACTCCTTAATTTTTTTATGGTACTCAAGTGAGTCTGGAGCACCGTCCGTTGTTGAAAGTACTTCAATCTTAAATTTATCAAACAATGTCCTTGGAAGAAATTCTTTTGTTTTAAGTTTTGCAGACATTAAATCGTAAATCTTATCTGCATTCTTTGCATTTAATTTCTCATTTATACCAAATACTTCAACCAGTTCATGCTTTAACCATACACCCGTTGGTGTACCTGCAAAAAGATAGAAATTTTCTGCAAAAATCTTCCATATTTTCCGGTGATCTGTTTCTACGGTGGTTCCGTCAACGGTAGGCACTCCAAGAGATTCAAGGGAAATTCCTTGTGAGTATAACATTCTGGAAATATAATGGTCCGGAATAATGATTAATTCAGCCGGATCAGGAAATGATTCGTTAGTAGCCAAAAGCTTTGGGTCAACGTGCCCGTGAGGGCTTATAATCGGTAAATCCTTTACATTTGAATATAATTCATGCGCAATTTCTCTTACTTTTTCATTTGGATCAAAAAAACGAAATTGATTTAATAGTTCTGCTTCCATATCTGTAATCTGAATCCTTAAGTTCTTTGTAATTTGTTTGTGTGTATTTAATATTTCATTTTGAATATATAATATTTGGTTTGAGGAAATATTATTTTATCTCTCTGGCTTTACCTAGTAACCAAGTAAATAAATTTTCCGCTGCTTTTCTATTTTGAAAATCTTCAGGCAATTTTCTATGATCAATATATTCATTATAAATCCATGGATCGCCTACAGCAAACACAAAACCTTTACCAGCTTTTGCAGAAGCCATAATAACGTCGCCTTTATCTATAAGAACCGGCTTAGCCGCCTTTGATATTTTTAATGTGCTAATTTCTTTTAGATATATCTTTTTCACTCCGCTAAAAAGCGGTATAGCGGGAAGGTTATCAAATTTTCCCATGTCATAATTCTTGCCGATTACATCGTTCCTGCTGTCTTCATTAAAATGAATCCCGAATTGTCCGGCGAGCATATTTAAATGTTCAAACTCGCAATTGCCTTTATCATTCCCGAAAAGTACAAGCACGCCACCGCCTTTAACCCATTTTACAATGTTGACAATCGAGTTGTGGTCAATATAATTAGGATGTGCAGTTTCCAACGGAGTATCAGGATCGACAATTATATAAATGCTCATATCTTTCAACTTTTTTAGCATAGGCGCTTGATGTAATTCACCGAGCTGGGCGCCCAAACTTTTTATAACATCTCCCAATTCTGAATAGCCTGAATTAGCGGTATCTTCCCATATATAATGATACTGTACCTCTTTACCATTTTTATCTTTTATAAATTCATGGTTGAAATAGTAATCCAGCCCAACTACTTTTATAGAATCATTTCCTTTAACAAAATAATTTGATTTACATTTTGCCGAGGATGATAAAACAATCCATGATAAGAATAATAAAAAAAGAATTTTTACCAATGAAAATGACTTTGGTCCCATTTTTTAATTCCTGAAATAATTATAAAACGAAATATTATTATAAATTTTATTTGCCCAATTCTAACGAAGCCAATATAAAAGGAGCTATTGCCTTAAAATCATTCGTCCTTTTAGGTTCACTTATATAATATTGAAAACTGCCATCCCTGCTTGTTTAACGTTTATTTAAGTTTAATACCAAAATCTTAACGAAAAATTTGTTGCTCTCTTATTTTTAGATAACTTGGACACAGCTTCGCCCCATAAGTCACATTCATATTTTCCGAATAAACAAGCTGGGTCTGTAATTGTAATAATTTTTTTATTTTTTATTTCTTTGAGAAAAATTCTTATTTGTCTGTTTAACATTCGGATCCACAAGCAACCATGAATAAAACGAATTATCGTTCACTTTCATCATATGAGAATAAACTAAGGATTTCAGTAAATAGTTAAGAATAAGCCCCAACGAGCATGTAGAACGTCTTATAATAGGGAGTTTGAGTTGCTTTGACTTTAATATGGCGGTAAAAATGTTCAGTGAACTAACCTATTTAATGAATAATTATAGAATAGTAGTTATCGCTAACTTAAACGATAACTTTAACGAGTTCTAATTTGCATAATTTAGAAACAATTGTCAAGTTAAATCTTTATTATTTTGAAAGTATTTCCCTATCAGGTTTGGATCAGACTCTGCTTGAAGCTTTAAATACTCTATATTTTTTGGTAAATTTAATACAAGATTTAAAATGGGACTTTAATTTTGTATATAAAAAAAGTTGACAAGACTGCATTAGTCTGGCAGAATAATAAAATCACTTATGATGAGCTTCTTAGGCACATCAATTTTTATTCTTCCCTGTTTAGCGGAGAGAAAGTAACCAAGGCTGCTATCTTTTCTTCCAACAGACCTGAGTGGTGCTATGCATTTTATGCTGCATGGAAAAACAATGTAGTAGCGGTTCCAATCGATAGTTTAGCACCTGCTGATGAAGTTGCATATATGCTAAACGATTGCCGCCCCGAAATAATTTTCTGCTCACAGGGGACTGTTGAAACTCTTATTAAAGCACGCAAATTATTAAAGTACGAAATAACTCTATTTGTTTTTGAAGAACAAAATTATAATTGCCACAACTACACATCTGAAGAAATCAACAGCAAAAATGTTTTCGATACTGCTGTAATAATTTATACTTCAGGAACAACCGGAAATCCTAAGGGCGTAATGCTTTCTTACGATAACTTGATTGCAAATGTTGAAGCTGTTTCGATCGAGATTCCGATATTTACTGAGGACAGGAACGTGTTAGCGCTTTTACCACTGCATCATATCTTCCCTTTAATCGGGACGCTAATTGCACCGCTGTCTGTCGGAGCAACGATTGCTCTGGCGCCTTCAATGACGTCGGAAGATATCATTGACACGTTGCAAAAAAATCAGATTGCAATCACAATAGGTGTTCCTCGTTTGTATTCTGCAATTCGTCAGGGGATTATGAACCAAATCAACAAAAGCATCCTTACTAAAGCAATTTTTAGACTTGCCAGAATTATAAACTTAAGATCATTTTCCAAATTGATATTCAAAAAGGTTCATGAAAAATTTGGCGGAAATATTGAATACATGGTTTGCGGCGGCGCAAAATTAGATGAAGACTTAGCAAGAGATTTTAAGACCCTCGGCTTTGAAATGTTAGAAGGATTCGGAATGACGGAAGCGGCGCCAATGATAACCTTTACACATCCCGGCAAATGGAAAATCGGATCGGCGGGTCTACCATTATCATGCTTAGAAGTTGAAACTAAAGATGGTGAAATAGTTGCACGCGGACGTAACATTATGCAAGGCTACTATAATCGCCCTGAAGAAACAGCCGAAGTACTAAAAGATGGCTGGCTATATACGGGTGATCTCGGTTACTTAGATAACGAAGGATTCATTCACATAACAGGACGCTCTAAAGAAATTATCGTTTTATCAAACGGGAAAAACATTAATCCTGAAGAAATAGAAAATAAAATTAAGGAACTCTCAGATTTTATAGCAGAAGTCGGGGTGTTCATGCAGAATGATATTTTGACAGCTGTAATATATCCGGATTTTAAGAAGCTTGCGGAAAATTCAATCCAGAATATTGAAGAGTTGTTCCGATGGGAAATAATTGACAAGTACAATCACAGTGTTTCTTCTTATAAAAAAATTAACAAATTTATCCTGTATAAAGATGAACTGCCCAAAACCAGGCTTGGTAAAATACAGCGTTTCAAATTAGCCGCCATAATTAATGAAAACAGCGGGATCAAAAAGCGAGTATTAAATGAACCACAATTTGAAGAATATCTGGTAATTAGGGATTTTTTGAAAGAACAAAAGAAAAACGATATTTCTCCCGATGATCACTTCGAGATTGACTTAGGACTTGATTCGTTGGATAAAGTGAACCTTCACGTTTTTCTTGAATCAACTTTTGGCATTAAAATTCAGAATGATGTTTTGATTTATCATCCAACTGTTGAGAAACTTTCCCAATTTATGAGAGAGAAAAAAAACAGGCTTACGGTTGAAACAGTTAAATGGGCTGAAATATTTAAGGAAAAGGTTGATATTAAACTTCCCAAAAGTTGGTTCACTCAGAATCTTTTTAAGAACACGTCGAAGATTTTATTCAAACTTTATTTTAGATTGAAAGGGGAAGGAACTGAAAACTTGCCCGAAAGTCCATTTATTATTGCTCCTAATCATCAAAGTTTTTTTGACGGATTATTTGTTTCAATGTTCTTAAAAAATAAAGTAATGAAGAATACTTACTTTTATGCTAAAGAAAAACATCTTAGAAACCCTTGGGTAAAAGCCCTGGCAAATAGAAACAATGTGATAATTATGGATTTAAACCGTGACTTAAAGGAGTCGCTGCAAAAATTAGCAGAAGTATTAAGGAAAGGGAAAAACATAATTATCTTTCCGGAAGGAACGAGGACGCGAACCGGTTCACTTGGAGAGTTTAAAAAATCCTTTGCAATCTTAAGTCAAGAACTAAACGTGCCGATTGTTCCGGTTTCAATTGAGGGTGCATATAAAGCATTGCCGCGAGGAAGTTTTATTCCAAGACCATGGAAAAAGATTAGTGTGAAATTTCTTAAGCCGGTTTACCCGGAGGGTCAGAATTACGAATCGTTGGTTAACATTGTTCACCAGCGCTTATTAAAAGAATTAGCTTGAAAATCTATTTATCCGGTTCTATCAGTTTAAATATTTTCACAGAATTAGGAGCTAATTGAACGACTAATTGCCTTTCGCTTTTACCCATTTTAATTAATCTGCTTGTAAATCCGGAAATCAATTCTTTATAAAAATCCATTTTACCTTCAATCGGTAATTCAAATTCGGAAAAGTTCTTTCCCAAGTTGAATACAGAAATAATCGTTTCATTTCTATAATTTCTCCTAAAAGCAAAAGTATTTCGTTTATCATTGGAATAAATAAATGCAAGGTTACCTTCTCTTAAAGCTTTGCTGCTATTTCTAATAGCTATCAACTTTTTATAGAATAAAAGTAAGTTTTTATTTTGTTCCACTTTGTATGAGCCGAATCCTTTTTTATATCCGCTCTCAGGTGTAATAACCTCATTATCATATTTTAGATTATCCCAAATCATCGGCTTGCGGTCATCGGGGTCATCAGCACCCCACATACCAACCTCATCACCATAGTAAATCATCGGCGCTCCCCGGTAGGTCATTTGAAATGCGAGAATTAATTTCTGCATTTCATAATCTTTTGAAGATGGTTTACCGGGATTATAATTTGGATTTGCCGGGCTTGCATCATGGTCGTAACGACGATCTGGATTTGCAATCATCGAGGATAATCTTTCTGTATCGTGGCTATCAACTAAGTTCTGAAGAATCAATAAATTTTTCTGTGGGTATGCTTGATCTATTTTTCTTAATTCATTAATAAATTCCTGAACGGTAATTTTTTTCTTTTGAGCTATAAAATAGTCGTTTACTGCGAAAGCGAAATTATAATTCATCAGCGCATCAAAAGGACCGTCGCCAGTGATATATTGCGGTGATAATTGCCAGAGTTCGCCAATAATTATTGCTTGAGAATTTATACTTTTAACTAATTGTCTCCAATTTTTCCAAAACCCCAAAGGAATTTCATTTGCTACATCGAGTCGCCAACCATCAATTCCGTCGGAGGGATTTCCATTGGGTTCCATCCATCTTTTAGTTGCATTAAAAATATATTTGACCACATCAGAATTAAGATTAGTAGCTGTCCGGTTAAATATTGGAAGCGATTTAGTGCCAGACCAACCGGTATAATCTAACTTATTGTTTTCATTATCTTTGTTACCAAAGGATTTGATCTCGTACCAGTTTTTGTATTTAGATTTTTTTTCGTTTTTAACAATATCCTGAAAAGCCCAAAATTGAGTTCCGGTATGATTAAAAACCCCGTCGATTATAATCTTCATACCTCGCTTATGAACTTCTTGAATCAATTTCAAGAATAATTTATCTGCCGAAGTCCAAACCCATGTAGAAGGATCGTCGGGGTTTTCCGAAGCAATTATTTTTTTATCGCCTTCTGGGTCAGGACCGAAATTAACATCGACATGGTGATAAGTTGAGCCGTCATATTTATGAAGAGAAACAGCATCAAAAATAGGGTTTAGATAAATTGCTCCGATACCAAGGTTTTTTAGATAATCGAGATGATCGATAATTCCTTGTAAGTCACCGCCGTAGCGTCTTAAAGACAAGCCTCGGCGGTATGTACCACCTAATTGTTTTGCCCATCTTGATTCCGCAAACCAATCACTTGTCCATCTCGTTACATGCCAATTGGGAATATTTCGTTTAGCAGCAATTTTTATTTTATCGACCAGGGAAGAATCGTTTTTGGAATCTCCGTTTGCGAACCGTTCCGGAAATATTTGGTACCAAACAATTCCTTTAGCCCATTCTGGGAATTTGTCTTGCGAAAATATCATGCTTGAAAATATTAAAACCATTAATAAGGTAAAAAGTAAGTTTTTTTTCATAACGAAAGTTCTTTTTTCATTATTGTGAGTGATTCAATAATTGAACACGGTTTATAGTCAAGTTCCGTTTGAGCTTTCAGAGTTATTAACCCTGATTTAAGAGGCCTTTTTGCTGGTTGGTGAAGTTCTTCTGTAAGAATTGGAGTAATAAGATTTTTATCAAGATTAAAATAGTCTGCTATCATTATAGTAAAATCGTAACGTGAAAGAAATTCTTGTCCGCCGATATTATAAATTCCCGATTTGCGGAACTCGATTATTTTGCTGATTGCCTGGACAAGATCATCAATAAAAGTCGGATTGTTAATTTGGTCAATAACAATTCTGATGGGACTTTTTTCACGAACGGATTGAACGACCCATCTAACGAAATCAGGCCTGCTTTGGGCAGCTAATCCATAGAGCACATTAGTTCTAAGTATCGTGTGCATTGCTCCGGAAATTTTTAGTGCATTTTCGCTTGCAAGCTTTGTCCTGCCATAATATCCAAGAGGATTTGGTTTTTCATTTTCGTGGTAGGGCCCTTTTTTACCGTCAAATATGTAATCAGAAGAGATATGAATTAAGTGCGCGTCAATGTTACGGGCTGATTCGGCAAGATACTCAACTCCTTTAACATTTATTTTCCATGCAAGCTCGCGTTCGGTTTCGCTTTTATCCACGTTAGTAAAAGCTGCTGCATTAATTATGAAATCCGGATAAAAATCAAATATGATTTTTTTTATATTTTCTCTCTTTGAAATATCACAAGATATATAGTCAGCATTATTAAAAAAAGGACCCTCTTCTACGGAACAACCCAGAAGTTGGATATTTTTCTGTTTAGAAAAAAATTCTATTGCGCGGAGTCCAAGCATTCCATTGGCACCTACAACAAGTATTCTATTTTTAATTATATCGTGCGAAAACATCTTTTCTCAAATTTTTATATTCATAAATATCATCATAAGAGACCACGCAGCCGGCGGAGATATTAGCAAGGGTTAAAGCTTTTATAAAATTTTCGGATTGAATATAAGCATAAAAAAATACCGCCCCAAAGGCATCGCCGCATCCTATCTTATTTTTTATTTTGATTTTGATAGACGAAATAAAAGTTGAAGTCAGTTCATCATTATTCAAGGAATAAATCTTGGAACCGGCTTCGCCTTTAGTAACAATAAAGAATTTCGCGCCGCAGTTTAATACTTCGCGAGCAATATCCATTTCGTCAATTATATCAAAAAGAGCATGCAATTCATTTTCATTAACTTGAATAATGTCCAATAAAGAAGCCCATTCCCGGAAATCTGGGATAACTCTAAATTCCCGGTGAAAATTTTCATCAAGCCCTCGCGAAAGTGTATGAACATCAAAATAAATTAAACCCGTATAATTTTCTCTAATTTCTTTTAACTGTTCAAGTGTTAAATCGAAACCGGTAATCATGTTGATAAGAATTCCATCAAACTGGGAAAGATCGGCGGAAAGAATTTCAAGCTTTGCCGTTATGTTTTCATAAGTCTCCCCTCGTTCCTTAAAATTATGAACATTAAGGAAAACTTTGGGTATGCGTTCAACAAAAGTAAAATAGCGACGGTCAAGGTGATCGAAAACAGGAGAAAATAAATGATAATTCTCTTTTTGGATAGAAGTGTTCAAAAATATTTCATCATTTTCGTCCTTAAAATTTAATAGCGTAAGCACCGTATAAAAGATTCCGCCCGGCTTTATTTTATTTTCGCCCTGGTAATGAATGTGGTCTTCAACCGTATGTCCAACGATCAATAATTTCATACAAATAACTATTCTTTGAAAAATAAATCGACACTAAAAATTCTTGTTTGCAGAAAACAAGTGAATTTCAGTGTAAGCTTTGAGGCTAAACAACAATTATTATTAAATTTATATTTATCTTTTAAAAGTATTTTATTACTTAAATTAAAGTTACGGAAATTAGAATTTTATGAAAATAGGAATAACTTGCTACCCTACTTACGGCGGTAGCGGTGTAATTGCGACCGAACTCGGAAAAGAATTGGCATTAAAGGGGCACCAGGTTCACTTTATCAGCTATGCACTTCCTTTTCGTCTTACAGATTTTGTTGAAAATATTTTTTTCCATGAAGTTGAAATGAGTAGCTATCCGCTGTTCGAGTTTCCACTCTATAGTCTGGCACTAGCAAGCAAGATGTCGGAGATTGCTGAGTTTGAAAAGTTGGATTTGCTTCATGTACACTATGCTATTCCGCATGCAAGCAGCGCATATTTGGCAAAGCAAATCTTAAAAGGAAAAAGAGACCTTAAAGTTATTACCACACTTCATGGAACAGATATAACTTTAATCGGACTTGAACCGTCATTTCTTCCTCTTGTAAAATTTAGCATTGAACAAAGCGACGGCGTAACGGCAGTATCAAGATTCTTAAAAGAAAAAACTTTAACAAATTATTCGATTGAAAAAGAAATAGAAGTAATTCCTAACTTTGTCGACACTGAAATTTTTAAGCCTGCTAGTGCATGTAGTTTCAGGAAGCATGTGGCACCAAAGGGAGAAAAAATATTGATTCACACTTCCAATTTCAGACCTGTAAAAAGAGTTACCGACACGATTAGAATATTTGAAAAGGTAATTAAGGAGATCCCTGCAAAATTAATTTTAGTCGGCGATGGCCCGGATCGTTCTGAATGTGAAAGATTATGCCGTGAACTTAGCTTGTGCGAGCATGTAAAATTTTTGGGAAAGCAGGAGGCACTTGTAGAACTATTAAACGCTGCCGATCTTTTCTTAATTCCTTCACAGTCTGAAAGCTTCGGACTTGCTGCACTTGAAGCAATGTCTTGCGGGCTTCCGGTAATTTCATCAAGTGTGGGTGGTTTGCCGGAGTTAGTAAAGCATAATGAAACCGGTTATATTGCTGAAATAGGTGATATTGACAGGATGGCTAAATATGCGATTGATCTTTTGACAAACGAAAAGAAGTACGAGATTTTCTCGGCTAATGCGCGCAAAAGGTCAGTAGAGAATTTCAGTAAAGAAAAAATTATTCCTTTGTACGAAAACTTTTATCAAGAAATATTAAATTTATAAATGAATATTTATTGCGCCGGTCCAATTAAGGGAGACGTTAGCTATCAGAAATATTATGATGAAATTATTGCTCACATTAATTCTTTAGGATTAACAGCTTTGTCTGAGTTAAATAAAGAATTCTCAGGGAAGAAATCTTTAACTGCAAAAGAAATTTTTAATCGTGATATTAGTTGGCTAAAAATAAGTGACTTAATAATAGCCGAAGTTTCCGGACCAAGTTTAGGCGTAGGCTTTGAAATTGCTTTTGGCTTGTACCAGATTAAAATTCCAGTACTCGCGCTTTATAATAAGAAAGTAAAAAAAATTTCAGCTATGATTACTGGATGCAATTCGAAGCTTCTCAAAGTGATAGGATACACAAACACCAACGACTTGAAAAATACCATTTCCACTTTTATAAAAGATTTTGAATAATAATTGAACGAAAAAAAGTTTATTACAGACTGGGTAATTAAGTTATCAGAGGAAGGATTGAAGGAGTTTCCTGTCGATTTTCTAAAAACTGACGAAGCAAAAACAATAAGCCTTCCGGAAAAAACATTAGTTGTAGGGCAAGAATTCTTCGGCAGTTACGAAATTTTGACGACTGACGGTAAGTCTGTGCACCAAGCATCTGATTATAATGAAGCGAAATATTTTATTTATGCTAACAGGACAAAACCAAAAGAAATACTTCTCCCTGCAAAAAAAGAGAAAGTGTTAGAAACTATTACACTTTACCAGGAATATCTGGATACTTTAATTAGACATATCGAAGCTGATTACAAAAAGAATTTTCCCGGCATGAAAAATTCAAGCTATGTAGTCAATGAAATTTTTAGGCACTTAAACTTGGTAAGGCATTAGAGCAATTTTGATTGAAGTTAGTGAAAATATTAAATCATATTTAACATCACTTTACGGGAAAAATGCAGCGGATGAATATGTTGACTTTATAAGGCGGGAACCAACTCAATACATCCGGGTGAATAATTTAAAAGCCGGCAAGGAAAGCCTAATCAAAAGGCTCCGGGATGATTTGTCGATTAGCACTGAAGAAATCGAACTGATTCCAAATGCCTTAAAAATAAAATCTGGAAATCAATTCCTCGGAAAAACGGTCGAGCATATAATCGGTCAATATTATATTCAAGGTTTATCTTCGATGATACCACCGTTGATTTTAAATCCATCATCAAACGATATTGTTTTGGATCTTTGTTCTGCGCCCGGCTCTAAAACAACAGGGCTTGGCGAAATGATGAACAGCAGAGGGACATTGATTGCAAATGAAATTGCGCTTGAAAGAGTGAAGATGCTTGTTTACAATATTGATAGAATGAATTTAATGAACACCGGAGTAATGCATTTTAAGGGTGAAACATTAAGTAAAACATTTTCGGAATATTTTGACAAAATATTAGTCGATGCACCTTGCAGCGGTTTGGGGATTATTCAAAAGAAGGAAGAAGTTAGCAACTGGTGGTCGCTTGAACGAGTAGCGCGGCTTGGAGAACTTCAACTACGACTACTAATAGCTGCAATTAAAATGGCGAAAGTCGGCGGAGAAATTGTTTATTCAACATGTACGCTTACTCCTGAGGAAAATGAATTTGTTATACATAAAGTCTTGCAAAAATATCCTGTGGAAATTGAAGAAATCGAATTACCCGTTAAATCGAGAGAAGCTTTCACGAGCTACAATGGTGAAATTTTTCACCCTTCGCTTTCCAAGGCACGAAGAATTGTTCCTTGGGAAGTTGATTCAGACGGATTTTTTATTGTGAAATTAAAGAAAACCGGGGCAACTAATTTGCCCGATCTTTTAGATTTAAAATCGAGCGTAACACGATTATTGGATCACCGGCATAAAGAGGTAAGAAAACTTTTGGAAATGGTCGAAGAAGAATTCGGTATTGAAAACAATATCCTATCAAGCTATAAATTTCTTAAGAAAAAAAATGATATCTATTTCGTTAACAACAAATGGGAAGAAAATAATTTAGAGCTTTTCGAAAGGGTTGGAACAAAATTTGGGCTTATTGATAAAGGAAATAAAATAACTCTTCACACCCAAGCGGCACAGGTTCTTGAAAAACACATTTCAAAAAAAATCTACGTAATTGAAAATCATGACGATCTCAAGAAATATCTTGAAGGGGGAATAATCAGAAAAGATACTCCCTTCGATGGGCAATGCGTTGTGAAGTATCGTGACTATATCCTAGGCACGGCAGTAATTGCAAACGGCGGAATTAAAAGCAGGTTTCCTCGCTCAAAGAGAACACAAGAAATTTCATTTCTATAAACTCATTCCCAATATATTTCCCTTATTATATTTTTGAATTTACAGGCAAATGCTTACGGGGAATAATTCCCGATTATTTTTCCTATTTTTCAATAGATAAATTTATACAAGTATGAATATTCAAATTTTCGGCACAAAAAGATGCAGTGATACTCGAAAAGCCGAACGCTTTTTTAAAGAGAGGAATATCCAATTTCAATTTAGAGACCTATCCGAAAAGGGCATTTCAAAAGGCGAGCTAGAAAATATATTGCGCTCTGTTTCTTTGGAAGATTTGATTGATAAAAACGGTACTCAATTCCGTAAACGAAATTTAGCCTTTATGGTTTATGATATTATGTTTGAACTACTTAGCGATCCTCTCTTATTTAAAACACCGGTTGTCCGCAATCAAAATATAGCAACCATTGGCTACCGGCCGGAGATTTGGAAAGAGTGGATAAAATAAAAAGTTGAGAAGAATCTATGGAAGAACTAACTGTTACTTTTAAGGAGAGATTAAATCTTGCCGGCACAACTTTACCAGATTCCATTGAACCGCAACTTGCAAAGGAAATCTTAAAAACAGCCGAAGAAATTATTGCCTCTGGTAAATCCTCCGAAATCGAAAAAGAAACATGGCACAAGTTTTTAGATTTGACTAGATACCCGGCTTTCCTTCTTAATCTAAGTCAAACTGATGAAACATGCCGTTGGGCTGGGGTTGTTTTTAAAATTATCAAGCTGTCGGACTATTCGTTTCAAAAACTATTTGAACAAAGAGTATTTACTCACCCTGATAAAATTTTATTCTCTCGTTTTAACGACAAAATAAAAAATAATTATTCCTATAAACGGATCGATTCTATTCTCAAAAATATTGCAGTTTCATTTTTCAAGCTGAAAGACTCTCAACCCAAAGTAGCAATTTATTCTGATAATTCACTTGAAACAGCATGTTGCGACTTAGCCTGTCTTTCATACGATATCTTTATTTCTCCTTTGCATATACATTTTAACATCGAGACTCTCATACACATCTTTAACAAACTTAATTTTAATATTGTAGTTACCGACTCAGAAAAGCGCTTGGAGATTTTAAGAAAAGTCAGAGAAAAATCAGAAACATTTTTTTTAATAGTCTATGCCGGACTTTCTGAATTGCCGAAGGAAGAAGGAATAATAAACTATCAATCGATGCTTTCTAACGTTAATGAAGATGAAATTCAAAAACTGTTAGGGAACAGAAAACATTTTCAGCTTGATGAAATATCTACGGTAATGTTCACTTCCGGCAGCACCGGAATGCCGAAAGGTGTTGCCTTTTCAAACCACAATATTCTATCAAAAAGGTTTGCAAGAGCAGCAGTTTTGCCAAAGGTAGGTAACAATGAAGTTCTGTTATGCTATCTTCCCTTATTTCATACGTTCGGAAGATATTTTGAAATGATGGGCGCAATTTTTTGGAGCGGAACGTATGTTTTTGCAGGTAAAAACGATGTTGATTCCTTAATGAATTTAATGAAAGAAATTAATCCTACTGGTCTCGTTAGCATTCCATTAAGGTGGAATCAAATTTATGATAAATTTAGGGAAGAAATAATTCTAAAGAAAGATATTCAATCTAAACAAGGCGTGCTATCCGGTTTAGTCGGAAACAATTTAAGATGGGGAATTTCTGCAGCCGGATATTTGGAGCCAAAAGTATTTAGGTTTTTTAATGCAAGCGGAATAGATCTTTGCAGCGGTTTTGGAATGACAGAGGCTACCGGCGGAGTTTGCATGACTCCTCCCGGAAAATATATAAAAGATTCTGTAGGCAAACCTCTACCGGGTGTCTCAATAAAATTTACAGATGACGGTGAGCTTCAAATTTCAGGTGAATATATTGCAAAATATTTAGACGATTTATCTGCTGGTTCTCGACAAACAAAATGGCTTTCAACCGGAGATTTGTTTAAGCAAGATGAAAATGGTTATTTATTTATCATCGACCGCGTTAAGGATATTTATAAAAATATCAAGGGACAAACTGTTGCGCCTGCTTTTATCGAAAAGAAATTTGAAAATATACCCGGTTTAAAGCGAGCCTTTGTTGCGGGAGATATGAAGCCATATAACACGCTTCTAATTGTTCCTGATTATAATGAGCCTTTTATAAACCAAGCTAATTCACAAGGAAAGTTAAGGGATTATTTTAGCTCAATTGTCTCTTCAGTTAATTTAGGTTTAAGCGCATATGAAAGGATTGTTAAGTTTTCTATTATTAATAGAAATTTTGAAGAAAGCAAAGGAGAACTTACTCCAAAAGGTACTTTCAAAAGAAAAATTATCGAAACTAATTTCCAACATGAAATTAATGAATTGTATAAAAAATCAGATTTGCGAATTTCATGTGGAACAAAAAAAGTAATTATTCCTTTGTGGATACTTAAAGACCTTGGTTTAACTGAAGAAGATTTTGAATGCAAGCCAAATGGAATTTTAATTAAGAATAAAAATATATTCTTAACCATCATAGATAATCCCGTTCAAAATAGAACCCGTATTGGCGATTTCGAATATGTTATAAAGTCAGATTCAATTGATCTGGGAATTTTCGTTCGCCAGCCGATTCTTTGGGTTGGGAATAGCAGCTTGATAAATTTTGCGGTTTGTAAAGAAGATTGGGAAATGGATTTCTCAAATATATCATCGCAAATATTTTTTGATTTCGGAAGTAATAATAATAGTAATAAAAATAATTCGATGGTGAATATTTCTCATGTCGCTATCGGCATTGAAGATTTAAATAACATAATAACGGTTTTATTGTTTGGACAGGAAAATGATATTCTTGAATCTCTAAAAAAGATCGAATCCGTTTTCCCAAACGTTGAACACAAGGTTGAAAATCTTCTCAGCAGGCGTCTTGAATGTCTTGCTAACCATCCAAAGTTTTCTGTAAGAAGTTACGCCTATAAAATTCTACTTTTGAATCAACCACAAATTGATTTCAACAGATATTTGCCTTCTTTTATAAACAGCGGTAAAACTTTTTTGAGTAAAAATATTATTGAAGAAATTAGCTTTGATAAAATGGAAGGATTCCGCTTAGGTGCAATTAGGCAAAGATTGGAATCATATCGCAATACATTAAGTTGGCCAGTCTCGGATATAGCTATTTCACAATTCAAACTTATTTTGGATTTAATTACAAAGTATGCTTATCATCATCCAACATCTTATCCTTTGATAAGAACTGAATTGATCAATTGGATTTTGCATAAGCAGGACAAGCGAATTTCAAAATATGCAAAAATGCTTTATAAAGAACTTTCACAATGGTTTGAAGCAAGACTTAAGCTTTCATCATATGAAAAAATTCATGAAAATTGGCGGAATAAAATCGTTTTCCAGGATACTATTTCCGGTAAAGAAGTCGAACGTATTGAGAATATTCTGTTTACATCTACTTTTTTAAAAGAGGCCTTCCTTTTAATTTTTGATGAAGATAATTTTAACCTAAACGAGGTAAGCGATTATGGGATTTACATCACAAAGCTTAGCGCTTCACAGAAAAGATTTTTATACCGCTTAAGTATTAATAAGAAAAATTTCAATCATTATGATTTTATTATTTTAATTACACCGGATATAACAAGAAAAAAGGTTTTAGATACAATCTATTTGATGATTAAAATTGCACAAAAATCTTCAGGTGGATATGTTCTGCCAAAGCTTGGCAATTTCAGATCAACCTTGGGAGTAATTTCATTTGATTTCATAAATGATCTTACTGTTTGGGAAAAGATTCGCCAGCTTTCTTCTATAAGCAATTTTTCACAAAACAATTATTATATAAGCGAATGGGAGATTTTATTTAGAAGAGGCATGACTGCATTTTTCGTTTTACTAAAGAACAGCAATTACGAAGTAATCCCCGGTTATATTTCTCCATCAAACGTAGTTGTCCAGGAACCTTATTTCAAAGAGGGCACAAAGATATTGTCTATTAGCGGTTGGCATAATTACTCAAGTTCTGCTGAATTAGTTGAATCGCTATTCAATAATTTTTATTTACAAACAATTTCAAATTACCCTCAAAGTAAGGGCTATATTTATACAGAATGGATTTTTGACTCCTGCTTGGAAGGTCTCGGATTGGAAGAAGGGATTACATTCCTCAAAAACGTAAAAAATGAATTTCAAAATAAATCTATAAACTCTGTGACCAGGGAATTGGCTATAAGAATAGACCCTTATTTAGAAAAATTAACATCACAGCCGTTTATAAATTCCTTTGTTTCAAGTGCCATCCATGATTACAGGAATTGGTTGAACGAAGATCCTATGGTTACACAAAAAGCAAAGGCGGAGTTTGTAAATAATATGTTTACTGTATACCGGTTAGAAAAGTATCCGGAAGTAATGAGATACACTTTTTACAAAGAAACTTATTTTTCATTTTATCCCAAAAATATTTTGTCTTTGTTTGACAAACTTATTTTTTCGCTAAATAAATTTCCGGATCAACCTGCCGTTAAAAGATTAGAATTATTAGAACTGCTTGAATTGCTAACAGATAAAACCGACAAAGAAGTTTTTAACAAAATTGCCTTCCCAAAATTATCCTATAATTCTAATTTGGAACTATCTACGAGCGGTGAAGAAGAAAGCTCAAAGCTTGTAATCAAAACAAAGATTAAGGACTCTTTAGGATTAACTTACTCTATTAGAAGGCCGGTTACTCCTTCGGAAACCGGCAGTCTTTACAAATTATTTATTCTTGATAATTATCCATTAAAAATTGAAAATGATCTTCATTATTTAATAATAGTTGATAACGACAATGAAGACATAATTGTGGGCGGTTTATGTTATAAATTACTCTTTCCAAAAATTGCTCAAATTGAAGGAATTGAAATCGCAAGGCAATACCGTAGCCGCGGTCTTGCAGGGAAGCTTATAGAAGACTTTTGTGCAAGATTAAGTTCTGATGGGATTAAAACTGTCACCACACATTTTTACTTAAAGGCATTCTTCCAAAAATTAAATTTCAGACCCAACAATCGTTATGGCGGTTTCGTTAGAATTTTAAAATAATAAATGTTTAAAGCCTACGATGATTTTTTACCCATGTTGCCAATATGGGCGCTGGAGTTAAGAGTCCAGTTATACCGCATCAGATACTGCATCTAAAATATAAAAGCAGTGGCTTGATTTAATCGTAAGGCTTTATTAATTTTTGCTTGTGTCAAATAGGCACACAAAAAGGAATCCAATAAATGAAGTATTTTGCCTGGGACGAGGATAAAAATAATCTCTTAAAAGAAACAAGAAATATTTCTTTTGAAGAGATTGTATTATCACTTTCAAATAACAAATTGTTAGAAGTAGTTGAGCATCCGAATAAACAAAAATATCCTGGTCAAAGAATATTTATAGTAGAAGTCAGAGATTATGCATACGTTGTTCCATTTGTTGAAGATGAAGAAAAGTATTTTCTGAAGACAATTTACCCAAGCAGAGAAGCGACTAAAAAATATTTAAATAAGGAAGATTAGAAATGAAATATTTAGATAAAGAAGAAAAAGAGTTAATTGAGTCTTATGAAAAAGGTGAGTGGAAGCCTATTAAAAAGAAAGACCAAAAAGTTTATGTGAAAGCTGCAAAGGAAAGTATATCTAAAAGCAAAAGAATAAATATTCGCTTAACTTCAAAAGATTATCACGATATACAAGTAAAGGCAGTAGAGGAAGGAATTCCCTACCAAACATTAATTTCGAGTATAATTCATAAATATAATAAAGGGAAATTAAAATCTACACAAACATAGAACAGCGGTATAAACTGTGGCTCAAGGTCGACAGCGTAATCGCATTCGGTATTTTAGAAATTTTAGTGTTGCCCGTTTCAAGTTTCTTGTCCAAGGTAGTTCTGCTATGAAAGATTTTTATAATTATAAAATTTATTAACGAGTACGGTCCGCCGCCGCGGATAGTTATGGGCTGTACCTTAGCCGCAAAACCGTTATGCCATAAGCATACTTGCCTAACATCTTTAATAAGTAAAAATTCCAAAGAATAATATTTTGTTACTTATTTGTTTCTAAAATTATCCTATATGATTATTTTATATAAATAATATTTAAAATAGAAAAGGGCGAATGAAATTCGCCCTTCATTCTTAGAGGATCAACTAACTAAACATCATAGTACAAAGAGAATTCATAAGGATGCGGCTGTAAAGCCATCGGTTTAATTTCCTTATCGGTTTTATATTGAATCCATGTTTCAATTACGTCGGAAGTAAAGACATCGCCCTTCAACAAATATTCATGATCATCTGCCAAAGCTTTTAACGCTTCGCCTAAGCTTCCGGGAGTTGACGGAACATCCTTCAATTCTTCTGGAGACATATCATAAATATCTTTGTCAAGCGGTTCTCCCGGATCAATTCTATTTATGATACCATCTAATCCTGCTAATAAAATTGCTGGAAATGCTAAATAAGGATTTGCTGCAGGATCAGGGCATCTAAATTCGACTCTTTTAGCTTTTGGACTGTTCGAGTACATCGGGATTCTGCAAGAAGCGCTTCTATTGCGCTGAGAATATGCCAAATTAACCGGTGCTTCAAATCCTGGAACAAGTCTTTTATAAGAATTTGTCGTCGGATTTGTAAATGCAAGAAGTGACGGAGCGTGTTTCAATAGTCCGCCAATAAAATATAAAGCCATTTCACTTAAACCGGCATATCCGGAACCTGCAAAAAGTGGTTTCCCTTTTTTCCACAAACTTGAGTGAACGTGCATACCGCTTCCATTATCTCCGAAAATAGGTTTCGGCATATAAGTAACGGTTTTATTATTTTTTTTAGCAGTATTCTTAACAATATATTTAAATAACATTAGCTGGTCTGCTGCTTTTACAAGCGGTTCAAATCGTAAGTCAATTTCACATTGACCTCCGCTTGCCACTTCGTGATGCTGCGCCTCAACATCAATACCGGCATCTATCAAATTAAGCACCATTTCATTACGAAGGTCGACCAAAGAATCGGTAGGCGGTACGGGGAAATATCCTTCTTTGTATCTTGGTTTATATCCTAAGTTTGGAGACTCTTCTCTTCCGCTATTCCACTTTCCTTCAATAGAATCTACAAAGTAGAAACTGCTGTTAGGCTGTGAATCAAATCTTACATCGTCAAAAATGAAGAATTCAGCTTCAGGACCAAAAAAAGCTGTATCCGCAATTCCCGTTGAAATTAAATATGCTTCTGCTTTATGAGCTATATTCCTGGGACATCTGGAATATTTTTCTTTCGTTGCCGGTTCATAAACATCGCAAATAAAACTGACAGTCGGAGATTCTACGAATGGATCCATATTCATTGTTTTGGAATCCGGAATAATTAACATATCACTTTCGTTGATTGCTTTCCAACCGCGTATAGAAGATCCATCAAAGCCGAATCCATCCACAAATGAACTTTCTTTTAGCTGCGATACCGGTACTGTAAAATGCTGCCATTGACCGGGAAAATCCATAAATTTAAGATCTACAAATTTAACCCCCTTAGTTTTGATAAAACTAAAAACACCATCTAATGGAGAACTTGTTTTTGCCATATTAGTTCCTTTATTTTATTTTTTATATTTAATTAAATGTCAATTGCTGTTGTTTCTTTTATTGTGGAAAGCACAAAAGTTGTTTTTGTAGAAATTACTCCGGGCCAAGATTGAATTTCGCTAAGAAGGTTTTCCAACGATTCAGTTTTTTTTACTATTGCTTTCAATAAATGAGAACCTTCGCCAAGAACAGAGTGGCATTCGATAATCTGAGGAGTTTTTTCTATCCGGGGGATAAATGATTTATAATGCTTGGACGACTCCATAGTTACGAGAATATAAGCCATTATGTCATACCCGAATGCCTTTTTGTTTACCTTTGTATAATATCCCTCAATTACACCTCTTTCTTCAAGTTTATGAAGCCTTTCGCTTACAGATGGAATAGAAAGACCAATGGCTTCGGCAATTTCGTTTCTTTTTGTTCTGCCGTTCTTTTGAAGAATATTTAATATTTTAATGTCTAAATCGTCTAACATTTGTCACCTAAATTTTTAAGGATTTATTGGCTTTCTGACTTTAAATATAAGGTATGAGGTGAAAAAAAACAAGTCTTGGCGAGAGTATTTGCAAAAATAATATTTGACTAGGTCAAAAAATGAATTTTATGTGCTTAAAGTTACAATCGTACTATCCCAAAGGGAGTAAAGCTTAGTTTTGATTTTCTCACTTGCTCAAAAAGATCAAGATTTATTTGAGGTCGATCTTGGATTTTATGATTAAGATGATATTGCACCGCAATATTGTTTAGTGAATTAATTTTGACGCCATTTAATTCAAGCCTAAATTGAACATCGGAATCCTCTCCGATAGAAGGGGCTTCGTATCTTTCATCAAATCCGTTAATGTCTAAAAAATCTTGTTTAGTTATAGAGAAATTACAACCGAGAATACCCCTCTTTTTTTTGTTGAAATATTTTCGCAGAACCTTGTTGTGGAAATAAAATCCTTTTTCCACATCGAATGAATGTCCGAACAATCCATCTTTGATTAATAGTAAATTATTTTTTTCTAAGAAACCTGACTTGACTTTATCTTCGGAGAGCATGCTAGTTAATCGAGCCGACAAATTTACCCTCCTGCCTGTATTGCATCTCTTTTTGCCGCGACTGTCAAAATGTTCCTTCACAAATTCTGAATGCGGCACACAATCGGCATCTACAAAAATTAAAAAATCAGAATTGGAAATATTAATTGCACTATTCAATATTTTATTTTTTCTAAAACCTTTATCTTCCTGCCAAAGATGAATTATTGGAAATGGAAGTTTGGTCGATAAATTTTCGATTCCGGAAATTACTTCCCCGGAAGAGCCGTCGTCAGCAATAATTACTTCAAAGTCATTGAAAGTCTGCCTTTCAAATCCGGCTAAAACTAATTTCAAGTAATCAATTTTATTATAGAACGAAAGAATAACTGACGCTTTTACCATCTAAATTATTAAACCCTATTTCGGTTTTTTCTAATTTTATCAATTTCTTTTTTGCGATTATATTTTTTGGTATCCTCTTCCACTTTGGGTGGTTTTTTAGGCACCGGAATTCTTTTCTTATTCTTTTTAACTTCGATTAAAGTCTTTTTCATAATGAAGATAAAATTTCAATTAAAATGATATTTAGAATCTTGCCTCTAAAAAATTGAGTAAATAAATGGCGCTAGAGCAGAGCCCTGGGTTATAACAATTAAAGCTCCAAGCAAAAGTAATAGAACAAAAATGGGAGCTAACCACCATTTTTTTCTAACCTTTAAAAATTGCCATAGCTCAGATATGATTGAAAATTTTCCCATTAAACCTTCTCATTTTTTTATTGTACTATTACTTAAAATTGTCTTTCGTAATCAGTAGGATCAATTTTTTTTTGCTCCTTATTTTTCCAATAACTTCTCTTTGAAAGATCAAATTTAAGATCAAGAAAATCTTTTTTAAATAGTTTAGCGAGTAAACTTATCGGCGTAATTGCAAGATAAAACAAAATTATTAAAATTACACGCGTCATTAGCCAACCAAGCAGGATAGATAAACCCATCCAAATTTTATTCAAAGGCTTAAGAGCATATGGGGACAAAAAAGAAGAAACTATTAGGAATATTGCGATTATTCCGAAATAAATATAAGAATGTTTTCCAAAAACAAATGTTAAAACGGATATAATTAAAAAAGCAATTCCAACGGTGTAGCCAAATTTTTCAAGATCCTTTTTGCCTTCTTTAATATTTTTTATTTCTTCAAATAACATTGCAACTCATAAGATAAATTTCAGTCAAGTTTAAACTCTTCCTTCCAACCGGAATCATCCAATAAAGGAATCTGCAAATTTTTATCAATCAGAAAGTTTCCTATCATTAAATAATCCATGCCGGTGCGCATAAAGCATTTGAATGCATCTTCGGGAGTACAAACAATAGGTTCGCCTCTTACGTTAAACGAAGTATTTATTGCGACAGCACAACCATATTTTTTATCCAGTGCTTTTAAAAGGTCATAAAAACGATGATTTGTTTCATCGTGGACTGTTTGAATTCTTGCTGTGAAGTCAACATGCGTTACAGAAGGAATATTTGACCTGACGACTTTCAATTTTTCTATTCCGAAATATTTGTCTTCTTCCTCAGAAATTGTTTTTTGCTGTTCTTTTTTAACCTCTGCAACCAATAACATGTACGGACTTGCTTCCTCAATATCAAAATATTCAGAAACTTTATCGTATAAAACTGATGGGGCAAATGGACGAAAACTCTCTCTGAATTTTATTTTTAAGTTCATTAATGATTGCATCTTTGATGATCTTGCGTCTCCGATAATTGACCTGGCTCCCAAGGCTCTCGGTCCAAATTCCATCCTACCTTGAAACCATCCTATGACTTTTTCCTCCGCAATTAAGTCTGCAACCACTGCTGAGATTTCATCATTATTAAGAAACTGGAACGGGATTTTTTTGCTCTCAAGATAATCCTTAATTTCGACTTCGGAATATTCAGGTCCAAGATAGGAACCTTTTTGAAAATCATTTTTACCGTTTACATTCCTCGGCTTATCCAGATATTTGAACCATCCCGCAAGCGCTGCTCCAATTGCTCCTCCGGCATCTCCGGCTGCAGGTTGTATCCAATATTTTTCAAAGGGGCTTTCACGCAGAAGTCTTCCGTTCGCAACACAATTAAGGGCAACACCCCCTGCTAAGCATAAATTCTTCATCCCAGTTTCTTTATGAACATGCCTTGCCATTTTTAATACAATTTCTTCTGCAACATCTTGAATTGAACGGGCTAAATCCATTTCTCTTTGAGTTAAGTCCGTTTCCGGTTTCCTCGGCTGTCCACCGAAAAGTTTATTGAAATTATGATTCGTCATTGTTAGACCGGCACAATAATCAAAATATTTCATATTCATCTTGAACGAGCCGTCATCTTTAACATCGATTAGTTCACGCAAAATAATATCTTTATATTTTGGCTCGCCGTAAGGAGCTAACCCCATAACTTTATATTCACCGGAATTTACCTTGAACCCGGTATAATAAGTAAACGCCGAATATAAAAGACCAAGTGAATGAGGGAATTTAATTTCGGACAATAAGTTTATCCCATTTCCCGAGCCCGTACCAAAACTTGTTGTAGCCCACTCCCCGACTCCGTCCATAGTTAAAATTGCCGCTTCCTGAAACGGCGAAGGATAAAATGCAGATGCGGCATGAGATTCATGATGTTCAAGAAAAATTATTTTCCCTTCATACTTCAATTCCTTTTGGATAAATTCTTTCATCCATAGTTTTTCTTTTATCCAGAGAGGCATCGCTTTTATGAAAGATTTAATCCCCGATGGAGCAAATGAAATATAAGTCTCTAACAGCCTTTCAAACTTTAGAAAAGGTTTATCATAAAAAGCTACAAGATCAAGTTGCGATGTGTTTATACCACCGTAATGAAGACAAAAATTTATTGCGTTTGACGGGAAATTAAAGTCATGCTTTTTTCGAGTAAACCTCTCCTCTTGAGCAGCAGAAATTATCTCACCATCCCGAACAAGGCACGCAGCACTGTCATGATAAAATGCAGATATTCCTAAAATGTTCATAAAAAGATTTCAGTCGAAATTAAAAATGAATTCGTATCCTTTATAGTATTGACAATCAAATCTTTGCCTGTCTGCCGGCAGGTTTTTTGTGTCAAGATATTATTTAACGATTTTTACATCTTCCATTGCGGCCTGCCTAGAGAGCGTTGCAGAACTCTCCTATTTAGTCTCAGACGTAAAGAGAGGTCTCAAAACTGTCTAAAATGGGATTTCTCAGTCGAAGACTCCTTCGAAATGACATCTGCAAGTTGTGCAACAGACTCGGTAGGCAAGCTTGCTACTATGGTGTTATATTTAAACTTTTAAGATAGGGGTCAACCCAATCAACATTTGGAGCCATCAAGGGAACTGCCGGAATCCTTCCACCAAAACCAAGCAATCGGTAACCAAAAGCATTTACTTCAGTAACTTTAATAGATTCTAAAAGAGGCATGTCGATTGAAACGCCAAACTTTTTAGCAAGGTAAACTGTATAATCAGTAATTGCCTTATGCTCTTTCTTCATAGCAAGATAATGGCTAAGCTCTTCTTTCGATTTTTCAAACGGAAGGGCTGTGTCAACTTTTGAAGGACGTTTTCCAATTAGCTCAAATACAGAATAACCATCATTAAGTTTTAATGGCCCGTAAATATCGCCGACTTTCATAGTTGAAGCGATTTCCCCTATCTTGCCAAACTTTGTTATAGGAAAGAAGCCGAACTCTCCGTTTTGTTTTTTCGTCCATTCGCGTTGTGTATATTTCATAGCAAGTTTATGCATATTAACTCCGTCTCTTGCTTCTTTAAGAACTTCATCAATTATATCGGGGTCCTTGTTAAACACTTCCACAATGTTTACTTCTTCAGGATAATATTCATTCTTATTAAACTTCTTGTAATAATCGTAGACAGTTGAATCTGAGATCTTTGAAGAATCTATAAATTTATTTTGAAGAAGCTGCGTTAAATAATTTTCACGCCACATTTTCAAATCGCGTTGAACGCTCGGTAGAAGATTTAGTTTTTCTTTGTAACCTTCTCTGGCAAAAAGAGCATGTTCAATCATCGAACGAGTTACCGTATTAATAAGCTCTCCGATAGATCTATAATCAGTTTTGTAAGAACTGAACCCCTGGAAAATCAATTTGCGAATAAACGTATCAAGCGTCATTGGATTCGTTTTAAATTCAATACATGGCATTGCTAAGGAATCAGGACCAAATTCTTGCTCCAATTTCTGTACATCTGTTACATCCATAAAAACCGGGTCCTTATGGGAAATTCTAAGTTCAAATTTTCTTTTTGAAAAGATAGCTGAAAGTTTTTCTGCCAGACTCCTCAACAAGATCGCATTAGCTTCTACCTTTTTGTCTTTGAAAAAGTTATAGAAATATTCCTGATAGAGTTTTCTTTCTTTAATTGCTTCGACCGTTTTTTTAACCGATTCCACGCTGTTATTTTGGCCTGTCGCCGTATTTTCTGATGAATGAATTTTATTCGTCATCTTAAAAATATACCATCCATCCGGCGAAAATATTGGAGAAGTATAACTTCCTATCTTCATCCCATAAAGTGTATCTTCTATCGATTGTGCCATTTGGCCGTATACAATTTGCTTTGGTTCCGTTTGTTCAATTTTTTCAGGTCTTGTTGCAAGAAGGGTATCAAAAGGAATTCCGTCCTTCAGCAGTTTATATAAATTAAAAATTTCTTTCTTGTTATTTGATACAAGGTAGTTCACCTCCAGAGTTGTCTGGCTTCTCATGAATCCCTGCAAAATATCTTTGCCGGTCACCTTCACCTTATCTTTAATGTCTTTTCTAAAAACGGCATCCCTAACAAACATATCTTCATATTGTTTAGTAACAAATTTCATAACTGAAGTTGTATCAAAGCCCATTTGCTCAGCCTGATTTGCCCATAGTTTTTCAGCAATTAGGGAATATAGAAATTCAAGCTTTAATGACGGAGTCATTCTCGTTATTTGTTTTCTGAAGAGCGGTGTCATTTCGTAACGGTCTAAGAATTCCTTTGCAGTTATTGAAATATTACCGGCTTTTGCAACAACTGAATCACCCCGGTCCTGTGAAAACATCTTATAAGATGAACTTATTATAAGTAAGAAAAAGATCATGAGATAAAGTTTTTTCATATGATTTATAAAGAAGTTAATTTAAATTTGCGCTTAAATTATCTCTAGCGCTAGTTAATTATAGAAATAAATATATTTTTAAATTTACTAAACTGTAGACTGTAAAAGAAAGTAATTTTTTATTCTCTTTTACCATTTAATTTTTATTCTTAATGCTATTATGACAAAAAAACAAAAGCCATCTGATATTAAAAAGAAAAACGAAATTGTAAAAATACAATCATCAAAACCAACGCCAAAATGGTTTTACACAATTGCGGTTTTGATCCCGTTTATCTTTTTTATTTTATTGGAACTATTCTTAAGAATAATCAATTACGGACATTCCTATAATATTTTTATTCCTGAATCCAAATCTCATCCCGAAAGACTTGTATTAAATCCCGGCATAGCTCAAAAATATTTTTCTAACTTAACACATTTCCCGACACCAAATTCCGGATCGTTTGAAAAAGATAAAAAGGATAATTCGTTTAGAGTTTTTGTCTTAGGAGAAAGTACTGTTCAAGGCTACCCTTTTGTTCCCAACGCATCATTTCCAAGCGATCTGCAAAGAAGATTAGAGCTGCTTTTCCCAAGTACTAATATAGAAATTGTTAATTGCGGAATTTCAGCAATAGACAGTTATACTGTCAGAGATTTCGCAAAGGCAATTATAAAGGAAAGCCCGGATCTGGTTTTAATTTATACCGGTCATAACGAATATTACGGCGCTCTTGGGGTTGCGTCTTCTTTTTCTGGTGGTAAATCACGATTGTTGGTTAATTCATTTATTTGGCTTCAAAAATTTAGAACTTTTCAGTTGATAAATAATACAATTGAAAAAATTATTAGCATCTTTAAAAGCGGTAACGGTAAAAATGAAAATAATGAAACATTAATGGAACATGTTGTAGGTAAATCTCTTATTCCCCTTAATTCCAATCTTTTCAATCTTGGAGTGAAGCAGTTTGAAGGCAACATGGAAGATATTTTATCTATGTTGAAGGAGAAAAATATCCCGGTAATCTTAGGAACTTTGACTTGTAATTTGAAAAATCAAGTTCCGTTTGTTTCTGCAAAAGAAAATAATTTTCTTTCAGCGGATTACGTCTTTTCACAAGCACAGAATAAATTAAAGTCTGGTAACTTTCTTCAAGCAAAAAAATTGTTTATTGAAGCAAAAGATTTAGATGAACTTCGATTTAGAGCTCCTCAAAAATTTAATTACATCATAAAAAGTCTTGGTAAAAAATTTAACTACCCTGTCGTTGATATTGATTCGATATTTAATGCCAAAAGCCCGGATGGAATAGCCGGCAATAATTTGATGGTTGATCATCTTCATCCTAATATTGAGGGATACGGACTGATGGCAAAATCATATTTTAATGGAATGAAGAATCTGAATTACCTGCCAAAGGGAAAAATGTTAGACCTTTCCGGGGTTATTCAGGATAGTATTTTAAGTGCAGATTTTCCCTATACAAAGCTCGATTCAACAATTGCAGAAATAGAAATTTTAATTCTAAAAGGATCATATCCATTTGTTCCAAAAGGAACTTCCAACTTTAAACTAGAAGATTTCTCTCAAAAAAATTGGACTGACAGCCTAGCTATTGAGGTTGTCAATCATCAAACAACATGGGAGAAAGCCCATGTTGAAGCAGCCGATAGATATTACCTTTCAAAAAATTATATTTCTTTTATGAAAGAAATAAATGCGATTATTGCTCAGCATCCGCACTACAGTGAAACTTACCAATATATTATTAAACTTCTTATCGACGCTAAACTTTTCAACTATGCTTTGCCCTATCTTCAAAAACTAAATTCATTTGAGCCATCTTATTTAACAACAAAATGGTTGGGAAGTATTGCACTACAAAATGGTAAATATCAAGAAGCCCTATACTACTTAAAACAATGCACCCAATATAACCAAACAGATCCGCAGGTGTGGTACAATTTGTCCGGCGCTTATTTCTATATGAACCAGATAGCTGATGCTCTAAACGCAGTAGAAAAAAGTTTATCTATAAATCCGGAAGATCAAAGGAGTATAAGCTTTTATCAGCAATTAAAAAGATTACAAGCACAAAAGAAAAATTAGATTTGAATCTGAATGATAATAATAAGCTTCAAGAGAAATAAAAATTAAATCTTCATTCCTTACATTGCTGTATTGTTTATTAATCGTATTTATCCTAATTTATAAATGAATATAACAACAACGAAGTATGGGTCAACAACAACTTCTTTTAATTGTGCTTAGCGTTATAATTGTCGGCTTGGCAATTATAGTAGGCATTAATATTTTTTATGCAAACGCCCCGGAATCTAATAGAAATTCCATCTATTCGGAGCTTACAAATTTTGGTTCACAGGCAAGAAAATATTATTTAGAAACTACATCGCTTGGGGGAGGAAATCAATCGTTTTCAGGATGGACAATACCTGACAATTTAACAACCACAGGAAGTGCAACATATGCCGTTAATGTTACTCCTCAACTTGTAACGATCATTGGAACGGGAACACAAACCGGCAATGACGGGTCAACAAAAGTAAAAGTAACCAATTATGTTACTTTTGCAAAAGATAGTATCGTAATAAATAATTAACCAATATTTTTATCTCAGAAATAAAATTGATACACCAACCACGGCTACAATTGCACCAATTATTGCGCGCCAGCTTAATTTTTCTTTATAGTAATATCTTACAATCGGCAGCATAATAATCGGCATCATCGACATTAATGTTGAAGCTATTCCCACTTTTGTATATTCAACTGCAATGAGGCTAAATGTAATCCCGAGATAAGGACCAAAGATAGTCCCTGCAATAGTTGAGGTTAATGCTTTCAAATCTTTTGCATAGAATTTAAAGGGATTTTTGAATCTTCTAACGACAATAGCTAACGGAAACATAAAAAGAAATGCGGCAACTATCCTTACAAATGTCGCAACAAATCCATTTATCTCGCCGGAGTTAAAAGCAATTTTTGCAAAGACCAATCCACCGGCTTGTCCCAATGCTCCCATTAGTCCAAAAAATATTCCGACTTTACTTATTTTATATTTTGATGAAGGAATTTCATTTCGTTCTAAGATTACGAGGGCTATTCCGCTCATTGTTATTAACATTCCTACTATTCCCCAGAGAGATAAACATTCTCTCAAAAAAAGGTAAGCTAACACGGCACTCATCGCCGGCGAAAGTGCCATCAACAACATGCTAATTCGAGCACCGACGTGTTGAAATGCTTTAAATAGAAACGTATCCCCGAAAACCAATCCAATAAATCCACTTACCGCAAGGTAAAAGATTTGTGATGTTGAAATTGAAAATTGAATTCCTAATAAGAGAATCGTTGCATAAAGGAAAACAGCCGCTATAAAAATTCTATTTATATTTAATTGAAGAGAATTTAGTCTTTCCGCAGCGGCAGTAAAGGCAAAGGAAGACCCCGACCAAAGGAAAGCAGTTAATAAAGCGCTAAGTTCACCAATGTAAAGCATTAATATATTTGTATTTGTTATTTTTGAGCGTCAAAATATAGAATTAAAAGGATGAATGCATCCAAAACGGAAGAGATGTGACTATTTTGCAAAATAAACCCGGCTTCACGAGAAGTCGGGTTTATAATTTAACTTTTATGCAGAATAATTTAATGCGGCTAATCCCGGAAAGATTGCGGTTTCATCAAGCTCTTCTTCTATTCTTAAGAGTTGATTATACTTGGCAATTCTGTCTGTTCTGGAAAGTGATCCGGTTTTAATTTGTCCGGCGTTAGTTGCAACCGCAATATCTGCTATTGTTGTGTCCTCAGTTTCTCCGGAACGATGGCTGATTACATTAGTGTAGCCGGCTTTTTTTGCCATTTCAATAGCATCTAATGTTTCAGTCAAAGTACCTATTTGATTTACCTTGATAAGAATTGAATTGGCAACTCCTTGAACAATACCTTGGGCTAATCTTTCTGTATTGGTTACAAAAAGATCGTCTCCGACCAACTGAATTTTTGCGCCTAATTTTTCCGTCATAAGCTTCCAGCCGCTCCAATCATCTTCTGCTAAGCCATCTTCGATTGAAACGATTGGATATTGCTTAACCCAATTTGAATAAAATTCTACCATTTGTGCGGAAGTTTTTTCAGACTTATCGGATTTAAAGAATTGATATACGTTTTTTTCTTTATTAAACATCTCGCTCGACGCCGGATCGAGTGCCAATGCAATTTCATCTCCGACCTTAAAACCGGCTTTAGCAATTGCTTCAAGAATTACTTCAATCGCTTCGTCGTTTGATTTTAGATTAGGTGCAAAACCCCCTTCATCTCCAACAGAAGTATTGTAACCCTTTTTACTTAAAACAGATTTTAATGAATGGAAAGTCTCGGCGCCCATTCTTAATGCTTCGGCAAAATTTGGTGCACCGACCGGCATAATCATAAATTCCTGGAAATCAACATTGTTATCGGCATGTTTTCCGCCGTTCAAAATGTTCATCATAGGTACGGGAAGAGTACGGGCATTCACTCCGCCGATGTAGCGGTACAAAGGAATCTCAAGGGTTTCAGCAACTGCTTTTGCTACTGCTAATGAAACTCCAAGAATTGCATTTGCTCCAAGTTTTTCTTTGTTTGGCGTTCCGTCAAGCGAAATTAATAATTTGTCAAGACCGGCTTGATCCACTCCATCAAAGTCAATTATTTCATCTGCAATTATGTCATTTACATTTTCAACTGCTTTTAATACACCTTTACCATTATAACGACTTTTATCGCCGTCTCTTAATTCAACTGCTTCATGTTCGCCTGTTGATGCCCCGCTTGGTACTGCTGCTCTCCCAATTATGCCGCTCTCTAAAAGTACTTCTACTTCAATAGTCGGGTTTCCTCTTGAGTCTAATATTTCTCTTCCTAAAACATCTACTATTGTGGTCATTTATAAACTCCTATTTATTTAATAATTTGAAATCTCTATTGAACTATTTCGATTAAAAAATCATTATAGTTGCATTTCAAAATTAGGTAAAGGTGAAGGAAAAATAAAGCTATTTCTCTCTGATGGAGAAATAAACTTCCTTTCAAATTATAAAGGAAAATAATATTTATACTAAATGAAGAACCTCATTATCGGTCTTGTCTTTGATCTTCTTTCAACCTCTTTGAATCCAGCATTCTCAAATGCCGAAGGAATCCCTGTCCACGCAAAAGCTGCAGGAATATTTTCATTATAAGGTACTGTTGGATATGCCTCAACAATTTCCGCACCTTTTGATTTGCAATGCTTAACAGCGGCTTTAAGTAATTCTGTTGACACTCCTTTCCTTCTATATTTTTTATCGATAAAGAGACATGATACAGACCAAACCTGTTTATCATCAATTCTTTTTAGCACACGTGAATTTTCAAGTCGAACAAATTTTTCTCTTGGCGAAACAGAGCACCATCCGATAGGCTCTTTTTCATAATAAGCTAAAATTCCCGGGGCTTCGTTTGAATAAACAATCTTTTTCATCATCTTTTTATTAGCATTCCCTTTTTGCTTTTCAAATTCGGAATTTTTTAATCGCCATGCCATACACCAGCAGCCACCACAAGCTCCTTTTTCACCGAAAAGATTTTCGAAATCTTTCCATCTGGATCTATCGAGCGGATAGAAATGCAACTTTTTTATGTTCAAAGAAGTCTCTGAATTAGCTTTCTTCATTTAGTTATAATTTCGTTAAGAATCTTTGGAAAATGAAAATTACGATTTAAGTCTTTTTTACCATGCATAAGCTTCAGGTGCCTGGTTCCCTGGCCCAGGCCAAATATCATCAAGCTTTTTCAAAATTTCACCTGACAATTTTAAGTCTACAGAAGATACATTTTCTTCAAGTTGTTTTACTGTTCTAGGTCCTACAATCGGACATGTAATTACCGGATTATTAAGCATCCACGCAAGTGCTACTTCCGCAGGGCGCTGATTAATTTCCTTACACAGACTTTCATATGCTTCAATTTGAGGACGTAATTTCTCTACTGATTTTTGCAGCGCTTCACGCCCTCTTCTTTGACTTTCATTTATCTTTCCTAGCACACCGCCAAGAATTCCGCCGCCTATTGGACTCCATGGAATTACACCCACTCCCATGGCTTTGCATGCGGGGATTACCTCAAGTTCGATTTGGCGGTTACGCAAGCTGTATATGCTCTGTTCCGAAACTAATCCTAAGAAATTTCTTTGTCTGGCGGTATAGTTAGCCTCAACAATATTCCATGCGGCAAAATTACTGCTTCCTGCATAGGTTATTTTTCCTTCCCTGACAAGATTTTCCATAGCCTGCCAGATCTCATCCCACGGGGTTTCCCGGTCGATGTGGTGCATTTGATACAGATCAATGTGGTCTGTTTTCAATCTTCGCAAACTGTCTTCGCAGGCTCTACGAATATTGTAAGCGGATAATTTTAAATCGTTAACTCCTTCGCCCATTTTATTGTGAACTTTTGTCGCTAAAACAATTTTATCTCTTCTCCCTCCTTGTTCAAGCCATCTACCGATTAAGCCTTCGGTGTATCCAACTCCTTTTTCATTGCCATATACATTTGCAGTATCGAAAAAATTAATACCAAGCTCTAATGCCCTATCCATTATCTTGAAGCTATCCTCATCGGAGGCAAATGTACCGAAGTTCATAGTACCTAGGCAAATCCTGCTTACCTTCAAACCGCTTCTACCAAGGTGAGTGTATTCCATTTTAATCTCCTTCAAATTTTCTTACAAAAAATTTCCTGTACTTTTAGAATTTGAATTACTCTTTCTCTCGAAAAAATAATCAAACGCAAAATCCTATTCAACAATAGATTTCAAACAGATATATAATGTTTAAACCTTCATTTTAATTTGCCGCAGGGATAAGTGCAACATAATTTCTTTTTATCCGTTTATTGATTTCATCATTGCTTCGGGATAACGCATTCCTTTTGCCGCATCGCGAGGAACTGCTTCGTTCAAATGCTTGACTTCTTCAACGGTCAAAGTTATTGCGGCTGCTCCGATATTCTCTTCGAGATATTTAATTCTTTTCGTACCGGCAATCGGTACAATAAAATCTCGCTGTGCAAGTACCCAGGAAAGCGCAAGCTGCGCCGGCGTACATTTTTTTTCGGATGATATTTTCTCTATCACTTCCACAATCTTTAGATTTTCTTTTAGATTGCTATCCTGGAAACGCGGCGAATGCATGCGGTAATCATCCTTAGTCAAATCGGAATGCTCCTTAATTTTGCCGGTTAAAAATCCTCTTCCAAGCGGGCTGTAAGCAACAAAACCAATACCAAGCTCTTTGCATGTATCAAATATTTCCTCTTCGGGATCGCGCGTCCATAAAGAATATTCTGTTTGAAGCGCTGATATATTGTGAACTTTATTTGCCCTCCTAATCGTATCGGAAGAGGCTTCCGACAACCCGAGAAATTTTACCTTTCCTTCTTTAACAAGTTCAGCCATTGCGCCTATTGTCTCTTCAATCGGGACATTTGGGTCCACCCGATGTTGATAATAAAGATCAATTACATCAACACCTAATCTTTTTAAGCTCGCTTCGCATGTTTTTTTTACGTATTCAGGTTTGCCGCTTACTCCGCGAGATCCATCCGGATTTCTTAAAATACCGAATTTAGTTGCCAAAACAACTTTGTCCCGTTTACCCTTTAATGCTTTTCCTACAAGCTCTTCATTATGCCCAATTCCATACATATCGGCTGTATCTAAAAAATTTATTCCAAGTTCTATTGCTCGGTGAATTGTTGCGATAGATTCTTGATCGTTTCTTTCGCCATAAAATTCAGACATGCCCATACACCCCAGACCGAGTTCGGAAACCCTCAATCCGCCGATTCCTAATTTTCTATATTTCATTATACTTTTCTCCTTTAATTGTTTTAAACTTTTAGATGTAAATTAAAAAATACATTCGTCAAAGCCCATGCTTGTTTTGCTGCAAAAGGATTATAACTTGCGCGCGCATCACAGAAAAAACCATGATCGGCTTTTGAAAATACAACATTAGTATATTCTTTTCCATACTCATCAGGCTCAGTAGACCCTATTTGAGATTTAAGAACCTTTGAATTTGATTCAAGCCATGAGTATGCTGCTTTAATGTCTGCAATTAGGTTAGGTTCAGTTAAAGCTTGAATATGCTGCTTAGTAGCTGGAAAATCCGTGTAACTTCCCTAAAAGCCCAGCTCAGTCCGGTGAAATAATTCCGGTGAAATTACTACATATCCTTCCCGGGAAAATCTTTCCGTTAAATCTTTGATATGTCCATTCACACCGAAGGCTTCTTGGAACAGAAGCAAACCGGGATATTTGTTATTATCATCAGGAAAAGCTGCATAAGCATTCATTGAAGTTCCGTCCGATACTTTTAACGAAATCATTTCTGTTTTTATCTTTGTCATAAATACTTCTTTATATTAGTTTACTGAAGTTACACAAGATCATAGCGCGGCAAGCCGCAATTTTGAATTATGAATCCGCCGCGGCGGATGAATTTTGAATGAAACGCAATGAAATTTATCATAAAAATATCTTGACATAAAAACAAAGATTTAAAAGTCAATACACTTCAGAGCCAGATATTACTTTATCAATACCGCTTCCTTTTTCTTCACACATACGAAGCCTTCGCATAAGGTCTGCTAATAATTCATTTCGTGATTGATATTCATCAATAAACCGAATTGGTGTAATAATTGGAAGACCGGGATTTGTAAATTCAATTCTTTCAGAATAAATCTCAACTACAGGAGAACCTTTTTCGTAAAGATTTTGGTGAATAAGAGCATTTGCAACAAGCTCACGAACAGCTTCCTCCGGATACATTCTGACCTGCTTACGTAAAGCTTTACTTATTTCCTCATTTTGAGGAAGCTGGTCATTTATATAATCTACCAGACCTTCAAAACCTACTGCATAACCTTTGTTACCTTGAATATCTTTAAGGGTTTCCAATTTGTTTTTCCCTTTGTAAACTATAACACGAAAAGACATTAAAAAGTTTCGCCTAATTCTCTAAACATTTCAATGATATTTTTATAATGAATATTGAAGGCATTGCACACTTCAGGTATTTTTATTTTTGATTTGCGATTCGGTTCACTTTTTTCTTGTGTTATTACACAGCAATCCTCATTTAATGAAAGAGCATAGGAACAAAGCCATGCATCTGCGCAATTTAAATCTAAAAATTCAGTTATTGCCTTTGGAAGATAAAAGCTGCTTTTAGAATTTGCCCAGTTAACAATTTTTGAATAGTGAGATAAAATGTCTGTGGTTTCGGTTGACTTAAAAAATTCAAGCGGTAAATTTGAATCAATCCAATTCTTTAGTGCATCTTCATTATTATAAATTTCATTCTTTACTTTATCGATACTAATAATTTTACCGGACTCAGCAATGTTCTTTACTTTTTCCCAAAACCCTTTTGCAATATCTAACGGATAGGTTATTCGATGTGACTGAATGAAAAAATTAGCGTCTACAATAAAAAGGGGCATTAGTATAAATGCTCCTTCATAAATTTATGATATGTATTGCCTTTCATGTCTGTAAGCTGGTAAGCATCTCTGATTAATAATTTATTTTCTAAAACGGCTTGATTAACAAAACTTAAAAAACGAATACTAAGCCTTTTCCTTTGTGTTTTGTAAAAATCACCTCCGCCTTCGATGTCCTCTTTCTTCTGAAAATCCCTTTTAATATATTCATTGTAAAAGGCAAAAAATTCTTCACGACTTATTTTACCAAGGTCAAGCAGTCTGCGTGCAATAACTATTTGGCTCACCTTAAACTTTTTAGAGAGATTTTCGATTCTTGTTTCTTCCTTTAAAACATTATTAAGCGCTTTTTGAGGAACTAAAAATTCCGCAGCTATCTTATCACATATTATTTCGATTGGATTGTTGGCAGGCTGTAATTGTCTAAAGTCAAAGCCGGCACTTTTGCCTAGCCAAATATGGACTAATTCATGAGCAAGAGTAAATATTTGTGCAGATTTACTGTCGGCGGAATTTATAAACATAAAGGGGGCGTAATTATCAACAAGAACAAAACCGCGGCAATCATCAACTTTAATACTGCGGTGAGTATTATTCCCAACAATACTGCTGAAGACAGTTATTATACCGGCATCTTCAATCTTCTGAGTAAAATAATCTTTGGCTTTTTCCCAATTAGGAAACTCATCAGCCCAATTTTCTTGAAGTGTTAATGTATTCCTAATATCGGAAACTATATCATTGATATTTTCATTTCCAGAAAATTTACCAACAAATTCAAGCGGTTCATAATCATTATCTTTCAGATAATCTATAAGCCACTGCTGTCTTTGCTGGAGTATTAGAATTGTATCATAAATATTAAGACCAACTTTGTCAGACGCGGAAGCAAGAGTACGGAAAAAAGGTATAGGAATTTTTTCTTCTGGTGGGATATCTAAAAACAAATAACCAAAAGGAAGATGTACCTTTTGAGTAAACTTTTCGAGTTGTTTAACAGTGGGTTTCTTTTCGCCAGTAAGCCAAGAAGAAAAGTAAGGAACCTTTAGGGAGATTTCTTCAAAATTTAATCCAGCTCGTTCAACTGCCCAAGTAAGGATATTATTATTTATTTCAATTTCTGTTTTCATTTAGTACAAATTTACAGAGATTATATCTATTTCGCACAACTATTTTTATACTCTCCTTGCTTTATTCAATCTGTTTTGCACAAGTTCGCAGAAGGAGTAGTATATTTCTTCATCTTCTACTACTGGCAATAAGATGACCATAGACCTGGGGCATCTTTTGAACTATTTTACCTTTTATCCTGGGAATAAGATGGTTGCCGACAGTTATTCCAACATGTGTCACAAATATTCTCGTAATAAGGTCAAACAATCCGTATCTAAAATATAAGATGTATCATGTTCTAAATTAGTAAATTTAGCTTTGATTTTGGATATTTCTTTTTTACTCATTCCAAATGCTGTACCATAAATTTCTTGATTGGGATTTAATATTTCTGGAATATTTAAAACTTTTAAATTTTCATCAGCATATCCAAATCCAAGGAAGAAAATTCTTCTGGCATTTTTTATCCATTCTTTAATGTGGACATTTTCTAGACTTCCCCTATCTTGTATCAATTTCAAATTTTTAATAAATTTTTCTATTTGATAATAGGTGCAGTCATTACCATAATTAAAAATATTCGATTCATTTGAAGGATCAGCCTGCCAAGGAAGAAGTCCTAACTTGCCATAAACATGTTCAATTGACATTTGTTTAACTTTCTCCAAAACTTCATTTCGAAAATGGCTGAATGAGTTTTGCATTGATACAGCAAGAAAATTTTCCAACAATCTATCATAGTTAAAAGTTATGAATTTTATATTGTTTGTATTTAGTAACTTATAATCTTCCGGACCAGTCAAAGCTTCGGTCATTTTGTTAAATAAATATTCAAGCCAGTTTTCCTCAGGTAATTTAATGCCTTTCTGAAAATTATTCTTTTCAGCTTCAATTAGACATAATAATATGGAAGTTTTACCAATAATTTCGTGTACGGGATTTCGGGAAAGGAATAAGTCAATTGAAGGCGTAGAAGATTGCCAGAAAGTTCTTTTAAAATAATTTGTGTAATCATATAATGCTTTATCAAAATGTATTTTTTCTATTTCCGATCCGTGTGGTAGTATTTTCCGATAATAATTTTCAAATTCATGACAAAATTATTATTTATTACACCTAGTGTCATGTCAACTCTGCAAAGTCGGATAAAGACGCAATAATTTTATGCGAGCATCTTTCGTCGTAAATTGCCAATTAATTTTTGCGTTCCTATTATTTCGATGCTTCTGCCATGCATTTGCCTGTTT
>JAKBMG010000139.1 GCA_021831685.1 Bacteroidota bacterium | reverse complement strand
TATTAAGCGTTTGATTTGTAACCATTAAAAGCGCAGCAGTAATTGATACCGTGGCAGGAATAATAATTGCTGCCACAAAAGTTACCCGCCAATTTTTTAAGAAAATCAAAAGCACAATTATTGCAAACAATATTCCGATTCCAATGCTGTCTCTAACACTACCGAACGATCCAAGAACAAGCTCGGATTGATCGTAATAATTTTTAATAGAAATGCCGGAAGGAATTTGAGATTTCAAATTGTACAGCGCTGCTTTTACATCTTTTGCAATTTGTACTGTGTTGCCGTTCGGCTGCCTAACAATATTTATCAGAACTGCGGGCTTACCGTTGCCCGTTACTCTAATATAGCTATCCTTTTCCGAAGGGGTTACTGATGCTATGTCTCTTAAGTAAATCGGGGTAGAGCCTTGAGTAGAAATTACGGTGTTCTGTATATCGTCTATCGTTTTGTACAAATCATCAACAAGAGTGAGATAGAGATGATAGTTCTCATCCATATATCCAACAGAGCTAACAATGTTAGTGTTTTTTATAGCGTCCGATACTTGCTGAATGCTTAAATGATAGGAAGCAATTTTTAGGGGATCAACGGTAACTAAAAATTCTCTTGTTCTTCCACCCACCACCACAACCTGAGAGATCCCTTTTATTCTGCTTAGGATGGGCCGAATTGTATATAGCGCTAAATCTTTTAGCTCAACCTGACTGTGAGTGTCCGATGTAATTTCATATCCCATAATTGGAAAGAAAGTAGCGTTCATTCTTTCTACATTAATATTAGCAGTGGATGGAAGCTGATTTCTTATTGAAGATATTTGAGCGAGCAAAAGCTGCTGCGCTTGAATGATATCCGTTCCCCAGTCAAAGTTAATCGATATTTCCGCAGATCCTCTTGCTGTTGTAGAACGAACATCGCGAACTCCCGGTACCGCACGAATAGCTTCTTCAAGCGGCTTAGTTAAAGTGATCATAACTTGTTGAGCGGGCTGTTCTCCGTTGTCTACTAGTACAACTATTCTGGGAAAGTCAATGTTAGGAAAAATAGCAACAGGTAAGTTAATTGAAGCATAAATACCCGCAATAAATAAAAGCGCAACACCAAAGATTACTGCTTTAGCATGACGTTCTGCAAAGGAAAATATGTTCATCTTGCTGCTCGCCCGCCGTAAGAGACGGCATTAACCTTTGTTGAATCGGGCAAGCCGTAACTTCCCTCAACTATTACCGGCATTCCCTTTTTAATCGAAGGCGAAGAAATTGCAGCTGTTGAATCACCCTTCTGAATTACTTCCACATTAACGCTATATGCAATTGAATCAGAATTAACCAAGTAAACAGAATTTGTATTATCTTCATCATTATGCAGAACAGCTTTAATCGGAACTACAAGCTGATTGGAAAGTTTGTTTGTAAAAATTGAAGCCTCTCCGAAAAGAGCGTCTTCAAATATTTTATGTTCTCCGTTAAATTGAATTTGTACAGGTATTGTCTGATCCGCCGAATTAACTGATGGTTCGATTGTTTTTACGGTTCCGAAAAATTCTTTTCCTTCATGGGAAGCAAATTTAAGAGATACTCTTTCGCCTTTTTTAATTTTTGAAATAGAAGCTGCAGGAACATTAGCAATGAAAATTATTGAAGCATCGTTTATCAAAGCACCAATCTGCTCGCCTTCTGCAATAACTTCTCCCTCATTTTTCATTTTCTTGATTAAAATACCTGTGAACGGTGTTGTTATCTTTACTTCATTGGAATTATTTCTTGCCGCATTTAGCTCAGCCTCAGCTTCGCTTTTTTGTTTGGATGTAACGGCGTTCCTTAATAATAATTCAGCACCGGTGATTGCGGCTTGAGATTCCTTTGTCCTGATCAAACAAATTTCATCGCCTTTGTTGATTATATCGCCGTTGTAATATTTAAACTTTACAATTACTCCCGCAAGAGGAGAAGTAATTTGAAATACCTTTTGAACGGAAGTTTGACCGGTCGCAGTAACTGTCTGCTCAATATTTCCTGTTCTAACAGAGTCAACTTTTACCTGAACAACTACCGGTGGCATAGGTTTTTCTTTAGCGTCATTGGAGCAGCCGCTTACTAATGCGGCTAAAACGAAAATTGCAGCAATAAATTTTTTATTTCTTGATTTCATCATTTGTCAAATATATTTAATAAAAAAATTCCAATTTGTATATACTCATTATTTTATAAATGGCTTTTACATACCATATAATCGCAACAAACTTGCACTGGCTGTTTGATACTGTAAAACAGCATTATTATAATCTGATTCTGCCTGAATAACCAAACGATGCGCGTCAAGAACATCCAGGTTAGTACCGCTTCCTCCCTTAAATCGTGCCTCCGATGAAAGATAATTTTCTTCTGCTGTTTTAATAGACGATTGATAGTTTTTCATATTCTTCTTTGCAAGTTCAATCTCGCTTAATATAGAAAACCTCTGAGTTTGAAGCGAACGGTCAGTTAGAGCAACTTTCGTTAAAACCTGCTTTTGTGTAATCTCTGCCTGCTGGATTCTGCTTTCAATTCGTCCCCAAGTAAACAGCGGTACGTTAAACGAGAGGAACAAAGAATAACCGGCGTCTTGTTTTATGTTGTTTGGCTTTACTCCCAAAACACCTGCATCTCCAGTTATAGAAAGCTGCGGCAGTTTTTCGCCTTTAGCAATATTTATATCATAGCTGCTGGCTTTAGCTTCATTCCGGACAAGTTCCAAATCAATCATTTTAT
>JAKBMG010000215.1 GCA_021831685.1 Bacteroidota bacterium | reverse complement strand
GAAAGATTTGAACAGAAATATTGTCCTTCTTGGCTTGTTATTATTTTTAAGCACAACTTTTATAGTGGCAAATGTCCATCCGGCGGATAAAGATTCAACTTCGATACTTGATTTTGATACGGCTTTCAAATCAAAAATTGGAGATGAGGTCCTTGCAAAAGTAGGAAACAAAAATATTACTGTTAGGGAGTTCATAAGCGGTTATGAATTCGGACCTGCATTTTATAAAAAAATCAAAGATTCAAAGGATATTTATCTTAAGTATTTGCTTGACGAAAAGCTTCTTGCTCTTGATGGCTATTCGGAAGGTTATAATGATTCGGCAAGAGTAAAAGAACTTTATAAAGCTATTCAAAGTGACCTTACTACCGAACAACTTTTTAAACAAGACATTCAAAAAGATGTAAAAATCCCTAAGGAAAAAATTAATGAAGCTGTCAGAGACAAACAGTTCACTTACAATATAAAATGGTTATATGCTCCGAACAACGATTCACTTTCATTTTTTGAATCGGGATTAAGCAACAAAATTAGTTTCGATTCACTTTATAAAATGCAGTTGAATGATTCTATTTTCTATGATCAAAGATCAATGAAAATTGATAAGTTCAAACTGTCAATCAGGAATCCGCAGTTAGCTAAAGTTGTTGATACTCTTAAGGTAAATGAAATATCGCCTCCGGTAAAAGCTCCGGACGGGTGGTACATTGTTATGATAACCGACATCTGGAAAAATGAAATCGTCACCGCTACGATGTTGCAGAAAGATGAATATGATGCCAGCACGGCGTTAGAGATGCAGCAAATGGATAGCCTTTCTGATGCCTATGTGCATAATATGATGTTGAACCATAACCCTGTTATACAGGCTCGGGCTTTTGATTTGCTTCGTTCTTATATGGGAAGTTATGAACTCCCTCCAAATCTTTATACAAAGTGGAATCTTGATAAACGAATGAAGAGTGAAGCTCAAAATTTTGATTCGTTGAACGATGAGAACCTGGGGAAAACCCCGCTTGTAGTGTTAAATGATACAACGTTTACCATGGCAAATTTTATTAACTGGTATAGACTTAGAGATGAATACCTAAAATTTAACCAAGCTAATTTCAATTCTTTTTCGGCCTCGTTGGAATCTTTAATCTGGCAGATGGTTCGCGATAATCTATTGACAAGAAGAGCTTACGGTAGAGGTCTTCAAAATATGGGGATTGTTAAACAGCAGTCTTCATGGTGGAAAGATAAAATAGTTTATTCAATTATGAGAGATAAGATTGCTAATTCTGTTGGGCTAAATATAGAATCACCTGCTCAAAGAATGAAAATATTTGATAAAAAACAAGAGATTGTTGATAAAACCAACGAAATATTGGACAAGTTGAAAACAAAATATAAAATATCAATCAATAAAAAATTATTAGATAAGATTACGGTTCAGGATGATGATAATCCGCATGCAATTGATACCTATATCGTAAGGAAGGGAGGAATATTCCCTCATCCTGCATATCCCTCAATTGATTTTAACTGGCGCGAGTGGCATTAAAACTTGAATTGATAAATATGTCCATGAAAAAAAAAGTAATTGTCCAAATATTTTTTAGCCTTGTTATTATATTCGCCGGCATTTCATGCAGCAGTCGAAATAACAGAAATCCTGATCATCTGATTTACTGGTCGAGTAATAATACCCAGGAAATCCAGTTTGCTAAGTATGTTGTAGACAAATGGAACGAAAAGAACAGTAACGAGAAAATATCATTCCAGCCTGTACCTGAAGGCCAATCGAGCGAAGAAATAATATTAGCTGCAGTCGTTGGTAAAACCACTCCTGATATTTATTCTAATATGTGGGAAGGAAATGTGGAAGATTATGCCAAAGCTGGAGTACTTGTTGCGCTTGATACATTGAAAGGTTTTAAAAAATATATTTATCAAAGATGCGACAGTGCTGTTATAAAAGAAGTGACAAGTTCTGATGGGCATATTTATCAAATTCCTTGGAAAATTAATCCTATTATGATGATTTATAATAAAAAAATTATTCAGGGACTAGGATTATCAGATGCTCCTAAAGATTACAGCGATTATTATAAGGCTTCAAAAGAATTCCGGGATGAGAATACTGACAAAAACGGATATGTGCAAAAATGGTTTGGCTATTGCGAGGTGCAAGTTACTTGGTGGCAGCGTTTTTTTGATTTCTATCCATTATATCTTGCCGCTTCGGGCGGAGCTCCTTTGATTAAAGACGATACTGCTGCATTCGACAATAAATATGCAATTGAGGTCTTTGCTTTTTTGCAAAATCTTTATAAGAAAAATTATTTTACAAAAGAAAGACTTTCGGTAGAGCAGGATGTTTTTTTGTCAAGTACTATTGCCTCAAGATTTACCGGTCCTTGGGAAATTGCTCATACGGAGAAATTTAAACCCAAAGGTTTTACTTATGATTTTTCAACTATGCCTGTCCCTGATGATCATACAGGACCTGTATATACTTATTGCGATCCGAAAAATATTGTAATATTTAAAACTTGCCCTAACCCGGAACTTGCCTGGCGGTTTATAAAATTTATGACCGACGAAGAAAATGATCTAAAGTTATTGGAATTTTCGAATCAGCTTCCCAGGAGAAAAATGTTGGATGAAGATACTTTTTTTGCAAATTACTTTAAGGAAAATCCGAAAATGCTGGAGTTTGCCAAACAGTCTAAATATGTCAGAGGAACTGACCCATATCCTAATCTAACTGAAGTATTTGATATTATTTCTCAGGAATATGAAGAAAGTGTTGTGTACGGTAGGAAGTCACCGGCTGAAGCTATCCATGATGCTGCAAAAGAAGTTAATCTTCTTTATCTGAAATAAAGTTAAAGATGATGAAGAAAAAATTAGTACCATATTTATTAGTATCGCCTTACCTACTCTATTTTTTGGTGTTTGTCGCCTTCCCGGTAATTTTTTCTATCGTCCTGACTTTTAACTCTTGGAATATAATATCTCCGATGAAATTCAATGGAATAAATAATTATATAAGACTATTTCACGATCAATTTTTTCTTAAATCATTAGTCAATACTTTAATTTTTTTAGTAATTCATATCCCACTTCAAATCATTGTGGCACTTTTCTTAGCTATTGTACTTAACCAGAAAATTAAATTTTTGGGATTTTTCAGAGCTGCCTTTTTTCTTCCGGTGATTGTGTCGGGAGTAGTGGTTACGATTATTTGGCAGCAGCTCTACGGTTTTGATACCGGACTTTTTAATAGAATACTAACCACTATTGGTTTGGGCAGGGTTGGTTGGCTTATCGATCCTGCGTGGGCTATGCCTTCGATAGCAATAATGGCTACATGGAAAAATGTCGGTCTATATATTATTCTATTTTTAGTCGGGCTTCAAACAGTTCCGGCACATTATTACGAAGCTGCAGATCTCGAAGGTGCTAATCGTTTTCAGAAGTTCTTTAAAATTACCCTTCCGATGATTAACCCGACAATTTTTATGGTTGTTATTTTATCAACTATAGGCGGATTTTCATTATTTATTGAACCTTATATTATGACCGGCGGAGGTCCACTAAATAGCACTCTTTCCGCTGTGCTTTATATATACAAACAAGGTTTTTTCTTCTATAATATGGGCTATTCCGCAACGCTTGGTTTGTTTTTTGCGATGTTAATTTTATCTGTTATTATGATTCAGAAGAAATTTATTGAAAAAGAATAAAAATTTATGAAGAAATTTCTTTTTTACATATTCCTGTCCTTTGCTGCTTTGGCATTTATATATCCATTCGTCTGGATGGTGGTAGCTTCATTGTCTCCTGAAAACCAAATCGGAAATTTAACTTTTATTCCTACTTCATTGTCGTTTGATAGTTATACAGCAATGCTTAGCAAGATTCCGATTGCAAGAGCATTATTCAACAGTACTTTTGTTGCATTGTGTATAACTTTTGGAGTTCTGGTTTTTGGTTCCATGGTGGGATATGCCCTTGCAAGATTGGAATTTAAGGGAAGGAATCTAATATTCTTTATTATAATCTTTACGATGACATTGCCTTTCCAGATTACTTTAATCCCACAATACATTTTAATGGTTAAATTCGGCTGGGTTGATACTTACTGGGCTTTAATAGTCCCATATCTCATGAACTCTTTGGCTATAATAATGTTTCGCCAATACTTTAAAACATTACCTCAGGATATAATTGATGCAGCCCGAATTGACGGTTGCGGTGATATAGAAATAATCTTCAGAATACTTTGGCCAAATTCGATACCGGCATTAGTTACTATAGGAATAATCACGTTTATGGCTTCATGGAATGAAGTACTGTGGCCTCTTATCGTTATTCGTAATGAACACTTAATGACTTTGCCGCAACTTGTTACTTTATTCGCGGTAGGCGGCGCCGCTGAATCACAGCTAGGTGTAAAGCTCGCCGCTGCTACTTTGCTTGCTCTGCCGATTGTATTGGCTTATCTATTCTTCCAAAAATATTTTATTCAAAGCATGGCCTCTGCTGGTATTAAAGAATAAGGAAAATTATATGCACGTTGAACGAATTAAAAAAATATTTAAAGCAAATCCGGATAAAGTTGTTCTCCAATATCTTGATGTCGGCAGACCCGACCGAATTAAAAATATTATTAACAGAATAAATTCATTATCAGAAAATGAAATTCAAACAGAATTGGCCGGTTATATAAAAAATTTCGGTTCAAGGCACCAATTCTTTAAAGATATCCTTTTAGAAAATTATTCGCATATAGAAAAATTTCTGAATGATACTAACAGTATTACCGAAGAGAAAAAATTATTACTTGGAGCTTACTTCTCGAAAGAATATTCAATCGAAGCTGCTTCGTTATTTAATCCCTCGATTGTCCCTCATCCCGACCAGGGTTCCTTAAAGCCAGGAATGTTGCGCTTCATACTTAGTCTGCGTGCAACCGGTGAAGGACATATATCTTCGATTGAATTTAAGTCCGGAATTATTGACGAGAATAATGATGTGCACTTTGATTCTGAATCAAGGTTTTCAACTTTGCCTAAAAAAAATGACAATAGAAAATTTACGAGGAAGTTTCTAGCAGATAATCTGCAAAGTAATAACGAAAAATTTATTAAAAAGTTCCCGGAAACTTTTACCCCCTCTGAAGCAAAAAATATCTTAGATAAAATGGGCGAAGATGATGCTTCAATTTATGCTGGCCGGATTCAACAAGTTTGGGATTTGTTGGATTCTAATTATAAAATTGAATTCCCTGAAATAACCTCAATATCTGAACGGGTAATTTTTCCAAATTCTAATAGTGAATCACATGGTATGGAAGATGTCCGGTTCGTTAAATTTATCGATGATAACCGCAGTTCAAAGTACTTTGGAACTTACACGGCATATAACGGCCTTTCTTTCCGAACACAATTAATTGAGACAAAAGATTTTAAGGAATTTGAAATTCATACTCTTCACGGTTCGGGCATCCAAGATAAAGGAATGGCATTATTCCCAAGAAAAATTAATGGTAAATATGTCATTACCTCTAGACAGGGCGGTGAAAATTTACAAATTATGTTCTCGGATAATCTATTCAAATGGGAAAAATATGATTTGCTGCAATCCCCTGAAGAATCTTGGCAGTATATTCAGATGGGTAATTGCGGTTCCCCGATTGAAACAGAAAAAGGCTGGCTCCTTATTACTCATGCTGTGGGTGCTTTCAGACGATATACAATCGGAGCAATGCTTCTTGATTTAGACAACCCTTCTAAAATATTAGGCAGTCTTAAGAAACCTCTTCTTGAACCAAATGAAGAAGAAAGGGAAGGATACGTCCCGAATGTTCTTTATACCTGCGGATCACTTGTTCATAATGGAGATCTGATTATCCCGTATGCAATGTCCGATTCAGCAACAGGTTTTGCAAAAGTAAAATTAACTGAATTATTAGATGAGCTAACAAATGCTAAATAAAATTATTAATTATTTAAACCAAATATGGTGGGTAAATTATGGAAATTATTAGATACAAAGAGAATCCTATTTTAACTGTGGAAGATGTCCCATTCAGAGTAAATAGTATTTTTAATCCGGGTGCAATTAAATTTAATGATGAGTATTTACTCGTTTGCAGAGTTGAAATGCCGAATGGACGATCTTCCTTTGTCCTTGCGCGAAGCAAGGACGGGATTAAGTTTACTGTTGAAAATCAACCCTGCCTTACGCCTAAAGATCACGGTGATTACTCTAAATATGTAGAATGGGGAATAGAAGATACACGTATTTCAAAAATTGAGGGTGATTATTATTTGACGTACACCGGCTATTCTAAATACATGCCTCTTGTTATTTTATCAGTGACAAAAGATTTTAAAACATATAAAACGTTCGGACCAATTAGCGTTCCTTCTAATAAGGATTGTGTTATACTCCCTGAAAAAATAAGTGGATTTTATTGGAAGGTTGACAGACCGTCAGCTGAAAACCGTAAAGATATCTGGATAAGTAAAAGTCCTGATTTAATTCATTGGGGAAATCCTCAATTTTTGATGGAGCCGCAATCCGGTACCTGGCAAGCCGATAAAATAGGTATTTCAACTCCGTTTATTAAAACTAAAGAAGGCTGGCTCGCACTTTATCATGGTGTTAGAGGTTTTGGAATTTCTTCTATGTATAAACTAGGAGCTGTTTTACTCGATCTTGAAAAACCATGGGTTGTCAAAGGGAAGAGCAGTGAGCCTATATTGGCTCCCGAGAAAGATTATGAGAGAGTTGGCGATGTAAACAATGTAGTGTTTTCAAACGGCTGGATTGTTGAGGATAATGGCTCTGTAAAAATTTATTACTCCGGTGCAGATACTAACATCTGTCTTGCTGAAACTTCGGTAAATTATTTACTTTCCATCTGTAAATAATTATTAAACTTAAAGGCATTTTATGAGAAATAATTTATTGAAAATATCTTCTTTGAAACTCTTTTTCCTTTTCTGTTTCATGGCAACTTCTGTTTTATTTTCGCAGCAAAATGGATCGAAATCACTGGTCAATACCTCTCACCTTGACCATCTTTATCAGCAAATAAATGTTGATGGTAAAGAGATGGGAATCATTCATATTTATTCGAATTATCCTGATTATAAATATGTTGACGCGCCAGGCGAAGGTATAGCCTGCGTTGACGATATTGCTCGAGCTGATATTTTTTATATAAAGTATTATGAAGTTTCTCATGACTCCTCTGTTTATAATAAAATTAAAATGTTGACGAGCTTTTTACTCTATATGCAATCAGATAATGGTTTCTTTAACAATTTTATTTTCGGAGATTATTCAAAAAATACAACTTACAAAACAAGTGTTGCAGAGCCAAATTGGTGGAGCTGGCGGGCAATTTGGGCGCTTGCTGAAGCAGATAATTTTTTCTTGAAATATGATAAATCATTTGCTGCCGCAATTTCACCTCAGCTTGAAAAAGCAGTCAAAGTGACAAAAAAATGGTTGGTCAAAAATGAGTCTGATTCAACTCAAAACTTCAGTGGCTTTAAGTTGCCTACGTGGCTACCTTTAGGGACTGCCGCTGATCAAGCTGCTGTAATTGTTAAAGGATTTCTGTCATATTACAAAGCTACTAATGATACGTTAGTCAGAAATGAAGCGATCCGATTATGCACCGGAATAGAAGGAATGCAGGCAGGAGATGCTTCTTATTTACCTCATTATGCTTTCTTAAGCTGGCAGAATACATGGCATATGTGGGGGAACAATCAGGCGGAAGCTTTAATCGATGCAGGAATAATGTTGAATAATCATGAATATATAAAAAAGGCGCAAAAGGAAATTTGGGATTTTTATCCTTACCTGATCAAAGCAAATTATATGAGCAGTTTCACTGTGGAACATGTCAAAGATACAGTGGTCTATAAAGATAGTTCAAAATTTGGCCAAATAGCATACGGATTAAGTCCTATGATCTTGGCAAGTTGTAAGTCTTATATTGCTACGAAAGACGCTGCTTCCGGAACGGTAGCCGGGCTTTTAGGTTGTTGGTTCTTTGGAAAAAATCCGGCTGGTAAACCGATGTATAATATCAATACCGGGGTTTGTTTTGATGGTATAAATAATGAAAATGAAATCAATATGAATAGCGGCGCGGAGTCAACTATCGAAGCCCTATTTTCTATGCTCGCGATTGATCAAAATCCTATTGCTAAAAAAATTGTGTGGAATTATTATAACGAACATATAGGCGCTAATTCTAAATAAATAATTGAATATATGGGGATAGTTTAATGAATCATTATGAAAAACCAATTTAAATATCATCTTTTTAGAAAAATATTCTTTAGTATAATAATTATTTTAATTATGAATAGTATTGAATTCCCGCAGCAAATAAATATTCCTCAAGTTGATAATATGCCAAACATGCCTACTCCTTATTTGATGAGGAACTGGAAAGAAGTTGCGCTTGGTTATGATTCGTTGGTTTTTGATTTGAACTCGCAGGGAAATTATCTGCCTCTTGTTTGGACGGATAACAACGCTACAAATTATTCCGGTTCAAGATTTGGACTTCACACAGTTGTCGGGACAACTGCGCCTGCCTCCGCCGAAGCAATAAATTGTATCCCAGCATTAGTCGGAGCGTCTTTGGTTGGAATTGATAAGTCAAATCAGAACGGCTATAACTGGGTTGAAATGGCTCAGGAATGGTTTAATAAAGTAAATGGACAAAATGTTTATAAAAATCAGCCTAACGATTTGACAAATGATGATTGGTGGTACGAAACAATGCCTAATGTCTTTTTCTACCAGCTTTATTCTTTATATCCAAATGTTGGCGACTTTCATAGTCAGTTTATAAGTGTAGCTGATCAATGGTTGAAAGCTGTTAATGCAATGGGTGGGAGTACAACGCCATGGCAATTACCCAACATGGATCATCGAGGCTGGGATATTCCTACAATGACGCCAACTGACGCTACACCGCATGAACCCGAAGCCGCTGGTGCTATCGCATGGTTGCTATATAATGCTTATATCAAAACTGGCTCTGCTAAATATCGCACAGGCGCCGAACTTGCTATGGAGTTCCTAAATAATTGGAACAACAACCCCGCTTATGAAATCCAGTTGCCATACGGAGTTTATACAGCCGCAAGAATGAACGCGGAATTAGGGACTAATTATGATATTACTAAATTAATAAACTGGTGTTTTAATATTACTTCTTTAAGAAATTGGGGTGCCATGTCAAATGCAAGTTATCCAAATTATGCAACTTGGGGAGGTTTGGATTGCGACGGATTAATTGGCGAAATAAATTATAGTAATAATTATGCATTTGTAATGAATGGATTCGAACAAGTTGGTGCATTAGTTCCGATGGTTAGATATGACCCAAGATTTGCAAGAGCCATTGGTAAATGGGTCTTGAATGTAGCAAACGCTTCACGTTTATTTTATCCTAAATATTTGCCTGCTGCTAATCAGGACACTGCAAGTAAAAGCTGGGCAGACCAGTACGATCCAAACTCTTATATTGCTCATGAAGCAATGCATCAGTATTCATTAAATTCAAGTTCTATATCGCCCTTCGCTTCCGGTGATGCTGAAAGTGGCGGCTGGGGATTGACAAATCTTTCTCTTTATAGTTCATCACACGTGGGGATTCTGGGCGGCATAATAGACACTACAAATGTAGAGGGTATTTTACAGCTTAATCTTTTGAAAACGGATTATTTCCACGATACCGCTTATCCAACTTATCTTTATTACAATCCTTATCTTAGTGATAAATCGGTTATAATAAATGTCGGCAGTAATACTGTTGATATATATGATGTAGTATCGAAGGTTTTTATAGCACAAGGAGTGGCAGGTTCGACAAATATTACTATACCGGCAAATTCTGCCGTGCTTGCAGTTCTAGCTCCTGCTGGAGGAATTCAATCTTATAACTTGAAGAAATTTTTAATAAACGGAGTCGTTGTCGACTACCAGTCAAACAATGTTGTAGCGAACTACCCTCCGCGAATTAGATCCTTGTCTCCCGCTGCTGGTACTATTTTAAAAAGTGATACAGTCAAAATGTATTGTACTGCGGTTGATCCTGATAGCGATAGTATGGCATACACATGGAAAACATCAGCAGGTACATTAATTGGAACTGGAAGCCAGGTCAATTGGATTGCTCCAAATTCAGCGGGAAATTATGAGGTATCTTGTATTGTAACTGATAGTTATGGACTGAAAGACTCTGTTGCAGATACTTTAACTGTTTTAGATTCTATTTATTACCATCCCGTGATTACTAAAATTACTGCTTCACCAAGGAAGATCAATATTGATTCTACTTCAATCTTTACATGTTTTGCAAGCGACAGCAGTAATTATTCTTTATCATACTCCTGGTTCTCCTCTAATGGAATTATTTCTGGCAGTGGTTCTTCAATAAATTGGACAGCCCCGAATACACCCGGCAATTATTACATGCGATGTTCAGTTAGCGACGGTCACGGAACTATTGTAACCGATAGTCTCGAAGTTGAAGTAAGAGATTTATCTGCCCTTACAACTGGGGATTTAATGGCATATTATCCTTTTGACGGGAACGCAAACGATGTTAGCGGTAACAATAATAACGGAACAATTAAAGGTGCTATATCAACCAGTGACCGATTTGAAAATCTAAATAGAGCTTATTACTTCGATGGAAAAACAAGTTATATTCTTGTTCCGTCATCTCCAAGCTTGAATTTCCAAAATGCAATTACTATAGATTTTTGGATGAGGATTTCTGCTTTTAATGGAAACGAACAGTATGTCATATCTCAAGGCAGCTATAATAGTAGGCTAAAAGTTTCGATCATACCGAATAATCTCCTACGATGGACAATAAAAACAAATAGCACAAAAAATGGCGGAATCATTGATCTTGATTCGGAAACAAAATTGTCTACAGGTATCTGGTATAATGTTACAGTTCTTTACAGTGGCTCTGATTATGAGATTTATCTTAACGGAAATCTTGATTCATTTTCTTCATGGTCAGGCTCACTTCTCCAAACAAATATTGCTTTAACTTTTGGACAGGAGCTACCTTATAATAATTCAAATAATTTTAACGGATCTCTCGATGATATAAGAATTTTTAATTATGCACTTACACCGCAGCAGATTTTAAATTTGTACAATTTAAATACTACCGGCATTGCCTCTAATTTAAATTTAATTCCTCAAGAAAATGAACTGATGCAAAATTATCCAAATCCTTTTAATCCAAGTACTGTGATAACATTTCAGCTTAATAAAAGCTCTAATATAAGTTTGAATGTATATAATATGCTTGGACAAAAAGTTGAAGCGATTGCCGGAGGATATTTTACGGCGGGTAGCCATTCTATTACCTGGAATGCAGGTAATTTTGCAAGCGGGGTTTATTATTATGTGTTAAAAACGAACTCACAACGATTTGTAAAAAAAATGATACTAATTAAGTAGGAGATAATTTGAAGAAAAAATATTTATTACATGATAGTTGGAAATTTTCCTTAAAAAAAACGCAAGAGAAAATACCTGTAGAGCTTAAAAATAAAATAAAGGAAGGACAATGGCTTAATGCTACGGTTCCGGGAACTGTCCAAACAGATTTGCTCAATCATAAGTTAATCCCTGAACCTTTTTATTCCGATAATGAAATTAAGTTACAATGGATCGGGAAACAAAATTGGACATATAAGACTTCATTTGACCTCCCTGAAGACTATGACCCTTCCAAAAAAATATTTCTTGTAATGGAGGGAATTGATACTTCAGCGGTAGTAATATTGAATGGAACCATGCTGGGGACTGTGGAAAACATGTTTCGTCTCTATAAGTTCGAAATAGCAAAACATATTGTGAAAAGAAATAATAACCTGGAAATTCTTTTTATCTCTCCGGAAATATATGCAAAACAAATTGAGTCAAAATATGGCAAGCTTCCTGTTGCTTTAAGATCCGAAAGAGTCTATATACGTAAAGCACAATATTCCTTCGGCTGGGATTGGGGTCCGACATTTTTAACTCAAGGAATATGGAGACCAATTTATTTGCTCCAAACAGATGAATATTGTTTTGAAAATTTTTCTTTTAATACAATCTCTGTCAGTGAACAAAATTTAAAAGCTAAAGTAAGTATTAAAGCAAAACTAAATAAAGCAATTTCCTCAAGTCTAAATATAAAGATAAAAATTGGGGACTTAAATTCCGTCTATGAATTTAATGAAACTATTTCCGGCACAGACCTTTTCCAAAAGGAATATGATCTTGAGAATATTAAACTTTGGTGGCCCAATGGCTACGGAAATCCTCATCTTTATAGTTTGCAAATTCAACTTGTGGATGACGATAATATTTTAGATGAAATAAATAAAAAGATTGGAATAAGAACTGTAGATTTAATCTTGAAAGAAAATAACAAGGACACATTTCGTTTTCAAATAAACGGATATCCGGTTTTTGCGAAAGGCGCTAACTGGATTCCGGGAGATTCATTCTTACCCCGTGTAACTGCCGCTAAATATGAAAAGCTCCTATCGCTTGCTAAAGAGGGGAACATGAATATTCTTCGTGTTTGGGGCGGCGGAATTTACGAAGATGATATTTTTTATGAACTTTGCGATCAGCTAGGTCTAATGGTATGGCAGGATTTTATGTTTGCATGTGCTTCTTACCCGGAGCACCGGGAATTTATTGAAAATATTTCGGAAGAAATAAAACAAAATGTATCCCGGCTTAAAAATCATCCAAGCATAATTATATGGTGCGGCAATAATGAAAATGAATGGATTTGGCATAGAGCCTTTAATAAATCATATAAAGAAATGCCGGGCTATAAAATATATCATGATGTAATTCCTACAATCTTGAGTGAGGCCGACCCAGACCAACCTTATTGGGAGTCAACTCCTTTTGGTCATGACGAAGATCCGAATTCTGAAAACAGCGGTAACAGACATCAATGGGATTTGTGGAGTAATTGGGTCGATTATAATAAAGTCGAAAATGATAAAAGCCTTTTTGTGACTGAATTCGGATTTCAAGCTCCGGCAAACCCGGATACTTTTTTAAATGTTTTACCTAAGGAGGAAAGGTTTCCCCAAAGTAAAATTTTTGAATATCATAATAAACAAGTTGAAGGGCCCGAGAGACTTGTAAAATTTCTTTCTTCACATCTTCCTTTAACGAACAAATTAGATGATTTTATTTATTTGACTCAATTGAATCAAGGTTTTGCATTGAAAAAATGCCTGGAGCATTGGCAGGCACGAATCCCAGAAACTAACGGTTCTATAATCTGGCAAATAAATGATGTCTGGCCTGTATCAAGCTGGTCATTGATTGATTCAAGTATGATTCCCAAGTTATCTTATTACTTTGTGAAGCAAGCTTTTAATCCTCAAATCATTCTATTTGAGCGGAAAGAGAAAAAAGTTTATGTGAGTATACAAAATAATTCTTTTGAAAATTTTTCCGGCAAGGTAAAAATTCAAATTGTAAGTCTACCAAAGGGAAAGGTTCATGATGTTGCTCTTAAAAAAGTAGTTGTGGAACCTGGTGAGAAACGTGCAATCATTTCTGTCCAAGATTCCGAAAATAATCCGGGTGAAAATAATATTTTGATTGTTTCGTTGTTTAACAATGATGGTACTCTTGCACAGCAGAATTATTTTGTTGAAGAAGAGTGGAAGCACCTTCGCCTCCCAAAAGCAAAGGTCAAATATAATTTCGTAGGTAAGGAATCAATTATACTAAAAACGAATAAACCAGCATTCTTTGTCTCACTAGATAGCCCGGGAATTATTTTTAGTCAAAACGGTTTTATCCTTCTTCCCGGAGTAGAAATTAAACTGAAATTAACTGAGACTTCTATAAAAAATACTAAGGTAAAATCTGTTAATGTTTCTTATCTAAATGAACATTTATCCTAATATCAACTAATATTTTTAACTGAAATTTATTTCGGAGAGTTTATGAAATTTAAAATTTTTCTCATTGTTTTTTCTCTATGTTCTGTCTCTTTTTTTAATGTGTTAGGTCAAAACAAAACAAAAGATTTAGAGAAAAAAATAGATGTGCACTTTAAGGGTAATTCTCAGATCGAAGTCGGAAATCCTTATGTAGGCATAGAAATGCACCATAGTTCATTTCTTCCTGAACGAATTAGTTTTTATTATCCTGTAGCCAATAGCATTGATATGAGCACCGATTACTTCAAACGCGATACTACTTTCATTATGGCGCTTGGACTAAAAATAGGCGATGAAAAAAAACAATGGATTGGATTAAAACCAACTCCGTATATTCTAAACCCATATTCGGTTAAGTTTAATGACGATAATAATGAAAGGAATATTTCTGTTTCTTATGAATTCTGCAAAACCAAACCGGCAATGATTATAAAGTATGTCATATTAAATAAAAGTAAAACAACAAAACCATTCGAGTTTTATTCCCATCTAGAAACTTCTTTAAAAACGAGCCATACCTATGCTTTAATTGACAAAGCTTGGACAGAATATGATCCATCAACCGGAACTATTTATTCCAACTATGAAAATGAAGGCGCCCAAAACGCTCAAGTGTTTGTTTCTAATGCAGGGTTACTTCCAGAAAGTTTTTCCTCGGAAGGAAGTATGGATTATTCATCCCATCCTTCAAATGATTATTGGTTTAATCATAGCGGAAATTTAGATGGGAAAATATTCTCAAATGGAAACCCGGGAGTTCCGGCAGCTATATTTTTATATAAGAAAAATCTAAAACCCGGGGAAGCGATGACGATAATTCAAATCGTTGGTTCTTCAAAGCAGAGTGAAGGAAAAGAGATTGTCAATTATTTGCAAAAGAATTATCAAACCGAGATTAATGATTACGAAGATTATGTCTTGTCCCAAGTAATGAATGGAAAATTTCTGACCAATGATAAATCTCTTGATCATTCCTATCTATGGGCGAAAGCTATCCTTGCGGTTGATAAACATTATATAGACGGGCAAATCAGACCGATGCCGTGTCCTGCAGAATATAATTTTTATTTTACACATGATGTAATGCTCACTGATTTAGCAGCTGTTAATTTTGATCTTCCTAGAGTTAAGGAGGATTTGCTATATACAATTGAACATGCTAACTCGGATTATGTTATTCCACATGCGTATTATTGGAAGGATTCTTCTTACACAACTGAGTATGCCGAATCCGATAATTGGAACCATTTCTGGTTTATTATCAATGCTGCAAGCTACCTACGCCATTCGGGAGACTTGGCTACTCTTGAAAAATTGTATCCTTATTTGACCAAGAGCTTAAACCTATCTCTTGAAAATAGGAAAGAAGGATTGATGTGGGAAATCAGACCCGATTGGTGGGACATAGGCCATAATTATGGGCCGCGTGCTTATACAACAATTTTAGAAATAAAAACCTTGCGCGATTATATTTATATCTCTACAATGCTTAATAAAAATATTTCTAAGCTTGAAGATTATGAAAATATTACTACCTCATTAAATAAAAACCTGGTTGATAAATTATGGGATAACAAATTAAATTATTTGATGAATTATTATAATCAGGGGGGAGAAGATACTCATTATTATATAGGTTCTCTTCTTGCAGCTCATTTCAATTTACTCGACAAAAAATATCTTAATAAATTAGTTACTTCTGCAAAAGAAAAATTACTTGATCCAAAGGTTGGCGTATATGATGTATTCCCAATGGATTTTGAAAAGCTTAATTCGATATGGAAATTTTTAGACAACGAAGAAGGGGCACCCTACTATTATATCAATGGAGGAATTTGGCCTCATGGCAATTCCTGGTATGCACTATCTCTTATTGCCGATAACAAAAAGGACGAAGCTTATAATTTTATTAAAAAAGTTATGACAATCGATGGAGTGATGAACAGTCCGAATGGGCAGCCGGCAATGTATGAGGTCAGAATTGGAGATCCTCATAATCCAAAAATTTACGGCACTATTGATAAACCGGAATTTATGTGGGCAGGTGCATGGTACATCTATTCTTTATATCATTTATTCGGAATACAGGAAAATGATTGGAATATCCAGCTAAACCCCTATCTAAATAAGTTAAATAGGTCAGCAGATTTTACTCTAACGGCAAACGGTCAGGAGTTTAATGTCAATATTACAGGGAAGGGAAATTATGTTAAGTCGATTAACTACGGTGGAGCCGAACTCCCGACCCTTGTTGTCCCTGAAGAAATAAAGAATATTAAAAACGTGAATATAATTTTGGGTGATGTTTCTTCACCTTATATTAAATCTACTAATGCGATTTTATCTGTCTGCTCTTATGATCAAATTACTAAAAAGATTTCCTTTACGCTAAAAGCGTTCTCAAATTATAATAGCAAAACAGAAATAATTTCCCGGGAAAAGCCCGTTAAAATATTTGTTGACGGTAAATTATATGAAAATTGGAGTGCTATGAAAAATGGTAGAAATTATTTGACAACTATAGATGTCAAAATAAAAAGAGATGGTAATAATTTACAAGTTGAATTTTAATATATTCAACACTGATTTCACTTTATTAGGAACAATATGTCAAAAGTTCAATTAAAAAATATATCAAAGTCGTATGAAAGCGGGAACTATGCAGTAAAAGATATTAACTTTGAAGTAGATGACAAGGAATTTGTAGTTCTGGTAGGTCCGTCGGGCTGCGGTAAATCTACAATTTTGAGAATGATAGCCGGATTAGAAGAAATAACTTCCGGCGAATTATTTATCGAGGATAAAAAAGTTAATGATATCTCACCGAAGGACAGAAATATAGCGATGGTCTTTCAAAATTATGCCCTTTATCCCCACATGACTGTTTATGAAAATATGGCTTTTGGTCTTAAGTTAAGAAAGTTCAGCAAGGAAGAAATTAAGCAGCGTGTTTCTGAAGCTGCAAGAATTCTAGAGCTTGAACCTTACCTAGAACGTAAACCGAAGGCTCTATCGGGCGGACAAAGACAACGCGTAGCAGTCGGTAGAGCTATTGTAAGAAAACCGAAGGTATTTTTATTTGATGAGCCGTTAAGTAACCTTGACGCAAAAATGAGGGTTCAAATGCGCACAGAGATATCCAGGCTTCATAAGCAGCTTGAGGCAACAATGATATATGTAACCCACGATCAAACGGAAGCAATGACAATGGGAAATAAAATTGTTGTACTTAAGGATGGAGTAATTAACCAAATATCATCGCCGCTGGATTTGTATAATTACCCTGCGAATAAATTCGTTGCCGGATTTATCGGAAGCCCGGCGATGAATTTCCTAAAAGGTAAAATAGTTGAAGATAACGGCTTGAAATTTATCAGTGAAAAGGGGACGTTAAGTATAGGAATACCGGTAATTCAAAGTGAGAAGTTAACTCAGTACTTGAACAAAAACGTTTATGTTGGAATACGCCCGGAAGATATATATGATGAAACCAACTATGGTCAGATTTCAACGT
>JAKBMG010000144.1:46001-71187 GCA_021831685.1 Bacteroidota bacterium | reverse complement strand
AATCACCGTAAATAGCATGAAGATTCAGACGCTGCTTGCCGGGAAGCAGACTCATTACTTTTTCGATATCTTTACGCAATTGATCAATCGTTTTTGCCTTACCCGGATGATTGCCCGTTACCTGAATGCCACCGCCTCCAAGCTCTGCATCAGGAGTTTCAAAACCTGCCACGTCATCTGCCTGCCAGCAATGAAGGCTTATCTTTATCTTATCAAGTTTATTTATTGCTTCATTCGTATTAACGCCTAATGATGAATACTGCTGTTTTGCATATTGATATTCACTCTCAATAGTTTTTTTATTTTTCATGAATAATATTTTCTTTAAACAAAATTATTTGGATATTGACTGAAAGGTAAATTATCAAAGGATATTTAAAAAATCTTAATGGTTTGCGATATCCTTTAAGCAATATATTAAAAAAATATTTATCTTAATTACAGCTTCGCCCGGTGAGTCACGATGACCTAAGCTTGTTATATAGATTATCTAATTCCTTTTCGAAAATCTTTAAGAATAATATCAAAATATGTATTTTAATATTTTTCCAAGAATTTAATTTCTTTTATGTGCTTACTTATTAAAATTTCGTTAGTATATCTTGTGTTTATTGTGCTTTCAAAATATAAATAAATTGCGAATACTTGTCAAGAGCTTTTTAATCCTTTTTATATATTTTATTTCATAAGGTATCATAAGTTTCTTAGATATTATAAATATTAATAATTTGCTACTTTCAAAGACTTTACCTAATTTATGAGAAAAAATAGACATAATAATATGATAAGTTTATGAAAGCTGCTAATAATTTCAATTCGGAAGGAAGCGCAACCCTAGAACGTAGGGTAAAAATTCTTGAAATTCTTGAAGATAATGGCCAAGTTAAAGTCACCGACATAAGTAAACTTTATAATGTCAGTGAAGTCACTATTAGAAATGACCTTGACAAATTAGAACAAAAGGGATTATTAATTAGAACAAGGGGCGGTGGAATTAAAACTCAAAGGGTTAGATTTGATTATCAATTAAATAAAGAATTGACTCACCACTTAAGGGAGAAACAATTGATAGGGAAAAAAGCTTTAGAGCTTATTAAAGAAGAAGATACAATTCTACTTGATTCCGGCACAACTACACTTGAGATTGCCCGAAACTTGGCGCAAATGAAAAATTTAACTATAATAACAAATGCTTTGAATATAGCTAGTCAATTTGTTAACAACGATAACATCAAAGTTATTACATTAGGCGGTAATCTAAGAAATTCTACTCTATCGTTTATTGGCCCTATGGCAGAAAATAGTATTAAAAATTTATATTGCGATAAAGTATTCCTTGGCGTCAATGGTATAGATTCGAAACATGGTATTTCAACAACTAATATCGAAGATGCTTATTTAAACAAATTAATGATTGATATTTCGAAGGAAATTATAGTTGTAACAGACTCAAGTAAATTCTTAAAGAGAAGTTTTTCCAAAATTGCCTCTATATCTGCGATTGATGTTATAATAACAGATTCCAACATACCAACAGAAGAAATGCATAATCTTCAGAATGCCGGAATAAAAGTCATGATTGCATAGCGCGGCAAGCCGCAATTTTGAATTATGAATTTTGAACCTTGCCTACCGGCAGGTTTTGAATGAAACGCAATGAAATTGAGAAAATTTAACACAAAAAATATTTTGACATAAAAAACAAAAATATTATTTCCAATATTATAAATTGTAATCGGGGCTTATCTTGTTACAATAGATTATTTTTCCCCATTATTCCAATGGGAAATCCTGCAAAAGGTGATTTATTAACTCCTCTAATACAAAAATATTTTTTGCCTTTAGCTATCGGCCATTTTGTCCTATCTAATATCTTTTTCCCCTGTTTTTTGTCTAACTCCTCCTCCGCTCTACCAAGCTTCTGCCAAGCCTAAAACACCCCCCTAGTTCTTATCTAAAAATTGCAGAAAAAATAGTGTGACAAATTTGGCAGACTAGTAACGAGTAACAAGTGACGAGGGGGGCGTGTCTCAGAGTTAATATGAGAAGAATGCTATGTTTGGGATTTCTCCTTCGATGATTTATCCCGTATGCGGGACTCAGTCGAAATGATAGCTGTTTACTTCTGTCATATCGAAGGAGTTCCACGACTGAGATATCCCACGTTCAATTCGTGTACTTGAGCTATACATGGGATTTCTCCTTCACAGGCTCAGTCGAAATGACAGCTGTTTACTTCTGTCATATCGAAGGAGTTCCGCGACTGAGATATCCCACGTTCAATTCGTGTACTTGAGTATACATAGGATTTCTCCTTCACAGGCTCAGTCGAAATGTAATATTATGAGGATTTCTGCCTGAGTTTATCCCGATTGCGGGAGTCGAAATGACATTTTGGAGTTATGCAACATTCTCGGCAGGTAGGTTCTCGGCGTTTAATTTTCATAAAAGATAGTTCTTAGTACTGCCCAAAATAAAAAAACTTGTCATCTCCTGTAAAATTTTGGAGTTATCATTTGCTAATAGTGATCTTTGTTGCGAGAAAAATATTGCGCATAATTTCCCATCAAATAGAAACCTTACTGTTTTTTTTCTTCTAAATGAAAAAGGTTAATTCTTCGATTGTGTTTAACAAATGAATATTTACCCATATAAGTGGCAAAGATTTTGATATTTATAAATATCAAAAATTAAAGTTCACTTATTTAGACAATTTGAAAACTTAGACATTTATAAAGAATCGGAGGTAATGCTTGGAGAAGAAAATCTCTCGGCGGTCTTTCCTAAAAATAAGCGGTACTGTCGGAACTGGAGCAGCCGTTGGTTTATCAACCTCAACTTCCAAGGCTAAAGCAGCCGTAAGAACAGAACCCAAAAAAATTGAGCGAATACCAAGTGTATGCGAGCAATGTTTTTGGAGATGCGGAATAATAGCTACAGTTGAAGATGGAAAATTAGTTAATATAGAAGGTAACCCGCTTCATCCAAATAACCGGGGCAAAATATGCGCTCGAGGTAACGCCGGTGTAGCGCTTGTCTATGAAAAAGATCGTCTCAAAGGTCCAATGATTCGAGTCGGTGAAAGAGGCAGCGGTAAATGGAGAGAAGTAAGCTGGAATGAAGCACTCGATTATACAGCAGAAAAATTACTAGCTGTAACTAAAAAGTACGGTGTTGAAGCAAATGGGCTTTTCGCTCACGGAGCATCCGGTTACTTTGCAACTGATTTGTACAGTTTCTGGGGTTCTCCAAATAGTGCGGCTCCTTCGTTTGCTCAATGCAAAGGTTCAAGAGATGTAGGCTACGAGTTAACCTACGGAGAAAACATGGGCTCACCGGAAAGACTTGATCTTGCTAATGCAAAAGTTATAACTCTTATAGGCAGTGCTCTTGGTGAGAATATACATACCGGACAAATTATAGATTTTACTGATGGATTGGCAAACGGTGCAAAAGTAATCGCAGTAGATCCGCGTTTTTCTACCGCCGCAAGCAAAGCTAAATGGTGGCTTCCAATAAAACCAGGAACCGATACTGCGCTAGTCCTAGCTTGGATAAATGAAATAATAAATAAAAAAGGCTATGACGAAACCTTCGTTAGAAATTCCACAACGGGTTTTTCCGAATTAACAACTCATGTAAAAGAATTTACACCCGAATGGGCAGAAAAGATAACTGAAATTCCTGCTGATGTAATTAGAGAAACAGCAAAAGCAATGATAGATGCAAAGCCGGCTGTATTAATTCATCCCGGACGACACGTTGCTTGGTATGGTAATGATGTACAACGTGCAAGAGCCGTAGCAATTCTCTCAGCTATTCTTGGAATCTGGGGACAAAAAGGAGGCTACTTCTTAAAATCTGAATTCCCTGCAAGTTATAACGCTCTGGATATTCCTGCTGCTCCAACACCAAAAAGACAAAGAGTTGACGGCGCTGGCTACCGGTTCCCTCTTGCAAGCACTGAGGAAGGATTAACTCAAGAATTAGTAAAAGCAACTCTTAGTCAAAAACCTTATCCAATCAAATCATGGATGGTATTCGGACAGAATATTTTTAACAGTATCCCCGCTAAAAGAGATACAAGAAAAGCTATAGACAATCTAGATTTCTATGTGGTAGTTGATGTGAGACCAACAGAACCTACATGGTATGCAGATGTAATCTTACCTGAAGATACTTATCTGGAACGTTACGATACATTAATGACCGTAACAGGGTGGTACAAACAATATGTATCTCTAAGACAGCCGGTTGTTAAAAGGGTACATAATACCAAACCCGGCTGGTGGATAGCAAAGGAATTAGGTAAAAGGTTGGGGCTATCAGCTTACTATCCGTATAATGATTATGAAGATGTTATTAGATATCAATTGAAAGATTCCGGAATTTCATTTACAAAACTTAAAAGAGACGGAGTTATAACCTTCCCTGCTAAGCCGTTTTTAGAACCCGGCGAATCTTATCAATTCAAAACTTCCGATAAAAAAGTTCACCTTTATTCAAAAGAGTTGAAAGATCTTGGCTTCGATCCAATTCCAGTTTATGAACCGGTAAATGATCCCGGGAAAGGATATTTTAGATTAGTTTATGGCTTGATGCCGGTTCATTCGCATGGCAAGACCGAAAGTAATCCATGGTTAAATACTTTAATTTCTGAGCCTCATCTTTGGATAAATGAAATTATCGGCAAAAGTATGGGATTAAAAAATGATGAAGAAGTTATCGTAGAAAATCAGGATGGAATAAGATCGGATAAAATTAAAATACTTATGACGCCAGGTATGAGGCCAGACGCTGTTTATCTTCCTCACGGATTTGGAGGAAATGACAGAGGTTTACTTGATTATACCAAACGCAATATTTCTGATAACAATCTTATTTCTAAATATACAGTTGATCCCATAAGTGGAGGTACAGGATTAAGAGTTAATTTTGTCAGATTGATAAAAGACGAACAACCTCTATCACCTACCGTTGAAGTCAGCATGACAGGAGTTTCTGCAAAGAAAGTATCCGGAGTTCAACAAGAGGAAGAGCAAAACAAAACATTTAATATTCAACCGAAGAAAAAAGCATCGGCAATAAAAGAAGGATGTTAGGAGTTTAATATGAGTAAATATGCAATGGTAATTGATATGGATAGATGCATTGCTTGCCATGCATGTGAAGTGGCTTGCCGCTCGCACTATGATGTGCCGGTCCCTTATTACCGAAACTGGGTACACGATTTACGTCCCGAAGGCGTTTACCCTGATATTAAAAAAGTAAGTTACGCGGGTTTATGTAACCACTGCGACGATGCGCCGTGTGTTAAAGCTTGTCCAACAGGCGCAACTTATAAAAGAAAAGATGGCGTTGTAGTAGTTGATAAGGATTTGTGTATAGGATGCGGTCTTTGCATTGAAGCGTGTCCTTACGGTGCAAGATACATTGATCCTGTTAAAGAAAAAGTTGATAAGTGTGATTTTTGCATTGATAGAGTGGAACAAGGAGTAGAGCCTGCTTGTGTTGCAACCTGCATTGCAAGCGCAAGAATATTTGGAGATATAGATGATCCTAATTCTAAGGTATCGCAGTTAATTGCAAGTGGGGCACAACCTAATGTATCGTCAAAAGTAAATGTTGGACCAAACATATATTACCTGGACAGCCATAATCATTTCCCGGTAGTTCAGGCTGCGTTTCCTCCAAAAATACCTAACATGCCGACTCCGCAAAAAATGTGGACAAAGGTCTTGCGTCCTCTATTCTGGCTGGCAATCGGCGGTTCTTTCTTAGGACAGCTTGCAGCATTTTCGACACAATTATTTAAAGGCGAAAGTGACATTAAGGAGTAAAAGATGGAAAATAAAAATATTAAACTAAATGAAGATATTGTGCTGGATCATGATTTATTAAAAGGTCCAAGGCATTTATCATTTGATGAAAAGCGAATTCTTGCAAACAGGGTTATGAAGAAACATGGAGTTGGCGGTGTAACCTTGCACTGGGTAAATGCTATGTCGTGGTTCCTTTTGATCTTTACCGGCGCAGCTTTGCTTTCTGCAAGCTATTTACAATTTGCACCCACCTGGTACATAAACATGATGGACGGAATTTTTGGAACTAGAGGAGCCATGCTCCATTTTCATATTGCTATCGGAGTATTTTGGGTTACTACACTTTTGTTATATGGTATATTTGGTTATAAAAATTATCTTCTTGATTTTGTTAAACATGATTTAACTATTGACAAAGATGATATTCGCTGGTTCCCCGCAAAAGCTAAAAACCTTGCAGGCAAGCTAAACCACTACGAAATGCCTCCGCAAGGCACGTACAATGCTGGACAAAAAGCTTATGCAGTAGTAGTGGCTTTCAGTACAATAATACTAATGATAACAGGTCCCATTATGGCTTTCCATATCGGATCGACAACAATAATACAGTGGTCAATGATGCTTCATTTTGTAGCCACCATGTCTGTCTTTGCAGGAGTATTTGTTCACGTTTATATGGCGGCTCTGTTCCCTGAAGAACGGCCTGCTTTCTTTTCCATGATTACAGGGAAGGTAAACGAATTGTATGCATATTTTCATCATTATAAATGGTGGACTGAAATTAAGAACGAAGAGCATGCGTTCTTTGCAGAAGAACTTAAAAAAGACGGTATCGACCTGCCAGCATTACATGATTGTAAAAACATAGCAAACCATCAAGTTAATTCTAAGGTATACGACATGAGCGGAGATGAATTATGAAAAAAAAATTATGGGACCCCGTATTTGGCGGGATAGTAATAGGAATAAGTATTATTCTTACTTTTTATATTGCGGGTAGAGGATTAGGCGCATCGGGAGCTCTTACAGCATTTGCTGCAACAATACAAAACATTGTGTCGCCTTCAGTAACTCAATCCAGTCAATATTTTTCAAAATATTTTGCTAATGGTGCAAATCCTCTTGATGATTATTTGGTTTACTTAGTTATCGGAGTAATGATAGGAAGCTTTATAGCCGGAATGGTTTCTAAAGACATGAAGCTTGAAGTGTTAAAGGGACCTAACATTTCTAGCAAAGGAAGATTATGGTATGCTCTTGCCGGTGGAATATTAGTCGGTTATGCCGCAAGAATGGCAAGGGGTTGTACAAGCGGGCAGGCATTAGTCGGAGGCGCAGAACTTTCAGTAGGCGCATGGGCATTTATGTTCTCAATTTTTGCAGGCGGATTCGCGGTTGCATATTTTATAAGGAGACAATGGATATGATAGGACCACTGGTAAAAAATGGTATTATTTCTGATGGAGTCAATACACTCTTTGCTGTGTTGATAGGTATGTTATTCGGCTATGCATTACAGCGTTCAGGATTTACAAATTCAAAGAAAATAGCCGGAGCTTTTTACATGAAAGATGTAGATGTTCCCGTAGTAATGTTCACTGCTATAACCACAGCTTCAATAGGTCTTTGGGGTTTGTCTCTTCTCGGTTTAATTGACCTTGGCAAATTCTATTTCCTTCCTTCATATTTATTACCTATGGTAGTTGGAGGATTAATCTTCGGAGTTGGTATGGCAATGGGAGGTTTCTGTCCTGGAACATCAATAGCTGCAATGGTGACGGGAAAAATTGATGCAATGGTTTTTGTCGGAGGATTCTTATTAGGAAGTTTATTGTTCGGCGATTTATATCCTCTGTGGAATAAATTTTATAATTCGGACGCTAATGGTGTTTGGCGTATCGACCAACTTCTTAATGTAAACGTTGGATTAGCAATTCTTTTGGTTACTCTACTCGCAGTTTTCGGCAGTCTAGGAATGCGAAAATTGCAATATAAGTTCTGGGGTAAAAATGATTAAATTAAATAAAAAATATTCGTTAGTAGGTTTGGGTTTATTTATAGCCTTACTTTTAGCCTTCTTCCCTACTTCATCCTTTATAAACAACCCGTTTGTGGTGGATGCTCAACTAAAACAGCAGCATTTTAATGAAACTGGTATTTTTACTATTTCTCCGATTGAAGCAGCAAAATATTATTCATATAATAATGCTAATTGTTATTGGATTGACGTAAGAGATGCAAAAGAATTTACAAAGGAACATTTAAAACTTGCAATTAACCAAGACATTGCACAACTTCAAAACTCCAGTTGGAATCCTGATGATTTAATCCTTATATATGGTAATAACACCAAGGATGCTCAGGAAGCAGTTGCACTTTTGCGACAGGTAAAAAATGCCAGGGCATATGCGGTTAAAGGCGGATTTCAGGCAATTAAAGAATATTTAATCGATCCTATAGGAATAACGATAACCTCTCAGCTAAGCGATAAAGACCTTAACACTCTTATGGAGTTGAGAAGCAAACTCTCAGGTGAAAAAATTTCTACAAATCAATTGTTGGAAAAATCAAAAGGCGGCAAACAAGCAACTATTAAAGAAGGCTGTTAAAAGCATCGAAGAAAAGTATAGTTAGTAAACCAAGGCTTATCATTAGCAACATACAATGACAAGCCTTGGCTAAAACAAATTATCTCACCTATCACCAACATATCAAATAAGAAAAAATCTCCAAGTAATTTTTATGTTTTGCACTTACTACTTTTGATAAATTATATTACTGGAGCTACACAGCTTATCTTGTGCAATGATATTCTTCTGGAATATTGGAAAATGCATGTGTTATTTGAATTTAATAATAGAAATTTGAATGCTCCTGTTTGAGTTACAGTGTAGTCTAAAGAATTCTCCGGGATGCGTTAAAAACTTTCCGATATTTTACTATATTACATATGTATCTAAGAGATTTTAGAGAAATTCAACCAGGAGATATTCTTAATTGACTTCCGATGAATTAGATGAACTGCTTCAAACAGCATACGAGCATTTGCGGCAAGGACGTTACCGCATGGCGCTTGTAGCTGCTAAAACAGTATATGATGAAAGACAATACGATTACAATGCAGCTTCATGCCTTGCATGGGCAATGCTTGAAAACGGATATCCTGCACAGGCTTTGGAGCTTGCAAACTTAGCCGTGCAAGTTTCAGAAAACGATGTAAACTCCCGTTTGTACCGCGGATTCCTTTTAATGCGAATGGGTATATTTGAAGGCGCTATTACCGACCTTGATTGGGCTATTACAAAAAAGCCCGACTTACTAACCTGGGCACATTTGAATAAAGCGAGAGCACTTGGTGGACTCGGTAGATTTTTTGAGGGATTGGAAGAAATTGAAAAAGCAGTCACAATTGACAAAGCCTTAAATCCAAAATTCTTACAAGTTAGAGATTGGTTTAGAAAAGCTTTAGGTTATGATGCAAGTTTTCTTAACGGAATGTTTAATAAAAAAAGTTCAATGCTACCGGAAGGCCAAGAAGCTTGTAAGCAAAAGGAATTTTGGTTTTCGTTATGGGCTGCAAAAAATACATTAGACACACCTTCGTTTATTAAAGATCATCACGAAGCCCATCTTCTTGAACTTGAATCCTTACTTGGTATTTATCAAACCCGGCTTGCTTTAGAAAAAGCTGAAGTAATAAAGGGAGAATTTAAGGATGATAGCCGCTTCATAAATATTTACCAACAAATTATTAAATATTATCCTAATGAACAGATTACCATACAAGGCGAGTCTTTAATTCAAGATAAGCGCACTGATTTTATTGCTTTTGAAAATAAATTCTTCCACGTCTATCATGCTAAGACTTATGATTTAATGGAAAATTTGCGTTCCGGTAGAAGAACCTATCATCTTCAATTTTGCCAAGAGACGATAAGATATATCGGAGTTGAAGTTGTAATTGATAACCCATTTCACAAGAACAGGAAAATGGAATTTGAAGGAACTGCCGTTTGGATATTAAATAATATTGAAGTCGGTAGATATAACTTCAATATGGAAATTGAAAAAGATTGGAAGATTGTTGAGTTTGTCCAAAGCTGGGGAGCAGATACTCTGGGATTCTGGAATATGGGTCAGGGTAGAGTTGAAATTTTTATTGACAATTTTCTCATTTGTACAAGATGGTTTTTAATTGGCGATTCGGATATATTTAATTTTGAACAGACGGAAGTAGGATTGAATCAATCTGAAGAACCGGAAAAGCCATCAATAAATCAGCCTGCAGAAGTGGAAGCTTCATCATTAAAACCTCAGGAAACAAAATCCATTGAAGAACTTTTAGAAAATCTTGATTCATTTGTGGGACTTCAAGGTGTAAAGCAATCGATGCGGGATTTTGTTGATTATCTTAAGTACATCAATGAAAGAAAAAAACTGGGGTTAAAGACGCAAGAAAATCTTTCTATGCACTCAGTATTTCTTGGAAACCCGGGAACAGGTAAAACAACAATAGCACGATTACTCGGGAAAATTTTTCAGGCAATGGGACTTTTGAAAAACGGTCATGTAATTGAAGTCGATCGCTCCGGACTTGTAGGACAATATATCGGAGAGACAGCACAGAAAACACAGAAGGTTATTAGCGAAGCCATCGGGGGACTACTATTTATTGATGAGGCTTATACACTGAAGAAAGCGGGCAATATGCAGGACTTTGGTCAGGAAGCTACTGATGTTCTATTAAAAAGGATGGAAGATTCCAACAACGAGTTTGTTGTTATTATAGCTGGTTATCCGGAGGAGATGAATTCTTTTATTAATTCAAATCCGGGATTAAAATCGCGTTTCACGCACACATTTAATTTTGAAGATTATTCCCCCGATGAACTGTTAGAAATTTTTAACCTTATTGCTTCACGTGAAGAATACAATATCAAACCGGAAGCGATTGAACTCCTAAAAAAAGAATTCACTAATCTATATAGAAAGCGAGATAAAACCTTTGGTAATGCACGGCTTGCCCGGAATTATTTTAACGAAGCAAAGCTACATCTAAGTAAGCGGGTATTAAAAATCGATTATGCGGAGCGAACTAAAGAGACAATGATTACTATTTGCCCCGAAGATATTCTTGCCATTTTAGGAAGCTCTATTTCTAAGGAAGTAAAGATCGGCATCGACGAAGAAGCTTTAGCTAGTGCGATGAACAAGCTTAATAATCTAACAGGACTTGAAAGTGTTAAGAAAGAAATTAATGAAATTATAAAGTTGGCAAGATTTTATACCGAACAGGGAGAAAATATTCAAGATAAATTTTCCTCGCATTTAGTATTTTTAGGAAATCCGGGAACTGGTAAAACAACAGTAGCGAGGTTATTCAGTGAGATTTATTCTTCTTTAGGAATTTTGCCTAAGGGACATCTCGTAGAAATTGACAGACAGGGATTAGTTGCAAGTTTTGTAGGTCAAACAGCAGAAAAGACAAAGGAAGCTATTGACAAGGCAATCGGAGGGACACTGTTTATTGATGAGGCTTATTCTTTGATTAAAAAAGGAGACAGCAGCTCCGACTTTGGCAAGGAAGCAATCGATACTTTACTAAAAAGAATGGAAGATGACAGAGGTAAGTTTATCGTTATCGCCGCAGGATACACAGAGGAAATGAATGACTTTTTAAATAGCAATCCGGGACTTCAATCGCGCTTTACAAAAAAGTTTACCTTTGAGGATTATTCTCCCGACGAACTAATTCAAATTACGCAGAAACTATTAGAGAGCAAAGGTCATTATCTTGACGAAGATGCAAAAGAACCATTGAAAAAATATTTCAATACAATTTACAGGAACCGAAATAAAACATTCGGCAACGGTAGGCTTGTTCGCGATCTTGTTGAAGGGGCATTGAAGAACCAATTACTTAGAGTTGCTGACATTATAGCAGAAGAACGTCATGAAGAAGTGTTAAAATATATTTTGCTCGAAGACATCCGGGATCTAATTTCACAAAAAAAGGAGAAAGAAGCGGTGAAAGTTGAAGGGGATCCGGAGCTTCTTATTAAGTATTTAAACGAGTTAAATAATTTAATAGGGCTTGATTCCGTAAAAGGCTCAGTAAATAAGCTTGTAAGCAGCTTGAAAGTTGCAAAACTCAGAAAGCAGCGAGGATTAAAAGTCATTCCCAAAAACTTGCACTCAGTTTTTATAGGAAATCCCGGGACAGGGAAAACTACAATTGCGCGTTTGTTAAGTAAAATATATAAAGAGATGGGGATACTTGAAAAGGGGCATTTAGTTGAAGTTGACCGCTCAGGATTAGTTGCAGGATACCAGGGTCAGACAAATGCAAAGACAGACGAGATAATTAGAAAAGCATTAGGAGGGACTTTATTTATTGATGAGGCTTACTCTCTCGCAAGAGGAAGTTCTGATTTTGGACAAGAGGCAATTGATACTCTTTTAAAAAGGATGGAAGATTACCAGGGAAAGTTTATCGTTATAGTAGCAGGTTATACTGTTGAGATGACTAAATTTTTAGAATCAAACCCGGGAATGCGTTCCCGCTTTACAAATACATTTCTTTTTGAAGATTACACACCACGGCAGCTTTTGGAGATTGGGTTAGACATTAGCGAAAAGAACGGTTATAAGTTTGATGAAGGAGCCTGGCAACTACTATTAGAAATTTTCACAAAACTTTTTGATAAAAGAGATAAGAACTTTGGTAATGCCAGAACAGTTAAAAATATTTTGTTCAAAGTAATTTCAAATCAGGAAGAAAGGATTTCAAAAATCCCTAATCCTAATGATGAAGATTTGATTGTGATTACATATGAAGACGTAGATAAAATACAATTAACGGAGCTATGATTTATTTCACTCACATTACAATAATATGTCTATAATGGGTAATGGAATGTTGGAGTGTTGGGAAAAACCAATCAATTAAATTACGGGTACTTCTAAAAACTATCTTTTATAAAAATTTAACGCAGAGAACGCAAAGAATACGCAACGTTCGCAGAGAATCTGCCTACCGAGAGTGTTGCACAACTCCAAAATGTCATTTCGACCGGAGGGAGAAATCCCATGTATAGCTTAAGTACACAAGTTGAACGTGGGATATCTCAGTCGATTACTCCTTCGATATGACATCTGGAAGTTGTGCAACAGACTCTACCGCAGGCAGGTATTGAAGTTTTTAGAAGTGCCCTTACTACATTATTTCTATTTTCCAAGAGTTGTGTAAGATGAATTATTCAAAATTGAATCTAAGAATCATATCTGTCCAAAATAAAATTTAATATTAAAATAAATAGTGATCATTTGTAAGAAATCTATTAAAAGGCATAAAAGCAGCCCACGAATTTTATTCGTGGGAAACGAAATGAAAAGAATACCTTGTAACCGATTCATCGGTTTCTGATTTTGGTTTTTGTAATGATATAAATTGTTTTGCGTATATAAATATTAATTTGAATATTATATTGTTAAGTAATGTTTCGCCCCTCCGGGGCTCATAGGCATTTTGGGGAGTATAATTATTTCTACTAATGTATCGCCCCTCTGGGGCTTTTTTTATATAATTATAAATTATGGTGCCCTTGGTTTTCATAATTGTGGATTCCCCACATAAGGGGCATACAGGGCAGGCTCCGTAAAGCGGTCAGAACCGCAGAGCGGTAACATATTAGTAGAATAATATGAAAAAAAGACCAAAGCTCCGGAGGAGCGACACATAATTATTTTATATAAGAACATTTTCAAAAGAATGTCATCGGTCTTTGTGTCGTAAATGTGGCTCTTAGATGCTTGTTCAGGCAATTGCGTGTGGACGAAATATGATGGATTGTTCTGGAGTGTGTTATATAGAATAAGAATCCCGAATAATTTCGCAGGTTATTATAAATTCTAAAATTATTTTGGACAGCAGTGCTAAGAATATATTCCTTGAGTATTTCGTTTAAGAAAAAGAATGAAGTTAATTGTTAAAATTCGAGATGAAAATTAAGTTGAAGATTATTTGCAAATTGGAAATTTAAGTTTGGGCTAAAAGAGATTTTATTATCATCTAAATTAAAATGATTCGGAAAAAATAGAATATCTATTTGGCTGTAAAGCCACACAGCAGCAAAAGAAATAATAGAAATGTTTTTCATTTTATATGATGAATTATACAAATCGTATTTCTGTTGAATTAAACCTGGATTAGTCTCGTTGAGATAATTCTTTTCTTTTTTATTACTATCGATTATAAAATAAATTGATGAAGCAATAGTTATAGCGCTTAGCGAAGTCAATACCCATCCTTTTGTATTATCTTTGAGATAAAAATGACCAAGTCCGGGAAAAATAACCGAGCGTAGGAAGGCTTGTTTTAGATTGTCAGCCGATTCGACTTTATTAATAATTTTGGGAACGTAAACAGTGTCGGTTTTTATTCTTTCGGATTCATTTTTTAAGGAAAGCTCCTTTTCAAAGTCAGATTTTACGCTGTTAAAAAATGAAATGATTTTGGGAGAAACATTTGTTGAGTCAAGTATATAACCGGGATTTATTTTAAGGATATTATTAAAGCTATCCTTAGCCCCCTCATTATTTGATAACGAAAATTGTGAAACGCCTTTCACAAGATAAATTTGAATTTGCTCCCCACTGCTAAAAATATTTTTATGAGCGAGTAAACTATCGGCATACGAAATTGCCTGGTTATACTCGAACGATTCAAATTTACCCTTAAGATAAGAAATAGAACCGGAATTCTGTTGGGCGAAGAGAAGCTGCATAAATGAGGCGCATAAAATAATAGTAGTAGCTATCTTACTCATTACTTCATCACTACCATTTTTTTTGAATCAGTAAAATAATCTGAAGATAATCTATAAATATATACTCCTGCTGCCACCTGCTTACCGTAGTTATCTGTGCCATCCCACGTAATTTGGTAATTCCCGGCTGAATAATTTTTTGAAGTAAGATTTTTAATATGCTGGCCAAGGATTGAATAGATATCAATCGAGACTTGACTTTCCTTTCCGACTGAGAAAGAAATTTGAGTAGATGGATTAAAAGGATTAGGATAATTATTATCTAATTTAAATCCATTTACAATTTGGGAATGGTTGCTAGGAATCCCAGTAATTAGATCAAGTTTTTCGATTGAAGTAACGGGTTGACCATTTTCTCCCATTCCTCCGAAGACATAAATTGAGCCATAATAATTTACTGCCATTAAATCTGTTCGAGGATCATTAAGTTCTGGTCCATCTCCAATATCTTCGGAATTACCGTTGTTCGGGTTAAAAATATAAACAGAAGAAAGAGGTTGTTGATGCTCATCAATTCCTCCAATAATATATATTTTATTGTCCGCAGCAACCGCTACTCCGTGAGCGCGGGGATTATCAAGACGGGTAGAAATAACAGAAAAGCTTTTATTCAAAGTATCAAATTTAACAATGGAAGGTTGAAGGGTGCCAAGCCCACTGACTCCGCCGAAAATATAAATGTTATTTCCAAGTAAAGCAGACATCTGCCAAGTCGGAAAATCTTGGGTGAAATTAGAATCATATGAAGACACAATACTTGAAGATGGGATATTATATTCAAACATATAATGCTGATCCATTCCTAAATGTAGACCTCCGAAGACATAAATATTATTGCCAGCAACTACACCAGTCGAAAAAGACCTGTTAAAATTTTGGTCATTGCCATAAAGTGAATGAGACGAATTTCCATCCCACATTTCCAAAGAATCGTTCATCATTGAAGAAGAGGCACCACCGAAATAAATAATGTTATTGTCGTAAAGACCAGCAACAAAGAAATCGCGTGGAACATTCATTGCTCCAACGATTTCCCAGGTATTTGTACGGGGATTGTACTCTTGAATATAATTTACGGGACCATTGTTTGATTCAGAAAAGCCACCGAGGATATAAATCATGGAATCTTTTACAACAGCCTGTCCACCATAAACAGAATTAGGCATAGAGCCGCCAACAACCTTCTGCCACGATTGCTGCGAAAAAGCAATGGTGGAAAATAATATAAATATGTAGATTATTTTTTTCATTTTAGAATTAGTAAACGACTCAAACATATAGATTATCAACAATAATGCCATTCATTTTATTGTCCGTTGGATTCAAAGTTCATCTTGAAGTCAAAGGTCTGTTTTGCAATAATATCGATGTTTTTTTCAACCGGATTAAAACCTGGATTTTCTACAGTAACCTGATAACTTCCGGGAAAAAGCGCAATTGGTTTTTGAAGCGGAGTTGTTCCCTTATAATCACCGTTAATTATAATTTTCCCCCAGGGGTAAATATCGCATTTTAAATATCCAACCATTTCCGGAAAATTTACTTTTAGTGTTGACAAATTGTTTGGAATAATTTTAATTTCACGGGAATAAGATGGAAAATCAGGATGAACAAACGTTAATTTATGCATACCTTCGGTCAGTTTGTAATCTACAAGTGGTGTTTGATCAATTTTATTACCATCGATATAAACCTCTGCCCAGGGGAAACACTCTACAGAAAGCCTTCCTAAAAGGGTCGATGAGTTAACGTTCACCACTGTTTGAGCAGGAATTTCTGCAGCTTTCTTAATTAAGGACTTATTTAATTCTTTAGCTTCCTTCTTGGATATGTCAGAAGAAATTTTGTTTGACTGATTTGCGGAAATAGTTTTTATGAGGTTTTCTTTAGAATTGACAGTGTTTGTAAATTTGACCGGCGCCGGTTTTGGACTAATTAACGGTAAACCAAAAAACAAAAAGACAACAAGCAGAACAACCGAAATTAATATAAGTGGAATTTTTATATTTATTTTTTGTTTTAAGGGTAATATAGGTTTATATATTTCCTCTTCAACGCCAAAATATTTAAGAGATTCCAGAGCAGATTTTGTTCTATCTCGAAGGTTCTTTTTAAGCAAATTTGTTAAAGCTTGGCGGACATTATCAGGCAAATTTTGCAGTGATGCGAAAATTTTACCCTCATCAAATACCAAAATATTGTTCAACGTTTCGCTAATGTCTTTCCCTATAAAAGGATTGACTCCCATGAACAATTCATAGCCAACAATACCGGCGGCAAACAAATCGGTCTGCGAGGTTTTTTCCCCTCTAATTTGTTCGGGAGCCATATATCCAGGAGTCCCGACAATAGAAGAAGAATGCGTTAACACATTTTCATTTATAATTAACGCTAAGCCAAAGTCTGCAATCTTCAATTCATTTTTAGAATTTAGAAGCAGATTCTCCGGTTTGATGTCGCGGTGAATAATATGGTTTTGATGAGCTACATTAAGAGCTTTTAGAAGCTGGACCATCAAACTGATTTTTTCATTTAGGGAGAGATTGTTTTTAATAATAACTTCGCGAAGATTGCGGCTTTCAAAATATTCAAAAGAAATATAGAAGAAATTATTATACATGCCGAAGTCTAAAACTTTTATAAGATTCGGATGGTCTAACATAGCAAGTATTTTAGCTTCGCGTTTGAATCTTTCAAGGATAGTTTTATCGGAGAGATTATCGGTATCCAGCGTTTTAAGTATAATTTTTTTACCGAGATAAATATGATTTGCAAGATATACGCCGGTATAATCATCTTTTTTAAGTAGATTAATAACTTCAAACTTATCGAACAATATTTCGGCGGCGACTTTTTCCATCTATTACAGATCTCCGCCCATCTCTTTAATTTTTAGCTGCACCCACCGGACAGAAACACCTAAAGATTTAGCTGCAAGAGTGCGATTGCCTTGAAATTCTTGAAGTCTCTTCTTTAAGATTGCCTTTTCAAATTCTTCAAGCGTTCCGTTAAAGTTTAAGTCATCTGCATCCTCTTCGATAATAATATGCTCAGGGGTAAGCATATCATCATCACATAAAATCAAAGCTCGTTGCAGAACATTTTCAAGCTGCCGAACATTCCCAGGCCATTCAAAAGATTCAAGCAATTTCATTGCTTTCGGATTGATATGAATTTTTTTATCAGAATATTTTTTAATGAAATGATCTACCAGTAACGGTATATCTCCGCGTCTTTCCCTTAAAGGCGGAATTTTAATCGGAAAAACATTCAGCCGGTAAAAAAGGTCTTCCCTAAATTTATCTTCCTTAGAGAGTTGTCTAATATCTTTATTAGTAGCCGCAATAACCCGGACATCAACTTTAATAACTTGAGTATCGCCAAGGCGGATTATTTCCCTATTCTGCAGGACACGAAGAAGTTTAGCTTGAAGAGCCACAGAAATATCTGCGATTTCATCAAGGAAAAAAGTGCCGCTACTTGCTACTTCGAACAGACCTTTTTTATCAGAAGCAGCGCCCGTAAAAGCACCTCTTTTATATCCAAATAATTCGCTCTCCAATAATGTATCAGGGATTGATCCGCAAAATTGCCCAAGATAAGGTCTATCCTTTCTTCCGCTTAAATTATGGATAGCTCTTGCAACAATTTCCTTTCCGGTACCGCTTTCACCGAGGAGCAAAACGGTGGCGTCAGTTGCGGCAACTTTATATATAAGGGACGTCATCTTTTGCATAGCCGGGCTATTACCTATCAGCTCAGGAATTTGTATAAAGGATTGAATTTGATTTTTTAGGATTAAATTTTCATCCTGTAATTCTTCAAGCTTCTTTATTTTATCTAATGACAAAGAGACTAAATTAGAAAAGAAATCAAGAAATACGAGGTTGGAATCGGTAAATTCTTTTCTATGCATTTGGCTATCGACTAAAATTACTCCCCATATTTTTTCATTGCGAAAAATCGGAACTCCGAGTATGGATTTAATGTTATGTATTTGAATACTCTTGAATTGAGAAATATCGGGATTACTTTGTACATCATGGTAAAAGCATGGTTCTTTTCTTTCGATAACTTTTTGAAGGATGCCGGAAGAAAAGTCAGACAGGTTTTGAATATTTTCCTGTTGAATATTTCTTGCAGCAATAATAGAGAAACTATCCTCTGCTTCATTATATTTAACAAACAATCCCCGTTCGGCATTAATAACTTTTATAATTAGATCAAGAGTTTCTCCAATCAGGCTATCCTGGTAGATTGCTGAGTTAAGTGTTTTGCTAATTTGATATAGAGTTTCAAACTGCTCTTTATCTATCAGTTTAATTTTTTCTGTATTGTATGAAATCATATTTTCTTTAATAATTTTATTGTACTCTAAACGTAGCCGGCAGCGATCTTGATCTATTTTGGAACTGATCTATAACCCAGATAACCCAATAATAATTTTTTGCCGGAAGCGGTGTAGTAATTTGGCAAGAAATTGAATCAGATGAAATACTATTCTGTTCATAAACGAGCTGAGAATTAGCAAAATCGTTTGTGTAAATTTGAATCATATAAGTAAAAGGATAACCGGTAGTATATCTTTGCCAGGTTAGCATTGGTGTTGAAGTAATTAAAGTATCGTTTGCCGGGAATTGAATTACAGCCCCATCTTTAATTACACGTGTAACCTTTTCGCTTCCGACAAGGAACTGTCTTCCAAAAATATCTTTAACTATAATATTGAAATTCAAACCGATTGTTTGCTCAATATCGCTTATGTTCATATCCAGTGTAGACAAAGTGGTTTGAAAGAACTTGCTTGAAGCATCATAGCCTAAAGCTTTCTTAAAATTCAAATCATTACTTTGGACGTAAACCGAATCAATGTCATTATCCTTATCAGAAATATTTGCATTTATTATTAGTTGGTAACTTTGACCGGGCGGGCTAAACTGGTTTATTACTACAGTATATATCGAAATGCTATCAAGCATGGGGATACTTGGTAAATTAATTTGATAATTTAGTTTTCTGGCTTTGTTCCAGGTAACGTTGATTGTATCAGAAAGAAAGCCTGCTTTTTGAAAAACTAATTTTCCATCAATTGGTTGAATATTATTGATTTCGAAATTCCCGTTTGCATCGGAATTAATTATTATATTACCCGGTTGCCAGAGGACAGAAACCCCAGCAATACCGGTATAAGGCAGACTAAATGTTTGTACGGATCCGTTAATCGATGCAAAAGAATAATTTGGATTTGATGGATCAAGCGGATTATTCCTTGGAGCATTGCAGGAATTAAATGCAACTGCCGTTATGATAAATAAAGCCCAGTATAAATATTTTAAGAAAATTCTTTTGTAGACAATGATCATTTTTGATTTCTGATTTTTGACGATGAACGCTTATGGCTATTTTACCAAATATGGATAATACCGTATATAATTTAATAAAAATTCGCCAAACAGGGTGTTATGGAAAAAACATATTAATCATTGCTATCAGAAATAGTTGAGTAAACACTATGAACCATATTTCAGTGAAAGCATAAGTTATTGGAAACCGCCGTGGTACGTAAGTATGCCGGGGGGGAGGGGACAGCGGCACTGCCGCTTCCTACCCGATTAAACAATATCATATTCAAATTAGCATTTATATACGAACAAGAATTTATATCATTACAAAAACGGCATTTGAGAAACCGATGAATTGGTTAAAAGGCATTCTTATCATTTTTTCCCCACCAATAAAATTCGTTGGCTGCTATTATGCCTTTTAATCGATTTCCTTCTAATGACCACTTTTATTTTTAATATTAAATCGACGCCTATGTGTAGGAATGTTATAGGAAATTTTATTTTGGTTGGACAGATATGATTCATTTAGAGTAATTTTGATGCTAGAGTTTATCAATTAGTTTTGTTAATTTTTATAAAATAATTTTACAAATATTTTATAAAAGATGAAGATGAAAAATATATTACTGTCATTTTGTTTTATTTTTATTTTCTGTTTTCAATTAAGCTATACGCAGGAGCCATCGCATTATAACTGGGGAACTTTCACAAAGGCGGATTCACTCCGGGGTTATTTGTCCCCCCCTCGCTCGTGTTATGACGTTACTTTTTATCATCTTGATATTAGTGTTGATACTTCAACCAAATCAATTAAGGGATATAATTTAATTAGGTTTAAAGTTGTAAATGCTTTTCAAAAGATGCAGGTCGATTTATTCCCTAATATGAAAGTGGATGGAATCAAATTTGAAGACGGGACGACTTTAAAGTATACGCGAGATTACGGCGCGGTTTTTATAACTCTCCCCAGTGAATTAAAAAAGAATACCGAACATCAAATTGTTTTTTATTATTCAGGCAAACCGCAAATTGCAGTAAACCCGCCGTGGGACGGCGGATTCATCTGGACTCATGATAAGGAAGGAAATTCCTGGATAGAGGTGACTTGCCAGGGAACCGGTGCAAGTTTGTGGTGGCCAAATAAAGACCACCAATCCGATGAACCGGATAGTATGCTTTTAAGCATTACTATCCCAAAAGGATTAGAAGATATTTCCAACGGAAGATTGAGAAGCAAAGTCGATTTATCCAGCAGACAAACTCAATATAATTGGTTTATAAGTTATCCGATAAATAATTATGATGTTACACTCAACATCGGCAAATATTCTCACTTTAGTGATGTTTATACGAGCAGCGACAGTTCCAAACTTACATTGGACTATTATGTAATGCCGGAAAACCTAAAAATAGCGAAAGAACATTTTAAGGAAGTGAAAACGATGTTGGCTTGTTACGAAAAATATTTCGGCAAATATCCTTTTTATCGTGACGGTTATAAATTAATTGAGTCTTCCCACAACGGCATGGAACATCAATCTGCAGTAGCTTATGGAAATCATTATCTTTTAGGATACGAAGGGCGTGCAAGTTCCGAAGTGGGATTGAAATTCGATTTTATTATCATCCATGAAAGCGCTCATGAATGGTGGGGCAACAGTATTACTTCGAAAGATATTGCAGACATGTGGATTCATGAAAGCTTTGCCGCTTATGCGGAAGCTCTTTATGTTGAATACAACTGGGGACGAAATGCTTCCCTTGAATATATAAACGGGAAAAGGCAAAATGTTAAAAACAATAAGCCAATAATAGGTCCTTATAATGTTAACCATGAAGGCTCCGGGGACATGTACGATAAAGGTCAACTCGTACTCAATACATTACGGGATGTAATAAACAACGACTCACTCTGGTTCGGCATACTAAAGGGAATTCAGAAAAAATATGCATATCAAACAGTTGATGCGGATGATATTATCAATTATATAAACAATGCTACCGGTACAAACTACGATTATTTTTTCGAGCAATATCTTCGATATACAAAACTTCCGCTGCTTGAAGTAATCATTACGAAAAAAGGTACTGAAACTTCATTAAAATATAAATGGAATGCAGATGTAAAGGATTTTAGGATGCCTATAAAAGTAACAACTTCAAAAGATCATTTTAATTTTATTTATCCGACGACCAAATTTCAAACAATGAAGTTGACTGATTTCGATCCGAAAGACTTCAAAATCGATAAGGATGAATTCTTCTGTGGAATTAAAATATTACGTTATTACATTGACCCTAAGAGCAGTATAGATATATAAAGTATAATCTCTCACTTCGGTGATACAACTCTTAGCCTTGCATTAAAAGAATTTACCTCAAAAATATGTATTGTACAGGATGAAGGAATTATCTTTGATATTGATAACGAAGATGATTTTAAGAAAATCATATCACCAATAATTTAATGTGTCGAATTTCTTATGATAAAAGTAATAAAAGCTTTAGAAAAATGCCTATCCGAAAACATTCCTTGCGTTGAGGTATCAATTATTAATATTTCAGGTAGTGTCCCTGGTAAGGTAGGCTTTAAAATGCTTGGCAGAGCTTTCTACCGGTGAAGAAAGCATTGCTGACTTTAGTAAAAAGTTTTTTAATAATGCCACTCCACTCGAAAAGAATGCTTATAAAATTCCTTTATTCAGAAATTTATTAAAAAGAATATTGATTGATCTTACTGTATAGTCTAGAAATATTCCACATTAGTTTGAGTATCTGTGCTATGTTGGGGATTTCTCCCTTTGGTCGAAATGACATCTGGAAGTTGTGCAACAGGCTCGGTAGGCAGGGTCGAATGACACAGGTGATTGAATTTCATATCAAAAGATCCATTATGCCAATATTCCCAGGGGAAATTTTGGCATAATGTAATATGTTCTAATAAGAATTAGACGAACTACTTTAACCTATCAAAACGGGCTTGGAAGAATCTTAGATATTTCGGTTCATAAGTCATCTTCAATCCTTTAATAGATTTTCGGTTTTCATAGACTGACACTACAGACTCATAGGCTACATCAATATGAGCTTGAGTATAAACCCTTCTAGGTAATGTTAATCTGACTAGCTCAAGTTTAGGGAAATTATGGTCGCCCGTTTTTGCATTTCTACCTGCAGATACAATTCCCCTTTCCATTGCTCTTACGCCTGAATCGATATAGAGCTCCAAGGCAAGTGTCTGTGCCGGGAATTCAATTTGCTTAAGGTGAGGTAAAAATCTTTTTGCATCAAGGAATACAGCATGTCCACCAATTGGCTTTACTATAGGAATATTAAATTCTAATAATTTATTACCGAAGTATTCAACCTGACCAATTCTTGATCTGATATAATCATAATTAGTCATCTCTTCTATTCCGCGTGCCATAGCTTCCATATCTCTTCCGGCAAGTCCGCCGTATGTATGAAGTCCTTCGTAAACTACAACCATGTTACGGGCTTCTTCATATACCTTTTTATTTTTCGTTGCTAAGAAACCGCCTATGTTAACAAGCAAATCCTTTTTAGCGCTCACCCAGATGCCTTCGAAGTGAGAGCACATTTCTTTTAATATCTGAGCTATAGTTTTATCCTTATAGCCTTTTTCACGCTGTTTGATAAAGTAGGCATTCTCAACAGCACGAGTTGCATCGAGCCATACTTTAATGCCATGTTTTTTTGAATAGTTTTCTAAGTCAATGATGTTTGCCATTGAAATAGGTTGCCCGCCAGCCATGTTGACCGGTCCAGCTATGCTAATGTATGGAATTTTTTTAGCGCCGACTTCTTTAACAAGTTTATCTAATTTGTTTAAGTCTACGTTTCCTTTAAATGGGTGTTCGCTCTTCGGATTATGGGCTTCATCAATGATAATATCGACAAAAGTTGCTCCGGCAAGTTCTTGATGCAGTCTTGTGGTTGTAAAGTACATATTCCCTGGAACATAGTCACCGGGCTTAATAAGGATTTTGGAAATCAAATGTTCCGCAGCCCTTCCTTGATGAGTAGGAACAAAATAAGGATAACCGTAATATTTTTTAACATTATCCCATAAGTAATAGAAATTTTTGCTGCCTGCATAAGCTTCATCGCCGAGCATCATTCCCGCCCATTGATAATCGCTCATTGCGTTAGTGCCGCTGTCGGTAAGTAAATCAATATATACATCATCCGATTTTAACAGAAAAGTATTGTAGCCCGCCTCTTTAGCAGCCTTCTCCCTATGTTCGCGTGTGGTCATTTTAATTGGTTCAACAACCTTTATTTTGAAAGGTTCAGCCCATGATCTTCTTGCTAATTTTTTAGCCATAACATCTCCGAATAATTTTATTTTATGAAAATGAACTTACATTTAGCTTGTTGTTTTTATTATAAGCAGAATTTTTTAGAAACATAGTTCAACTGTTTCTTTAATAGTTTCAAGTACAATTGTTGTGTTTGTAGTTCTTATAGATCCGATAGTTGAGAATTTAGTTCGGAGCAATTGAGTAAGCGCATCAGTATTTGCCGCTCTTACTTTTACAAGGAAGCTATCCTCACCGGCTACAATATGGACTTCCAGGACTTCAGGAATTTTTGAAATTTCTTTAGCGGTTTTTTGATCGACAATTTGACCTTTAGCTGTTACCTGAATAAAGGCAAGGAGTCCACGGTCTACTTCTTTTGGGTCAATCTGTGCTGTATATTTTTTAATGATTTTTCTTTGTTCAAGGCGTCTTATTCTTTCAAGCACTGCAGAGGGTGCCATTTTAACTTGCCGGGCAATTTCGGCATTTGTCGTCCTAGAGTTCTTTTGAAGTATATTCAGTATTTTAGCGTCAATTTCGTTAATCATTCTGATATTTCTATAAATTTAGAATATTATTTGTAATAATAAGAATTAACCGAATATTTGTCAAGCGGATAATGGCAAAGTGGTTAATAGGAAATCAATTAAAAGATATGATAGCAGCGTACGAATTTAGAGGCTGTGTGAAAATACAGAAGTGATGAATAAATATTCTAATTATGGTTTTAAAATATGACTACATTATTTTTTTTTATTGCCCCGACATTTATGTCGGGGTGAAATGAACTCCAATAAATACTGGGCTTCAGCCCCATTTGTGCTATTTATGTGGCTAAAGCCATAATTATCTTTTTACACTAATCC
>JAKBMG010000144.1:0-45991 GCA_021831685.1 Bacteroidota bacterium | reverse complement strand
AATACCATAAACCTGCCTGACCGGTAGCGGGGCAATTGATGAATAAATTTTAAGTAATAAAAATTAAAATGGCTTATACAAAAATATGTTATAAATGTTAAATTGACGTCTATTTTGTCAAGACGGAATTTCGACAACGTAATATTCAGCCGCACTTAGAGTAGAGATTTCATACTCTGATAATGCTGCAGGAATAAAAATTGATTCTCCTCTTGAAAATTGTAGTGATGATTTAATATCGCCGGACTTCCATATAATTTCAATTGTTCCTTCGGTAATTAAATACACAGCTAGGTTACCTTTGGAATTTTTCATTTGTGCAAATCCGCTTTCTTTCCGGTAATGTGAAACTTCAAATTCTTCAGCCATTGTTTTGTAAGTTACTTCATCTTCTTTTTGTTCTTTATTTATGATTTCATATTTAGCAAAATCATATTTAATTATATCCAACAAAGTCTTCACATCTTTAAACTTATTAGTTAGACCGGCACGGACCACGTTATCTGAATTTGCCATACACTCAATTATATTTCCTTTTATATATGCGTGAGGAACGCCAGCTTGCGTAAAGATAGCCTGTCCTTTTTCTAAATTTATTATATTGAAAAAGAAAAATGAAAGTAGGCCTATATCTACGCCGAATAAGTCATATTGTGTAAGGAACTGAAACTCTTCCGGCAACAAAATTGATTTACCCTTTAAGCGCTCGGCTATTTTTTGAATACATTTAGAAAGGTTTTCTGATTCATCTGCTCTCTTCATTATTTCGCTATAGAGTTCTTGGATATTTTTCTCAATCTCCTGATCATTTTTAGAGTTTAATACTTTTGCAATAAGGTGTTCGCCGATAAAATCATTAAGTTCAGGCAGAGAAATTAAATTTTGCACAATTTCTTTTACGGGGCGAAAGCCAGCAATTGCAGCCAGGGAATCGACAGCAACAGCTATTTCAGGTTTATGATTATCATCGGGATAATTTTGGGGATCCAATGCGTGCAATTTTTCTGCTTGAATTTTATTTGGATGTGTTTGGATAGAAAGCGCTTTATCTGAAGAAAGGACTTTTAGCAAAAAAGGAAACTGCCCGTTGAATTTCCGAACTACATAATCGCCTAAACATTCAACAGGATAATCTTTAACAAATTTATTAAGAGGGATATTTACGTTGTCGACTACAATTTCCGACGGACATTTCGGATGAGCGCCAATCCATAATTCGGCATAAGGCAATCCTGGTTTTGCTTCGACACCCAAGAACTTTGGAATAAAAGCATTTTCATCTTTCGTACCCCAATCATAATGTTGAACTTTATTTATTAACCTATAAGGTTGTGCATGGAATTTTTTCAATTTAATCCTTAATTAACTATAACAAATATAAGTTCATCAATATACCTCACGCAAATTCACAATTACAAAAACGGCATTAGAGAAACCGATGAATCGGTTGAAATGTATTCTTTTAATTTCATACCCCACGAATAAAATTCGTGGGCTGCTTTTTGGCATTTCAATAGATTTCATAAAAATGAATGACCTTAAAATGCCATTCCGCAAACCTGCCTATCTTCCAGTAAAGGAGGAGTCGGAATATCTTATTAGACAGTACAACTAAAAATAATTCATGAAAAATTTCTTATTTACGAGAAAGTTTTATTATATCCTGAAATTTTTCGCTCCGGTTCTGTATCTTTTCTTATAAAACGAAGAGAAAATAGAATGTTACATAAGGCACAATTTTTGCCATAATTAGATGTTTTTCTTATCATTTGAGGGAATATGGGTTATAAGAGTATAGTCCTTGTAAAGCAGGTCCCGGATACAGCAAATATTTCCGGGCAGGTAATGAAAGAAGACGGGACAGTTAACCGTTCTTTGCTGCCTGCAATATTTAACCATGAAGATCGTGTTGCGCTTGAAATGGCGCTTCAAGTTCAGGATAATTACGGCGGAAGTGTCAGCGTAATAACTATGGGACCTCCGCGCGCTTCCGATGTATTACGCGAATGTTTATTCATGGGCGCAGATGAAGCTTACTTGATAAGTGATAGAAAATTTGCCGGAGCTGATACTCTTGCAACTTCTTATGTTCTTTCTGAAGCAATAAAAAAAATTGGAAACTACGATTTTATTTTTGCAGGAAGGCAGGCTATTGATGGAGATACAGCTCAAGTTGGACCGCAAACTGCCGAGAAATTAGGAGTACCTCAAATTACTTACGCTCAAGAGATAGTAAATATTAATGAAAGCCATGTTGTTATTAAGAGAAAGATTGAAGGGGGATATGAAGTTCTTGAGTCACCGCTGCCCGTTCTTGTAACAGTATTAAAGGATTCTGTTTTTCCCCGTCCCTATAAGGCTAAGCGGGTTATGGCTTATAAAAATGCAAAGACCTTAATGGAATTAGAAAAGCTTACCGAAGGAAATTCACTCCTCTACATTGACCAGTTAAAGTATGAATACATGGCGAAGCATCTTTACATCAACACGATGACTATGGATGATCTTCAATTGGATGTTGAGCGTTGCGGCGTTGCGGGCTCTCCAACTAAAGTACACAAAATTGAGTCAGTAGTTCTCACGGGCAATAAACACGAACACATCGAACCTAATAAAACCGGCATTGGTACGCTTATAGATAAATTAATGGAAGATCATATTTTCGGATAAAATTATGATAACAAGAAACAACGACGTATGGGTTTTTATAGAACAGCGAGGCGGAAAACCGGCTGACGTAAGTTTAGAATTACTTTCCAAAGGTAGAAAACTCGCCCATCAACTCAACGGAAATTTAAAAGCAGTAGTAATCGGGTTTAATGTGGAATCGATTGCGAAAGAAACGTTCCGGTACGGAGCTTCCGAAGCATTGCTGGCAGATCATCCGGAATTAGAAAATTACAGGACTTTATCTTACAGCAGGGTCTTAAGTGAGCTTGTTGATAAATACAGACCCGGAGTAGTTCTATTCGGCGCAACTATTACAGGAAGAGATTTAGCTCCACGAATTGCATCATTTATTAAAAGCGGATTAACAGCCGACTGCACCGATCTGCAAATTTCCGATGTTAAATATCTTCGTAATGAGTATAAGAATCTTTTACTACAGATTCGTCCGGCTTTCGGCGGAAATATTATCGCAACAATTATTTCGCCCGAAGTTGATGTGCAAATGGCTACTGTGCGTGAAGGCGTAATGCGTCTTGAGCCATTGGACAAGCCGGTAGACGGGAAAATAGTATCTGTCCCTTATCAACCTTCGACAATTGATTCAATTGTAAAAATTATTGAGCAGCACAGGCAAGAGAGCAAAGTTAATTTAAAAGGTGCGCCAATAATTGTCGCCGGAGGATATGGATTAGGAACGAAAGAAAATTTTAGACTTGTGCAAGAACTGGCTGCAACAATAGGAGGCGAAGTTGCCGGAAGCCGCGCCGCAGTAGACGCCGGGTTTATCACACCTGATCGCCAGGTCGGGCAAACCGGTGTTACGGTACGCCCTAAGCTTTATATTGCGATCGGGATTTCCGGCGCAATTCAGCATCGTGCCGGAATGCAGGAATCAAATAAAATTATTGCCATAAATAGTGACCCCGAAGCTCCTATATTTGGTGTTGCTCATTACGGCATTGTAGGCGATGCTGCACAAATTATACCTACATTTATAAATGTTTTTAAGCAAAAGTTGAGATAAGCCATGTCAAATTTTTTCACTGAAAATTCAGATTTGTTATATCAATTCAACAGACTTGATTTGGATGAAATTGTACGACTTACCGAAAACGATTATAACGAAGCCAAAGATTTTACTTACGCTCCAGTTAATTACGAAGATGCTAAAGAAAATTATAAGAAAATTTTAGAGGTGGTTGGAGATATTGCCGGTAATTTCATTGCCCCACGCGCAGCCTCGGTTGATGATGATGGTGCTTCTTTTAGTGAAGGCAAGGTAAAATATGCAAAAGGGACAAAGGAATCATTGGACCTTCTTTCTAAGGCAGAATTAATGGGAATGATTTTGCCTCGCGAATACGGCGGTCTGAATTTTCCTACAACAATTTATATGATGGCAGTTGAAATAATATCAAGAGCAGATGCATCTTTAATGAATATTTTCGGTCTTCAAGATATTGGGAAAACAATTGCTCAATTTGCCAACGAAGAATTAAAATCAGAATATCTTCCCCATTTCGCTTCAGGCAATTATACAGGTGCAATGGCATTAACTGAGCCTGACGCAGGATCTGATCTTCAAGCTGTTAAATTGACTGCTTATCAGGACGAAAAAGGCAAATGGTTTTTACGGGGGGTTAAAAGATTTATAACCAACGGCAACGGAGAAGCCCTTTTAGTGCTTGCGCGAACGGAAGCCGGGACTAAAGATGCACGAGGTCTTAGTATGCTTGTTTGTTACGGAGATGAAACGGTAAAAGTCAGAAGAATCGAACATAAGCTTGGAATACACGGCAGCCCGACTTGCGAGCTTCAATTTAATGATACGCCGGCACAATTAGTCGGTGAAAGAAGATTCGGGCTTTTGAAGTATGTTCTGTACCTAATGAACCGTGCGCGTGTTGGTATTGGCGCACAATCACTCGGAATATCTCAAGCTGCTTACGAAGAGGCATTAAAATATGCAAAAGCAAGAGAACAATTCGGCAAACCAATTTCTCAATTGCCGGTTGTGACAAACATGTTAGTTGAAATGCGAGTTACGCTTGAAGCAAACCGTACATTGTTCTATCAAACATGTCAATGGCTTGATAGGAAAGAAAAATATGACGAACAACTTGATAAATTAAAAGCAGAAAAGAAATCATTGTCGGAGATAAACGACAAATTAAAAGAAGCGACAAAGGTTGTTACATTTCTTACTCCATTGACTAAATATTTACTTTCCGAATCGGCAAATAAGATCACTTACGATGCACTTCAAATTCACGGTGGAACGGGATATATGAAGGAGTTTAGCGTAGAAAGATTATTCCGTGATGCGAGGATTACGAATATTTATGAAGGCACATCTCAGATGCAGATTGTTGCAGCTTCAGGTGGGGCTATAAATGATGTGCTTTGCGAATACCTTGATGAATGGGAAAAGAAGGAATATAAGGGAAATCTTTCACACCTATTATCTCATTTGCAGAATATGAGACAAATTTTTTATGATTGTCTTAAATACCTTAAAGACAAAAAGGATAAAAGCTTTCAGGACATTGCGGCTAAGGACATTGTAGAAATTTATGGAAGTATTTACATTGGATATTTATTATTACAGGAAGCAAATTCCGATAATCGCAAGATTTTTACTGCAAGGCGTTTTATATTAGATGCTGTTGCGAAGGCAATGAAAAACCAGGAAACAATTAAATCGGAACTTTATTCCGATGTTCTTCATGCAGATACAATTTTACTATAATTTAAATATTCATAGGTTATATTATGAAAAAAGTAAAAAAAATTGCTTACCGTTTTTTTGACGATAACGAGGAAAAACATTATGTGCTCTCTTCGTTAAATCACAAAGAATTAGAAGCGCTGGTAGAAAAATTCAAAGCTAAAAGAGAAAAAGTAGTAGCCAAAGATTTTGTTTCTTATCTTAAAAGGCATGATGAGGCTGCTGAAGAAGTAATACTTAAAGATTTTTATTTTTGATTCCTGTAATTAAAAAGAATTAAAATATAAAGTTCAGATAATACATTTTTTGGGGCCCCTTCTTTTTATAAAATAATCAGTTGCACAACACTCTTTAAATTGAATGTTGCACAACTAATCATTATAAATAAAATCACATAAAAGAATACCCGATTTCAAGTTGCCATTGGGTCATGTTCAATTTGATTGTTTGCTGCCCCGGAGCTTCAAGAGGATTAGCGCCGGTCACGCTGCCTGCAGGAGCAAACATTAGTGATAAGGATAATTCATTACTTGAATTTAATTTCTTTGAAAAGCCTGCTGTTATATGATTCTGAACAACTGCGGGAGCTAAGATATTAAACAGAACTTCAGATTCCGGTACAGGTTGTGTCCCATATGAATAGCCAGCCATCCAGGTCCAATCATTTGCTGTCTTATACATAACTCCGAATTTTACAACGGTAACGTCTTTCCATCCAAAACCAGCTCCGTTATCCGAGCCTAATTGGCTCATCATAATATTTGGCATGAAAGGATCTCCTACTGAATGAACTCCGCTGTAATATATTTCTTGAACATCTAAAGCAAAGGTCAAATCTTCTGTTGCTTTAGCAGCCAAGCCAACAGTCCAATTTGCAGGAACGTCAAAATCACCTTGCTGTGCAAATAAACCGGCATACTCTTTAAATTTTGTCATCAACATTTTTGTTTGATAAGAAGCTCCAACAGATAAATAAGGAAGGATTTTTCCCATATAACCAACTCTTACTCCAAAACCGGTAGAGGTACTGTTTCTGTTGCCTGAAAGATTTTGGGGATCGCTTGAAAACCCGGCGAAGGACAAAATGCCCTTAGCAGAAAACATTTGATATCCAAAAAGTGCGGTAATACCAAGCGCGTTACCGGGGAGAAATTCATTTGCATAAGTAACACCAAGGAACATTTGATTTATGCTAACACCTGTAGAAGGAGAAGTTGGATCGTAGAAAGTTCTAGTATTATAATTTGAGTTCATTCCTCCGTTTGCATAAGCCATGGCGCCGATAGCGCTGGTTTCATTTAACTTCCATGTAGCGGCAATACTAGGAATGACAAAATAATTAGTTTCGCTTTTTACTTGACCGGGCGTTAAACCAAAAGTGCCGGGGTAGCCGGAAGGATTTCCAGAAACTGTATAATCACGAAGTGGGCTAAATAAACCTAAGTTTATTTCATATTGACTTTTGTCCAAGAAAGCTAAGCCCGCCGGGTTTGTTGCAGCTCCCATGGAACTTAGTGATAGCGCTACGCCTGCTCCTGCTAATGAAGAGTATTTAGTTCCGTATCCATGCTTAAAATATCCACCGGTAGCGAAGGCTGCGTTTATCAATAATAAAGTTAATATAAAAATTGCAGCAGTAGTAACATATACTTTATGTTTCATATAAGTGATCCTCGAATTAATTATAAGTTTTTAAAATAATTTTTAGATAATTATGGTTATCAACTTTCTTGCCATTATCCACACTGAAGTCACGCAATAATGCATTTTAACTTAAAGGGGATCTCCATTTGTCATTCACAAGGATCGGCATACCGGCAGACAGGATTGGGAATCTATTTTTTCGTTTGTTTTAGAACAATAGATACCCGTATAAAGGCATGACATTGACTACTTACAATATTATTTTACGTTAATCAATTAATAAATTTTTTATAGGCGGGATATTTTGTGCAATTAGATTTTTGCTATATCCAAGAAAACTAAATTTTAAATTCTTGTCTCTTGGAAATAAGAATAATTGTTAGATAACACACAACAAAGGGTAAGTTATTAATAGGCTGTTTACCTGAGTCACGCAACAGTGTATAAAAAAATAGTTCACAGTTTATCACTCTTGCGGAAGAATAATTTCCGGAGGATTCGGGGAATTTTTGGATGGCTTTTAAGCCGAAGGCGGATGTGAGGAATGTGAGTTTTTCCCAGGTTAAGGTGTAAATGCCTTTCGAATGGAATTCCATTAGCCAATCTGCGATGAACCATAGAACAATTATTAACATTATGATCCTGGTGGAGCTGGGGTTGCCTTTGTTGTCGGAGAGGCACAGTTTGATAATCCCGCAAACGGGACATGACTGTGCTACGGAGGAAAATATCCGCCAAAGGACGGACAGGTTTTTTAGTAGTGTTTGCATGAATGTATTTTTTGAGGGGAAAGAAAAGAGAAAAGAAGATTGGATGCACTGTAGAAGAGAGGAAGGAGAACTAAATAATTTTTTATTTAAATAAAATAGGTAAAGTAAGTGGCGGAATATTCATTCGAGATGTAGTGTTTTGAACGAACTCACGGAAATATGGCCAAATTTGTAACGGTAACGTAACTGACTGGTAAATATTCCAAAATTCAGAAGGAATTTCTCCTTTAATTTCTATATTAACTTCATAATCGACTTTTATAAGGATAATAGATTCATTACTATTATCAATAGGTACGTTTAATTCTAAAGATGCGATTGCTTTAACAATATTTTTAGAGAAAGTGAGACTATAATTATCAGAAATTTTAATAGATAATTTATTCTTAAGAAGAAATTTGTCTCTAATAATAAATGAGTTAAAGCTGATTACACTTATTTCAAGTAACTTAGTATTATTTAACAGCTCCCTATATCGATTTGGAGAAATTTCTCCAACCGGTTGGGTCTTTGACTTCAATTTCTTTGACATTATTTATTTCATTAATATTTGAATCGAATTCAATTGCAAAAGACTTTTTAACTATTGAAGGAATTTCAATATTAGAATTATACCAAGGATTAGATCCAGAGAAAAAAGATTTGATCAATTTATTTAATAAAGAAGCATAAGCTAATTCGATTTTTTTCGCACCGTTATATTCTGATAAGATAGTGAGTACATATTGATTTAAGCTTACTTGTTCTTTATCAGCTTGGGATTTAAGCTGTGCATGAAGGGAGCGTGGAATTCTTAAAACGAATTGACCGCTGGGTAACTCTTCTTTCTCAAAGATTGGCTCCGGGATTTCTTTACCTTCAGAAATGGCAATTTCTAAAATATCCTTTTTAGCTTCAGCAAGTAATTTGAGCGCTTCTTCTTGTGTTTCAGCAATTGCATAGCATGTGCCTCTACCTAATTCAGGATGGACTGCAACCCAAGTATTATCTTCATGTTCAAAATAAATCTCAATTTTATAGGGCCGAGATAAATAATATTTAAGATTTTTATTTGTTTTCATTTTCAAAATATATATTTAATGCACGAATTAATTTTTTAATACTATCAACTCTAACGACTTTTTTTTGCCCTTGAGCATGACCTACAGAAACAGAAAGAATGCCGAATTTAAAATATTGTTCATCTTTTAATAAATGAACATGCTGCCATCGAAAAGTTGTATGATCAGAATTCTTTCCTTTGGATTCAAAACCTAAGCCAGAAAGGACATCCCAAACATCGGTTGGTGTAAGTTCTTGAGGCATCGGTCTTTGTTTTAGCCATTTTTTGGCTGTTTCAACAGCCTTATCATTTGTCAATTTTTACTCCGTTATGATACTACATATAGTATCAATTGTCAAGTATTATTTGCTATAAGGCACAAGCTTTTTTCATAAAAGTTATGTTACATATGCGTCGATGTATCATCTGTTTAATGTTTTTGAACATCATGAACGATCATCTTTGAGATTGCTAAGAAAGCGATTTCTTTTTTCTGCATTTTTTCCCCTCTTATACTAATATAAGAAATTCAAGAATTATGAATTTCGGCTTGAATTTCTTCGGTTTGCGATAATCTTTTTGCATAGACCCATTCCCATTTAGGGATTAATTCTTCATTCTGAGTAATGAAGGCATTTTCAACAGATATTTTAATTGTATCGAGATTTTTACGTAGTGCCTTTATGTCTAAATTAGATAACTTAAATTTGAATGTATGGCTAAATGATAGATTCAATTCTGAAAGATGTACTGTAAATTTTGCCGCGTAAATACCAATCTTCCATGAAAAAGAGTTTTCTGCATATTCTAAAGCCTTATTATAATTTGAATAGGACTTTAAGTCTTCAATCCTTTTTCCACTACTTTTAATGTTTAACTATTTACCTGCTTTGACAAAAGGGCGCGTATGAGAACCTTAGGGTTGGAGTAGTATGTCTGACTGAGTTGAATTATCTGAAGAATAATTTCCGGAGGATTCGGGGAATTTTTGGATGGCTTTTAGACCGAATGCGGATGTTAGGAGTGTGAGTTTTTCCCAGGTTAGGGTGTAGAATCCTTTTGAATGGAATTCTAATAGCCAATCTGCGATGAACCAAAGGACGATAATTAGCATTATTATTCGGGTTGAGCTGGGGTTGCCTTTGTTGTCGGAGAGACACTGTTTGATAAAGTGTGCTACAGTGATTAAAATATGTTTAAGTGGTTGCATAGTGAATTTTTTTGATGAAAGAAATAGGAAAAGGATGGTAGAAGCACTGTAGAATTTGGGAATGGTGATTTATTAGAAGATTAAATTTAAGAAGATAAATAAAAGCCACAATTATTTTTTAAGGGACAATTTGGACATCCAGGGTGTATAGGTTTACAAATCAAAGCTGTAAAGTCCAAAAGTGCAAACAGAAATTTTTGTTGGTTCTTTGTCCGGAACAGATCTTTAGACCTTTCGATTATTATTTTCTTACGTCTAATTTCTCCGGATAGTTTTAGTCCATAAAATCTATTAATAAATCTTGCGATATTACTGTCAATAACATAATCAGCATTGTTGTAACAAACTGCCATAATTGCCCCGGCGACATAATCTCCGACACCGGGAATTTTTAATAATTCTTCCCTTGTTTTAGGAATATTACCTTTACAATGTTTAATAACATATTTGGATGCTGCAATAAATACAGGCGCACGCTTATGAAGACCAAGGGAAGAAGTATATTTTGCAACACTATTAATTCTAGCTTTTGAGAGTGATAAAATATCCGGATATTGTTGAAGGAATTTTTTATAGACCGGTTCAACCTGTTCTGCTTTTGTTCTTTGAAGCATGAACTCGGCAACCATTATTTTAAATGGTGAGGAATTAGAACGCCATATAAAAGTCCTCTTTGGTGCATCTTTTCCAATGAATATTCTATAGTGTGAAAGTTCCATTGAACACTAAGTTAATAAAATTTTATAAAGATTTAATTTCTTGAATTATTTTATCACTATCTAAATCAGGTTGACCGAGGCGATTAAAATGATTGCTAAATCTTGAAATGATATTCTTTAAATAAGGTTCCGTTACAGAAGCGATCCTCTTATAATTTATTAATTCAGCATAGGGAATGCTAAATATATTTGAAAAATCGATTATTAAACCCATTTTATTGTTGAAGGGTGGTAATAAGTGGAGTTCGCCTTTTTTAGAATTTACAAGATTTAAAATTTTATCTTTTTTGGAATCTTGAAATATGTTATCCTTCCAACATGCTGAAGTATAAACATGGTCTTTTATTTTAGATAATTTAGCAATAACAACATTTTCAATATCAGGTTTCCCTTCGCTACGAATTTCCATATCACATGCGGGGCTGAGTATTATATATTCGATCCCATCCTTTACTATTATGTCTCCAGTATAATGATGTTTACGAACAGGTGGAATTAAATACATTTCGAATGGTTCTGATTTGTCCGAACCTAAATCACCAATCTCCATTTCTTCTTTTAATATAACAGTCAATTGTTTTGCAATTACCTTAAGTCGTGTCGATGGGTCTGCAATTTGATTGACAAGGTATTTCCAGTTTATTGCTACTCTTTTCCAAAAAAGTTCACTCAAAGAATTATTAATATGCTCCAATAAGCTTCCGTCTTCTCCGAATAAATCAGAGATCCCCGACTTATAAAGTTCAACAATTTCATCAATTATGGCTGATGATTTTGTTGCTGTTCTTTCTTTGATTCTGAATACATCCGTTTCCACAGCTAATTCCGGGTCTAAGCTTTGAGGGAAATTTGAAAGAACGATAATCGGAAATCTCATTTTATTTTTGATTTCTTTTATCACATCATTGCCATCCGTTTTTGTATTGTCATTACTCAATTTCAAATCGACAATCGCAACATTATAATTCATACTTGTTATTTTAAATATTGCGTCGTCTTTATTGTTACAAGTTTCAGCGACTATTTCTATCTGATCTACAAGCAAATCCCTATTCTTTTCTTTAATCTGATCGAGCAACAATTGAATCTGAGATTCATCGTCATCAACAACTAATAGTTTCAATAACTTCATACATCTTTTCCTTTTGGCAAACTGATTCTAAAGTATGTTCCATTTTTATAATTCATTAGTTTAATGGAGCCATTGTTCCTGGATGCTGCTTCACCAGCAATCGATAATCCTAAACCGGTTCCACGTGGTTTAGTTGAAAAGCCAGGTTCAAAAATAGATTCAATAAATTCATCTTTTATTCCTGGACCGTTATCAATAAAATCTATTGTTAAATTTTCATCATCATAGAATAAATCAACAGAAATCATCCTTTCCCTTTTCTTTGACAATGAAAGCCAAAAAATGCTGTTATCAAAAAGGTTAGTAAGAATTATGTAGATATCTGATTCTGCTCCGCTGACAAAGAAATTATTTTTGAAATTAAACTTAGTTGTTATACCGTATTTTTTTAATTCTGATTCGAATAATATTTTTGTCCTATCAAAAAGTTCTTTGATTGAAATATTGGAAGTAATTCTTCTTTTCTTTACTGCTAAAGGGTCGACTTTACTAAACAAAGCAATTAATAAGCCAGCTTCATTCTTAAGCCCTTCCAGACGTACTAATATTTCTTCTTTAGAAAAAATTGCATCTTCAGGGGCAAGTATCTTCTGTTTTAATAAATAATTAATCCATTTTGAAATACGCGGAGCTTGTTCATCAATGTATTTAATGGGTTTTCTTCCTTCATGCATTAATACACCAACAATTTTTCCTAAAGTAACCTGTCCTTCATAAAGTGAAAGTGTCTCTTGAATTTTCTCATAATCCTGAGTCTTCTGAATAAACTCTTTGTTAATAATTTGATCGACTTCAGAAATAATATTTTTGGATGTGTTTCCTTCGTTAAGCTTTTTAGTAATATTATTTTTCAATTTGTCAATGCTTAAAAAGTCATTTAATATATTATCAATATCACGTGCTGCTCGTCCTCTCCCAGTTCTTTTTCTAAAGTCAAATCGTTTTTCTTCCAGGTACGAAATACACCTTTTAACAACTTTCACTAAATCGAAATAACTTTGATTCTCAAAAAAACCCTCCCGACTACTTTTCTCAATTAAACCGGTTTCCTTTTCATTCCCAATTTGTATATAACCGGCAATTTGATCACTTCCAATTCTCATAGCTGGATTTTGCACTCTATCTCTATCAAGTTCTAACCAATCATAGCCTGAGTCTCCGTATGGTCTTATCCTAAATCCTTCACGGAATAAGCTAACGCCAGAGAGCTCATCCAAAAGTTTTTTAGCTTCACGTTTACCAAGAAATTTTTCATTTTCATCGCGTAATTTAGATCTTTTTATTAGTTCATCAATTGAATCAGGGTCCCTGTCAAAAACCCTTATATCAACATTGATTTCACCAAAAGATAAATTTTTATTAGAAAAATAAATACCTAATTCATGAGGATTAATTTCATCAATTATTATTTCAGCGGGTAAACTTTTCAAAATTCCATTCTGAAACTTTAACTCAACAGATCCATCAACTTTTACTTTTCCCCATAGACGATAATCGTAATATTCTAATACAGGAAATGGTTCGATATTGCCATGAAATTTACTTAGATTATCTATTCCCGAGTCTTCCATGTCTATAAAAATTCCAAATTTCTCTTTTTTTGTTGACACGGGGGATAATAGTTTTCTTAGCTCTTTGATTAGAGATTGAATCGTAAATTCTGAGAACCATTCTGCAGAAATATTATTAACGATTATTTCTGTTCCAGGCTCCTTATGCATATTCTGAACTTCAATTTCAAATTCTAACTTATCTAGATAAGTATTTGCAAGAAAATCTTTCCAATTGACTGTCAGAATAGTAGTAACTTTATTTTGATCGGTTGTTTCGAGTGTTACTAATGAGCCAATCCTTCCAGCAGCTAGTCTTCCTATCCCCTTAGCTCCTAGAAAAGGTCGACCCTTTGGGCTTTGTTTCCTTTCAATTTTATCTAATGTCCCAGGTATCATCCAAACGTTGGCGACAGTATCGTAGGTCATTCCATGACCATCATCAGCTATAACAATTTGAGCATCTTTTATGTTATTTAATTTGGAAAACTTGATGATGACATACTCTGCGTCAGCATCATATGAATTTTTCACCAATTCTATTATTGCAGCAAAAGAATCCTTAATTATCTCTGAGCCTAGAGTATGCATGATTCTTGCTTTAGGTCTAAACTTGACGATATTTTTCATAAAATCTCTTTTAACATATTAGCAATTTGATTAGCCATTAAAGGCGGAACGGCGTTTCCTATCTGGGTGAAAGCGGAAGTTCTTGGACCTTCAAAAATAAAATTATCCGGGAAGGATTGAATTCTTGCAGCTTCACGAACAGAAATTGAACGGCATTGGTCAATATCCGGATGTATATAGTAATGACCATCTTTAGCAATATGCGCAATTAATGTATGGGAATATTTTGAATCGCCGGCTACAACTTTAAAGCGATCAACGAATCCTTCAATGTTTTTATGTGTTCTCAATCTTTTGGGCAAAAAACTATAATTAAGTCTTTGTTGTTTTGTATTCCATAAATCGATTGCCCGTTTATAAATTTCAAGGTCAATTGCGTTATGAGGTCTTGTGTTATGCAGACTTATTTTCTTGTATCCGTTCCGTATTCCACTTTCATCCAGATAAGAAGTTGATTTAGTAGAATAGTAAAGAGGCGGATTATTTGAGCCGGGTTTCAGGACGGGGAGATCGTTAAATAAATCGTAAACAACGGCGTCGTAATTAATTTTTTCAAATGAAGGATATGAAAAGGGAAATTCCTTTTTCCATCCAATAATTATTATACGTTTTCTGTCCTGCAATACCCCGAAATCGGAAGCATTCAATATCTTGTAATCAAGTATGTATCCTTCATTTGCCAGCGTTTCGCGCAAATCATCAAAGATGTAGCCGCCTTCAAATGAAATTAGGCCGGGAACGTTTTCAAAGACAAATAACTTCGGTTTAAGTTCTCTTAAAAACCGGGCATAAAGTTTATAATAGTAAATTCTCTGATCATATTTTTTCTTATGCTCATTAGCTTTCCTTCCCCTTACCGAATAAGCCTGACAGGGCGGACCTCCAATGATAACATCTATTTTATTTACTTCGATTTGTTTCTTTGCAGCGGTTATTTTAGAAATTATTAGATTAAAATTATCTTCTGAAATTTCATCGTTAATAACAGAATCGGTTTTATCAAATGGAATAGTTGAATAAAAATTATCTCTACTGATCCTTCCATAATAATAGTCTTTGTAAAAATCATCAAGGTTGTTTTCTTTACAATAGTGATAAGCTATTCTAGTTTTAATTGTAAGGCATGCGTTTTCATCGTGTTCTACATGAGCTACCGGCTGGAACCCGGCCTGGCGAAATCCTTCAGACAGTGCCGATGTGCCCGCAAATAAGTCAATATATGTGAGAGTTTTATTCATGCAAAGTTTATTATTAATATAAATGAAATTTATAATAAATAATTTTTAGATGCATTTTATTATTACTCAGAAGGATAATCATTATTTGAATCGTAAAGATGCTTCTGGAAACCTATAAATAATTCTCTAATGTTGCCAACACTGCCAAGTTTTTCGGCTGCGTCGATTACGGAGTTATATTTTAGCTCAAGCAAGTTGGGTAACATTTCCTGGTCAAGTTCTTCAACACCGGTTTGAATGTATTTTGAAAGTACAAAGTCTATAAATTCTTTTTGCTCGTTATTTAGGAATGCAAAAATATTTGTTTGTGCAGATGCAACCCGGTTTTCTCTAGAAATTGGTTTTATAGAGTATGCTATGAATTCTAATACATCAAATAGATCACTATTCTCTGCATCAATGAGCATTTGAAGTGAAATAAGTTCGTCTTTTCCAAATCCATTATCCGAAAGTTTTTCCAATAATGCTTTTCGCGTTGCCGGGTTTGCCCATATAAAACGTAGTTCATCTTCACTTTTGAATAGCTCAGGAAGCTTGCCGTATAGCATGTTAAGAAATTCTTGGACTGTTAGTTGTTCGCCGTCCGGGCCCCAAAATGTAGATTCGACCGAATGTTCTATTTCATATTCTTTACCGTCACGTAATTTTACTTTTACCATTTTCTTGCAAATACAAGGATATTGCCCGCATTTAGGACATGGTTCAGGGGGTTCTTTTTCACATACACATGGCATTTGACCACATACCGGGCAAGGCTGCGGCGGAGTAAATTCACATTCACACGGATATTTTCCGCACTTAGAACAAAGCTCCGGTTCTTCAGGTTCTCCATCCCATTCGGGATCTTTGAATTTTTCACTTGCGTTTACATAATCATAAATTGTGAAATAGTTTTTGCCTTCGAATAGCCTGGTGCCTCTTCCTATTATCTGTTTGAATTCGACCATACTATTTATCGGGCGCATTAATACTATGTTTCGGATATTCCGGGCGTCAACGCCAGTAGATAGCTTTTGAGATGTGGTAAGAATGGTCGGGATAGATTTTTCATTGTCCTGAAATTCCCGTAAATATTGTTCGCCCAATTCGCCGTCGTTTGCTGTTACTCTCACGCAATAATTAGGTTCTTTGCTTTTCTTATTCTGGTTTATTAAATCTCTAACTGCCGCTGCATGATCTTGAGTAGCGCAAAATACTATTGTCTTTTCGTTTTGATCTATCAAGCTCATAAAAATCTTCACACGCTTTTCTTCGCGGACTTTAATCTGTATGATCTTATTAAAGTCACTCTCGGTATATGTTTTGCCTTCCTCAATTTCTCCTTCAATAACTTTATCATCGGGCTGGTAAGTGTATTTATCAAGAGAAGTTTTAATGCGCTTAACTTTAAAAGGCGTTAAGAATCCGTCATTAATACCGTCCTTAAGAGGATAAATATATACCGGCTCGCCAAAGTATCTATAGGTATCAATGTTCTCGGTTCTTTTAGGCGTTGCAGTTAATCCAATTTGAACTGCCGGAGAAAAATATTCCATTATACTGCGCCAGGTGCTTTCGTCATTAGCTCCGCCGCGATGGCATTCATCAATAAAAATAAGATCAAAGAAATCTTTAGGATATTCGCCAAAGTACGGAGTATTATTTGGCCCGCTCATAAATGTTTGAAAGATTGTAAAGAATATTGAGCCGTTGGTTGGAACCGAACCCTTCTTTCGAATTTCCTTTGGTTTAATCCGTATTAAAGCATCCTCCGGGAATGCTGAGAACACATTGAATGCCTGGTCTGCAAGAATATTCCTATCGGCTAAAAATAAAATCCTTGGTCTCCGCTTTCCGTCAAATTGTAAATTCCACCGGGAGTTAAATAGCTTCCATGCAATTTGAAATGCTATAAATGTTTTGCCTGTGCCGGTTGCCAATGTTAAAAGAATTCTGTTTCTCTTTTCTGCAATGGCATCCATTGCTTTTTCAATTGCAATTTCCTGGTAAAACCTTCCCCCCATGCTGCCGCCTTTATTTTCAAAAGGGACATCATCAAACTTATTTTGCCATTCGGTTAAAGCCGGGAAAGTTTTATCCCATAATTGGTAGGGTGTGTGAAATTCTTTAACTAATCCCTCAGAAGCATTCTCCATGTCTATGTAGTAAATCTCTTTTCCATTCGCAGCGTATGAATTGTCGATCTTTAATTTCTCGGCGTAATTTTTTGCTTGAGCTACTCCTTCGCCAACTTCAAGCTCATCACTCTTTGCCTCTACTATGGCAAGCTTACGGGTTTTGTATGTGAGCACATAATCTGCTTTAAGCGCTTTTTCTCTTCCACCGCTTGTTTTTATTTTACCCGGTGCAATAGGAAATTCCCGGTGTATTTTTACTTCCGGGTTTGTTTTACCATCCCAGCCGTTTTCTTTCAGCCTGGGATCAATAAGTTCGGCTCTTGTTTCGGCTTCGTTCATGCTGCTTCTATTTCTTTTATTGTATTAAGTTCACCAGTAAATGCTTTTTGTAATATGCTTTTTTTAAGGTCTTCCATACTATTTATTTTTTGCTTATAAATAATTTGTAGTTTTATAATCTCTGGATTAATTAAGGAAGCTTGATTTACAATAATTCTTTGTTGTTCAAGTAGTGGAATCGGTAAATATATATTGCCAATTATTGACATATTTAATCCACGTCTTTCATTCCCAGCATCACCAGTTAGCTTTCTTAGCTCTTGATACCTGGAATGAAGATTAAAATAAATATATTCTGAAAGGATTTCTTTTTTATCTTTTGGGTAAATGCTTACCAAGGATTGATTGCATGTGGCTTGAACACGTAATAGCGCAACAGAACCGCGTGTTTTGCCCTGACCGTTAAGTGCAATTATAGTTGAATCAATTGGCAAATACTTTGCATTAGAATTTTTAAGACCTTCTTCAGTAATTCTTCCGTCACAATCGAATATTTCTTTTTGGTGAATATCTCCAGAGACTAACCATTTTATTTTACCATTCTTAAAATATTCTGGCTTGCTTTTACTTGGCGTTCCCCCAGTCATCAAATTACAAACCTCCCCAAATTTTTTTTCTTCCCAATTCTCTCCTTTATTAACAAACACGGACTGCAAGTAGCTTTCAAAAAGATCTTTTGCATTCTGTAAATTCTTTTCAGCATTCTCTTTTGCTTTGGCTATTGCGGCAAATGCTTCATCTAAAATAGCTATGATGCGCTTTTGTTCGGGGAGAGGAGGGATGGGAATCTGAATCTGAGACAATTTAGTTCCAGATAATTCCTTAAAAGTAGTTCCACTTCCTAATTCATTCAAGTAATTAACTGAATTTCGCAGAAAATAAAAAAGGAATATAGTTTCAACATTATCTTTCGGGATAATTCCTTTACAACCTTGATTTGTAGATATTGGTTTTGTATTTATCGATAAATGCCCAATTGGTGCACGTGATGAAAGTATAACTGAATTAATAGGTATTATCTTTGCGGAAGAATTTTTGAGCCCAGAATTAGTAATCTTTCTTTCTGTGTCACTTACATAAATGCTTTTTAATTTACCCATGTCTTTAGGTGTAAGCCATAGATTTTGACCATTCCAATATTCTTTTACTTTTGTATCTGGAGTACCTCCATTTATTATTTCACATACATCTCCCAACTTTTTAATGCTCCAACCTTCCGGTAAACTTTTAGCATCATCTTGCTTCAAACTCAATTTGTCTCCTTGTTTCTTGATGTATTGTGGTTGGTTGTAATGTTGCCTTCGACAGGCTCAGGCAAGTGTGCTTCACCGGTGGTTTCGACAGGCTCAACCACCGGAGAGGGCGGATATTGCGTATAGTTTTTTGATAATCCCGGAAGTTTTTCAGACTGTCCCTTTATTAAAGCTTCTTTCTTTTTCCTGCTCCAGCCCTGCACTTGTTTTTCTCTATAAAAAGCTTCATCAATTCTTTGAAATTCTTCATAGTATAGTAATTTTACAGGCAGATGCTTTTTAGTATGATTTGCACCCTCGCCATTTTGATGCTGCTGCAATCTTAATTCCAAATTATTAGTGCTATCCGTATAATAACTTCCATCAGAACATTCCAATATGTACATCCAGCCAATCATATTATGTCTTTAATCGAATTAAGAATTTCAGAGCTCTCTTCATCCAAAGATTTTATTTCTTCCAAAATTTCTTGCGGGTCGCGAAGTGTTGTTTTTTCTTTTTTGTTCAGGTTCTTAACGCTAAGATCGAAGGAAGTTGTATTAACATCGGCAATCTTAACTGTCCAGCTATTTTCACTGTTTGCTTTGGCTGATTGTAATTTTAAAAACTCTGCTAGATCATTTTCATTTAATGGATTTGTCTTGCCAAGATTCCTATCAAGGTTCAACTGATAATACCATATTTTTCTTGTTGGGGTGCCTTTTTCGAAAAACAAGACAACTGTTTTTACACCCGCCCCTTGAAACGTTCCGCCGGGTAAATCGAGGACGGTATGCAGGTTGCAACTTTCTATCAAGAGTTTCCGAAGACTTACGGAAGCGTTATCCATGTTGCTTAAAAAAGTATTCTTAATTACTACACCTCCTCTGCCACCTGCTTTAAGTATTTTTATAAAATGCTGCAAGAACAGAGAAGCCGTTTCACCGGTTTTAATAGGAAAGTTCTGCTGCACTTCTGCCCTTTCTTTTCCCCCAAAAGGCGGATTGGCAAGCACAATATCGTAACGGTCTTTCTCCTGAATATCCGCAAGGTTTTCACTCAGGGTATTTGTATGAACAATATTTGGAGCTTCAACTCCATGGAGAATCATATTCATTGTCCCAATTATATAGGCAAGAGATTTTTTTTCTTTACCGTAAAATGTTTTGCTCTGTAGAACTTTATCCTGGGCGGTAGATCGATGCCTGTTCTGTTCTTTTAAGTATTCAAATGACTCGCATAAAAATCCTGCGGATCCAACTGCCCCATCATAAATAGTATTACCCAATTCCGGAGCAACAACTTTTACGATAGTTTTAATAAGCGGTCTTGGAGTATAATATTCACCGCCGTTACGCCCGGCATTACCCATGTTTTTAATCTTGTCTTCATAAAGATGGCTCATCTCATGTTTTTCAGCACTGCTTTGAAAACGTAGTTGATCAACAAGATCGATTACGCCACGCAAAGTGTAACCGCTTTGTATTTTGTTTTTAAGTTCGTGGAATATTTCACCGATTTTATATTCAATTGTGTTTGCAGATTCAGCGTTTGCTTTAAATTTCTTCAGATATGGAATAAGCTTTAGATCAACAAAGTCTTTAAGGTCATCGCCGGTAAGAGCTTTGTTCCGATCAATCTTGCCGTCACCATTTTTTGGCGCTGCCCATACATCCCATGAAAACTTTTTATCAATAATAAATTGGTATTCCTTATCGGTTAATTCTGCTTTGGTTTTGCGTTCAATCTCCAAATCATTAAGGTATTTTAGGAAAAGAATCCAGGAGGTCTGTTCAACGTAGTCTAATTCATTTGAGCATCCGGCATCTTTGTGAAGGACGTCGTCTATGTTTTTAAAGGTTTGTTCGAACATGGTTAGTTAGTATCCATAATGATGATGATTAATATTGATTTGATTTGAAGTTGATAATTGTTTTTGATCGTGTGAATGCTTGCAGGATTTTTTTAGTCATTTGAGAATGGAACCCCCTTATAATCTATATTTTTACTAAGTATCTGATTTTCATGGGCATATATTAAGAAATTTTAGGATAATGTAAAACAGAAGGTTAAAAAAAATATGGAGGATGGAATATGGAATAGTAGAGTTATGGAGTAGTGGAATAATGGAAGTTTGGAGAAGGAGGATGGAATATGGTGGATGGAGTATTGGAGTGATGGAATAGTGGAGATTTAACAGGGGATTGTTTTTGTATGGCTGAGGATGGGATTTCTCACCGGCTAAAGCCGGATTCGAAATGACAGGGGGGAAAAGGAATATGGAATATGGAGAAAGTAAATTGTAATAATTGATTGCTATTGTTTTATTTCGTAAAAAAAATATGTTTTTGTGCATAATAGATTAATTACGGCTTAAGAAAAAGCGAGTCAAGAGTCAAAATTCAAATGTAATTTTAATCTAATAGTTTTATTAAATTAATAGAGACATTATAATTTCATATTTTAGTAAATAAAAATTCCCAAATTATTTCCGTTTTTATTTCAATAAGAACCGGAAGGAAAAACAAATGTACAATGCATTATTAATTTTGTTGCTCGGTATCGCAGCTTTTTTATTTCTTGTCGGGTCAAAGAAACAGCAAAAAGCTAAAATGCTCTTAGGGGTGATTCTCGCTGCTCTAACGTTATTCTTTTTCTGGTTTATGGATTTTTGGGGTGAAGCTCTTTGGTATGCAAATCTTGGGTACGGGAACAGGTTTTGGATGTTCATTAATTCAAATGCCGCCTTAGCCGTTGCCGGCGCTTTAGTGGGATTTCTGGCTATCTACTTGCTTACTCTTCCTATACCTAAAGAACATAAAGCAATTCACAGGTTTACAAAATTTTTAGGAGTAATTATCGGCGGCGTTTGGGGAGTTTCAAATTGGACAGAAATCTTAAAGTTTTGGGATAGAGTTTCAACCGGACTTAAAGACCCAATCCTAGGTAAGGACGTCGGCTTTTATCTCTTCTCCTTACCCTTTTATGACGCTCTTTTTATTCTGCTATTTTTAATTTCTCTTGTAGCATTAATTGCTTCTTTTATATCGTCGTTTATCCGGTTCAGCGAAAATAAATTTGTCCTCTACTTCCCCAAAAATTATGAAATAAATTCCGAACGATTTTATTTCCCTTTATACCTCAATTCCGCAGTTATGATTTTTATTCTCGCCTGGGGAAAATTTTTAAGCCGATATCATTTAATGTATTCTACAACCGGTGTCGTTTCAGGACCGGGCTGGACAGATGTTCATATTCTTCTCCCTGCATTCACAGTCGTGATTCTTTTAATGATTTTAATCGGTTTAATGTTGATCATTCCCTTCTTCAGACAGAAAGCGCAAAATTTTTATTCTAACAAATTTAATATTGCAAAAGAGAGTTCTCATATTTTTGTATTAGCTAGTTCCGGAATTTTGATAATATTAATTTGGTTTGTTGCATTCACCGTTATCCCGGGTGCATTTGAATGGTTAATGGTAAAACCTAATGAAATTACTTATGAGCGTCCTTATATTGAAAACAATATTAAATTTACCCGTTATGGTTTCGGGCTGAATAAAGTTGAAGAGAAAGAATATCCGATGAGCGGAGATTTCACTCAACAAACCGAAAATACTTTTCCTAACATCTTTACCAATATTCGTCTGTGGGATTGGAGGGCGTTAGATGCTGTTTACAAACAATTTCAGGCTATCCGGCTTTATTATGAGTTTTCTGATGTAGATGTAGACAGGTATAACGTTAACGGTCACAAAAGACAGGTAATGGTATCGGGACGTGAAATAAACATGGATAACCTGCCATTGCAAAGCCAGACTTTTGTTAATAAGCGTTTTCAATACACACACGGTTACGGTATTACTATGGCAGAGGTAAATGAATTTACACCGCAAGGATTGCCTCATCTTTTAATCAAAGATATTCCGCCGATAAGCGAGGACTCATCACTACAGGTAAAGCAGCCGCAAATCTATTTTGGAGAAATGACTAATTCCCCGGTTGTAGTTAATACTAAAGAAAAGGAATTTGATTACCCAAGCGGTGAAGATAACGTTTATACAAGGTATGCGGGTAAAGGCGGTGTTAGGCTCTCGAATTTCTGGAGGAAATTTTTATTCGGCTGGAAGTATGATGGGACTAATTTCTTATTTTCAAATTATCCGACAAATCAAAGCAGGATAATGTTTCACCGCCAAATAGAAGAACGTGTAAAGCTCCTTGCTCCTTTTCTTCACTTTGACAATGACCCTTATATCGTTCTTGCCAATGGAAAATTATACTGGATGATCGATGCTTATACTACTTCCGATTATTATCCATATAGCCAGCCGTATTCATCAACAGAAAATATACAAATAAAAGAAGGTTCCTCAACTCATACGATAACTACGCAGCATAGGGAATTCTTAGACGGAATTAATTACATCCGTAATTCGGTAAAAGTTGTAGTCAATGCATATGACGGTTCGGTGAACTTTTATATTATGGATAAAAACGATCCTATAATCAGGGTATGGGATAAAATTTATCCCGGGCTTTTCAAATCAAAAGAGGAAATGCCGAAAGATTTATTAGCTCATATCAGATATCCTATAGATATGCTCTTAACTCAAGGAATTGTCTACGAAAAATACCACATGACTGATCCCACGGTTTTTTATAATCAAGAAGATCTTTGGGTGAGAGCAACAGCTCAATATTATAATCAAATTCAGCCTGTAGAGCCGTACTACATTATGTGGCAGCTCCCCGGCACCGATAAACAGCAATTCGTGTTGATGCTGCCTTTTACTCCGAAAAATAGACAAGTTCTTATCGGATGGATTGCCGGTATGTGCGACCCTGAGAATTACGGACAATTTCTTGCGTATCAATTTCCGAAAGATAAAATGGTTCTCGGACCTCAGCAGGTGGAAACTAAAATCGACCAGGACAGTTTCCTCTCCGGTCAGCTGACACTGTGGGATCAGCACGGATCAAAAGTAATTAGAGGAAATGTATTAGCCATACCTGTTAACAACACACTCTTTTATGTCGAACCGATTTATCTGCAAGCAGAAACCGCTGCTTATCCTGAACTAAGACTTGTTGTTGTTATGCACGGCGATAATATGAGCTATGCAAAAAGCTTTAACGAGGCCTTAAATGATCTTTTTGCAAAAACTACCGGCATTCAAAAAACCACACAGCAAATAGGACAACCGACTGCTGCCGCAATTCCTTCTCTTCAGAATCAAATTAAATCCGCAAATGACGCTTTTAATAATTATCTGAAATTTATTGGCGACAAAAAATTTACCGAAGCGGCACACGAGCTTGAAAAACTTCAGCAGTCGCTTCAAGATCTTTCTAATAAATCCTCTAACAATGCTGAGATGAAAAAACAGTAAAGAGGAGTGATGGAGGAGTGGAATGATGGAGTGATGGAAAATGGTTAATGGAAAGTTTATTCCATAATAACAAAATATTATTTAATTTGGCAACAGAATTTTTGTTTTTTCCTTTAAAGATGTGAAAATAATGAGTCAAAAAATAAATACCGCAATCATCGGTTTCGGAATGTCCGGGGAATATTTTCATGCCCCTTTTATTGATGCTAACCCTAACTTTAACCTGGTTAAAGTCGTTGAAAGAGTGTCGGAGAAATCAAAGGTAATTTATCCTTATGTACAAGTCGTTAAAAACTATGAAGATGTCCTTAACGATAAGGATATTGATTTGGTAATAATTACGACACCAAACTCTACGCATTACAAAATAGGAATGGAGGCTTTGCAAGCTGACAAGCATGTAATAATTGAAAAACCCTTTACTCGTACTTCGGCTGCGGCAAAAGAATTGATTGATCTTGCTGCAAGTAAAAACAAAATATTAGGCCCTTTTCAAAATAGAAGATGGGACGGCGACTTTTTAACCGTAAAGAAAATTATTAGTAGCAATCTACTAGGCGAGTTGATTGAATACCGCTCACACTTTGACCGGTTCAGAAATGAAATTAAACAGGGTACCTGGAAGGAGGAAGATTTGTTAGATTCCGGTTTGCTATACGATCTAGGCCCCCACTTAATTGACCAGGCGCTCGTTTTGTTTGGAAAGCCTTTGTCTGTCTATGCCGACCTAAGAACACAGAGGGAGAGGAGCAAAATAATCGACAATTTCGAATTGGTAATAAACTACTCTAAGCTTAAAGTAATACTCAATAGCGGATTTTTATACAAGCAACCGCTTGTAAGATTTGCTTTGTTTGGGACAGAAGGATCGTTCATTAAAGACGGAATAGACCCCCAGGAAGCTACTCTTAAGAATTATAAATTTAGAAATAATCCTGATTGGGGAATTGAACCTGAGTGCGATTGGGGAAGTTATAATACTAAAATTAATGGTCTGGATATTAAAGGGAAGATTGAAACTGTCGCCGGATGTTACCAGAATTATTTTGAAAATATTTATGAAGCAATCGCCGATCAAAAGGAGTTGGCGGTCAAACCGGAAGAAGCTCTGCTAACAGCGCAAATAATTGAGCTTGCCATTGAAAGCAACAAACGAAGAAGTGTAGTTGATTTTTCACTTGCCTGATTTTATTAAAACGGAAAATCTCCTTTATAATTTACTTTTTCCTCTATCTTCTTTAGTTCCTTTTTCTTTGCCGTTAGATGTACCGGATTTCCATCAACATAAATTGACTTGAAAGGTTTTACCGGACAAGAAAATTCGCACGCACCACATCCGATGCAGTATTCGTCTGTCACTTGTGGAATAACTAAATTGTTTTTAAACGGAACCATGCTTACGGCCTTAGTCGGACAATGTTCAGAACAGGCACCGCAATCTGTTCCTTCCGTATAAACGATACAATTTTCTTTAATGAATTTTGCTTTTCCTAATTGACTTAATTTTTTAGACTTTAATTCGACCGGTATAATTGCACCGCTTGGACAAACCTGGGTGCAAACAATACAATCATAATTACAAAAGCTAATTTCATAATCCATTCTCGGCTGAAGCATTCCCCAAAACCCATATTCAAGAAAAGAGGGCTGAAGAACTTGTGAAGGACAGGAGGATACGCATAAATGACAGGCAGTGCATTTGTCCTTAAAATGTTCTATGCTTAATGATCCGGGAGGCGATACGGGATATTTTTTATTTATTTTAATTTTACTAGGCAGCTTGCTGATAATTTTTTTTTGTGCGAAGGTAATTCCGCTAAAGGCGATTAAATAAGAAAATGTATTTACTATGAATTTTCTTTTACCGAAATCCGTTTCCGGTATCTCCTTTTTGTCTTTACCCGGAAACCGCAGTTTATATTTTATACCTTCCGACGGACATACTGTGAAACAGTTATAACAGCTCACACACCTTTCGAAATCAACTTCTTTATTTTCGCGGTCAATACATCCGGCTTTGCAGACACGTTCGCATAGTTTACAACCGATGCAGTTTTCTTTTTCAATATCAATTTTTAAGAGTGAATACTTTGACAAAATACCAAGTAATGTTCCTACCGGGCAGACTGTGTTGCAGAAGAGTCTTCCTTTCTTTAATGACAGGTATGCTACAAAGGAAAAAAACGTTAACGGAAACAGAAGCAAATAAATTGTGGGATAAAATATTCCTACCGGGTTTATGAAAAATATTCTATTCTGAATTAATATAGATGCGGCAAAATTATTAACGAAAATTACAAATGGCTTTAAGAGCAAAGTAATTATTCTTCCGAAATTGCTATAAGGATCAAGCAAGTTGATAAAAATCATACTTCCTAATATCAAAGATAAAATTGTCAACCCAAGAAATGAATAACGGAGAATTTTATAAGACTTAGTTTTGCTGAAATATTTTTTTTTCTTAATCTTTCTTGAAAGGAAGGCGAAGAAATCCTGTAGGGTGCCTAAGGGGCAGATTGTTGAACAATATACTCTACCAAAAAGAAAAGTAAGAGCCAAGATTAGAATAAAACCAGCAGCGCTTAGACTAACAGCTCCCGCAAACTTTATAGCCGAGGGAATGAATTGTAGAAACGTAAAATAATTTGTATAGCGGGGGGAGAGAATATTTCCGAAATCTAAAAATAAAAGCAACAAAGCAAGAAAAAAGGTAAGAGATATAATTACTCTTACCTTTTTTAGATACACAAGTTTCATTATTCTAAATTATTATTCTATTTATTTTTAATTTGCTGAGGTTCATCGTACCGATTTTCATTTCATCTGCTATTTTAATATATGGTATATCTGCCGGCTCAACTCCGAAAAGCTTAGCGGCTGCAGCATCGGCTGCAACAATATCAGTTGAAAGTATTTGAGACTTCATTAATACTAAGTCTTCTCTTGAAACGCCACGGGGTCCATTTCTTTTCATAACAAGATAGGCATCCACAACATTTAAATCGGGTTTCCGGTACAAAGAAAAGTCCGCAATACATTGATGAAGGTTGTTTTGATGCCAGTATCCGCGATCCCATACAATCCCCATTAAATTTTTCATTGAGGCTGTTAGTTTAGACGAGCTATGATTTTTTAGTACAGGTACGTTTATAAATACATCTGCACTTAATATTAACTCGTGAACTTTTGCTTCACTCATTACTCTTCCGCCTTTGAATGTAACATCGTGGTAATAACTTTCGCTATCGGCGGAGACAATTTTCCCTCCTGTGCTTTTTACTACACGCTCTATTCCGCTGTCAGAATAGCATCTCGACCAGTTATCGCAGGTATGATCAAAAACAAAAATATTTTTGGCGCCGGCATTAAAGCAATGTTGAATGATTCTTTCCACAAGTTTTGGATTTGTATTTCCTGCTCTTTCCGGGGAAACATCCCATCCTATATTTGGTTTAACTACGACTGTCTGACCCTTCTTAACAAACTGCTGCATACCTCCGAGAGAGGCAATGGCTCTATCGAACATAACATCGGGTTCACCCCCTTTTACTGCAACAAGATCGTATGGAATTTTTTGTGAAATAAGATTATATGCAAACAGATTGGAATAATTTCCCAGGGCACTTGATGCGCCGATAGCAAATGCTACCGTAGCGCTCTTTTTTAAGAATTCTCTTCGTTCCATTTTACCCTCTTGAATATCGTCTAACGAATGAATTGATTTTATTGAGTCAATTAATATTTGTACAAATTTATATCTTCTTTTGAATTGTTTAAAGGGGAATATTTTTTCTGATTTAAAACAAATAATCTTTAGGTGACATGCTGATTTTCGAAATGAAATCCAGGACTATTCCTTCGCGCAATGCATAATCGGAAACTACTAATTCATTTATCCTAAAAAGATCAAATATTTTTGAAAGAATAATTATTCCCGCCGGAATAATGTCTGCGCGTTTCTCCTCAATCCCTTTGATTAAAAGCCTTTCGGCTGTAGTTTTATTATTCAGAATTTCTTTGGCAACTATATGCAATTCTTTTTGTGTAAAAGAAAAACTGTTTAGCGACTTACCCCGACTTCCCTTCCCATTAAATTTTATCATACCGGCAATTGACTGAACAGTGCCTGATGAACCAGCAGCTATTTCAAATCTTCCGTCAGTAATGATTTTACTATTTGATAAGATTTGTCGTTCTACAAAAGCCGCACAATCGCCTACCGACTGATCTGTCAAAATGAAATCGTCAAAGAATTTTTTACTTAATCTAACCGCGCCTATCTTGACGCTTTCGGCAAATATAATTTTCCCTTCTTCCGCTAAAATAAACTCTGTACTGCCTCCCCCAATATCAATGCAAAGTGACTTTTTCTTTTCAAGTGATAATGCTTTTGAAATACCAAGGTAAATTAATTTTGCTTCATCGCTTCCTTCGATTACTTCGATGGAAATACCGGTTTCATCAAATATCCTTTTAATAAACTCAACTTTATTGTTTGCCTCTCTAACCGCACTTGTTGCTATTGCTTTTATTTCTGCATTATAAAAATTTGCAATCTTCTTAAATCCCGATAGGATTTTTACCGCCCTGGAAATTTCTTCCTCCGATATTATGCTTAATGCCTTTCCGTTTAATGAACCAAGCCTAATTACCTCTTTCTCTTTATCTATAATCTTAAAAGAACCGTTCTCTAATATTTTTACAATAATTATATGGAATGAATTAGTTCCTACATCGATAGCGGCAAAGTATTTATTTCGCATTCTGCGTCCTCCTATCTTTTTGGGTTAGGAACGGTACACATAATTCATAAACTTCATCTATCGATATCTCATCAATTAATTCTGACTTCCTGATAAAAATCTTATTGCTCCCCGAAGGTGCCCAGTTGTATGGATTAGTTGGACCGAAGATTGATATTTGCGGAGTTCCGGTGGCGCCGGCAACGTGCATAATTCCCGTATCGTTTGTGATAAATAAATCCGAAATCGAAATTAGAGCTGCAACTTCCGGAATTTTTTTATTTAGATACAGCCCAATTTTACAAGGAATGTTTTGTGTTATATAATTAATTTCTTCATTATCGGCATTGCTCCCGGTAAGATAGAATTTGATATCAAAGTTTTTATTCAACTTTTTAATAAGATCGACAAATTTAAGTAACGACCACCTGTTTGGAATTTTACCTGCGCCGGGATGAATTCCGACAAGCAAATCGTAAGGTTGACGATTTAGACCTTCAACAAAATTTTCTGCAATTCCGATATCTTCTTTATCAAAAGAAATTTCAGAGATAAAATTATTTGTATTAATTCCAAACGGTCTTACAATATCAACTATTCTATCTGCAACATTTGAATCGGGTGCGTGGCGCCAGTCGAGTGAAACTCTTCGATCAAAAAGAAAAGCGCTCTTGTTCTCAACTCCGTCAAGGGACTTGGGTCCGATTCGTATTTTTGCGTTTGCAAACCGAGCTAGCAAATTACTGGTAAATGAAATTGAAACTGTTACCGGTACTATAACTAGATCATAATCTTCACGAAGGAGTTTGATAAATTTTTTAAGATAAAATGGATTATATAATTTTCTTTTATCGAAGACAAAGTATCTGTCGATAAATTTATTTTTCACTATTCCGAAATAATTTTCAGGGCTGACTATCAACGTAGTCTTACTTAGAGGGAATGTTTCTTTGATAGCTCTGAAAATAGACACGCCGGCAAGCAAATCTCCAAGTTGATTATGCTGCCGTATTATTAAAATGTTTTTAGGAATGCCTATTTCAAGTTTTTGGTTTTCCGGTATACTAAGATTTTTTTTGAAAAATCCATAAACCAATTTTGAAATGATGTTCTCTTTTGCCATTTGCAGTGGCTTACTCTTTTTTCTTCTCTGAATCTGATTTTATTTCAGTGTAATCGACTTCTTGTACATCTTTATATTTTGATGTGGTTTTTGATTCCTTATTAGATTGATTGTATTTGTTTGACGGATCTCTTAACGCCGGAATAAAAAACCTCAGAAATAGCCCTACTCCTTTAAAGATGATATAAATTATAAATCCCCAAAATAAAAGCTCAATCATTATCCGGTAATCCTTTTTGATTCAGGCTTAAAATATTCTATTAAGCCTCTGTCTTCTCTAAATATTTGTTTAAATAATTCATCAAAATCATTGTCACTGTTCACAAAGTCTATATCAGTACTATTTACAATTAACAATGGTGTTGTGTTATATCTGAAGAAATAGTGAGTGTATGCTTCACTCAATTCCTCGATATAATTAAGGGTCAAATTTCTCTCAATTTTTCTGTTTCTCTTTTTTATATTAAACATCAAGCGTTCAACACTCGATTGAAGAAAAACAAGAAGGTCCGGCTTTCTCAGGTTTCTTGAAAGAAGTGGAAAAATAGTTTCGTAAAGTTTAAGCTCTTCACCGCTTAGATTTAGATATGCAAAGATTTTATCTTTCTCAAAGATATAATCGCACACAATATAATCTGTAAAAAGATTTTCTTGATTTAGCTGCTGCTGCTGCGTAAATCGATTAATCAAGAAAAACATTTGCGTCTGAAAAGCATATCTTCTTCTGTCGGCATAAAATTTTTCAAGAAATGGATTAGCGTCAAACTGCTCGAAGACAAGCTCTGCATTAAGTCTTTCTTTTAATTTTCTTGCAAGAGAGGTCTTTCCCGCGCCAATGACGCCTTCGATTGCAATATATTTAACCTCGGAATTTTCGTTCACTTTGCAACTCTTAAAGTTTATAAAATCTTATCCTGAATTTTTGCTATAATAGTTTTATTTTTTTCGTCTATGCAAATATCAGAAATTTTTTGATTTAAAACAGGGTGAAACAAGTCCGGAGCAATTTCACAAAGAGGAGTCAATACAAAATCCCGGAGTTCAATCTCTTTGTGCGGAATAATAATTTTCTCATCCGAGTAAACAATATCGTTGAAGAATAAGAGATCGAGATCTATTTCACGAGGTCCCCATTTGGTGTTGCTCTTCCTTCCAAGCTCGTCTTCAATATTTTTAAGGAAAATAAAAAGTTGGGATAAATTAAAGGATGTGTATATTTTTATTACGGCATTTAAGAAATTATCCTGTCCTTTTACCCCGTATGGTTTGGTCTCATAAATCGAAGAGGCCAATTCCAATGCGCAATTTGAATCATCTACTATTTTTTGAACCGCTTTCTTAAGAAAAGAAACTTTATCGCCTCTGTTAGATCCAAGAGCTATGTATGCAATATTTGTAATTTTTTAACTCCAATATTTCTAAAACTATAATTCATCGCGTTGTTTAATTACTTCAACCTCTACACAATCAACAACTCCTCCGAGCGGGGGATTGTTTTTTCTAATTCGTACAGCAACTTTTTCAATTAAAGGAAACGCTTTCAAAAGTTCATCAGCAATTTTAGCTGCAAGTGTTTCAATCAAGTGATATTTCTGCTCAAGTGCAAGCTGATACATAAACTTATAAACTTTGTCGTAGTTAACCGTTTCTTTCAGGCTGTCCTTATGAGCTGCTGCGGAAAAATTTGTGTAAACATCCACATCAGCTTCAAACTTACCTCCGACACTTTGTTCTTCTGATAAAACCCCATGGTATGCATAAAACGCTGCTTTTTTTATTCTTATTATATTTTCCATTTTATCCTTTTACTGAAGTAGCATAATATAGAGTATAGAAGAATTTTTACCTTAAATTTTTATTCTTCCGCTTGCTTTTTCATTACTTCATTGCAATTACACCTAATGCTCTGCCAGAATGCAGTCCTTCTCTCCGGTATGAATGAAGCAAATTTTCCGACTGAAAACTGCAAAGCTTTGAAATCTGAATATTATTTTTAGGTAATCCAAAATTAACTAAAATATCGTAATTAATTTGTGAAACATCCAATAAAAATTTTGCTCCGTTTTCAAGTAAATACTTATTATCAAATAAAACCGCTACTTCCTTACCAATCTCATAATTCATTTGAGATATTGCAGGCGCAATATAAGCAATCAATTCGGGTGCGGAAGTATTAAAATCATCCTTAAGTTTATTTAAAGTTTTAAGTAAAACTTTCTTCTCCGTTCCTCGCCATCCCGAATGAATTCCGGCGATTACCTTATGTTTTGTGTCATAGAGAAATATAGCTGCGCAATCGGCAGTACTTACCGCTAAGCCGATATTTTTTTTATCTGTAATCATTGCATCGCTGTCATCGTATATCCCTCCGCCTTTAACATAAGTTATCTCTTCTCCGTGCACTTGTTTCTGAAGAGCAATATTTTCTCTCTTCAAACCTAAGGCTTGAAAAAATAACGCCCTGTTTTCTTCAACAATATTTTTGTCGTCTCCTACAGAGTGCGACATATTAAAATAAAACGGAGTATTTCTTCCGGCACCCACCTTTGTGCTAAATCCGAAAATTATTTCCGGGCTGGTATTGAAAATCTGAGATTTTATTATAATCATTAAAAATAATTAGAAATGTTGATCGAAAATGTTCCGGCAAATTTAATAAAAATTTGTGAAGCTGTACACCAACCCTTTTAATCAATTGAGACTGTACGCGGTAAATATTATATTGACTCACTAAATTTTGAGGTTAATAAATTGCGAATATTGGTTTGTAATGATGACGGTATAGAATCAGAAGGGATTTTTGCCTTAGTACAATCATTAAAAGAAATTGGCGATGTTACGGTAGTTGCTCCCCTTAAAGAGCAAAGCGCCGTCGGTCATGCTATAACAATGCAGATTCCTTTACGGGTTACCGAAAATTATAAAAATGGGAATTTTTTCGGATACGCTGTCAATGGGACTCCCGCGGATTGCGTTAAAATTGGGATAAGAAATATTATGGCTAAAACTCCAGACTTAGTGGTCTCAGGTATAAATCACGGTTCAAACACTGCAATAAATATTATTTATTCGGGGACTGTTTCAGCCGCACGCGAAGCCGCAATTATGGATGTTCCTTCTATGGCGGTTTCCGTTACTAATCATTCCGCCGTTGATTTTAGTTTTGCGGCTAAGGTTTCAAAATTGCTTGCATTGAAAATTGTAGAAAAAGGTTTACCGGTCGGAACTTTATTAAACGTAAATGTACCGGACATCCCTGAAAAAAGTATTTCGGGTATTCTTTTAACAAAACAGGGAAAGTCTAAGTGGGATGATATTTATGAAGAAAGAAAAGACCCGGCTGGCAAAAATTATTATTGGCTGACTGGAAATTTGATTGAAGCCGATAAAGAAATTGATATAGATCAGTTCGCGATTAAAAATAATTACGTTTCTGTTTCACCTATTCATTTTGACCTTACCGATTATGATACCTTTAATAAGATGAAAAGCTGGAAGGTAGAGGAAATGCTGAATGGCAAGAATGATTAAAATTTTTCAGATAGACGCTTTTACTGATAAACCATTCGAAGGTAATCCAGCAGGAGTTACTTTTGGCGACGGACTAACGACGGATGAAATGCAGTCTATAGCAAGGGAAATGAATTTATCGGAAACTGCCTTTATATCAAAACCAATCGGAACTTCCGGTAGTACTGACGGAGTTGATTATAATTTAAGGTGGTTTACCCCTACTGTCGAGGTTGATCTCTGTGGTCATGCCACAATTGCTTCACTGCATTTTTTATTCGAGAATAATATTATTAAAAATAGTTCCTGGATAAATTTTGAAACTCGTTCCGGTATTTTAAAATGTAAGATGGAAGCTGGAAAATATTTTATGCAGATTCCCATTTATGGAAGCAAAAAGTTTTCAGGCGACGCTGATTCAGTTAAAAACGCACTCGGTATAGATGATAAGGACTTTGACAATAATTTTCCCTTTGTCCTTTTAGAAAACGGTTATTTATATATTTACTTAAAAACTATTGATGCATTATCGAAGCTTAAACCAAACTATAAAGAATTATTAAATATTTCCGAGAATGGGAAATACTTTACAGCTGCTGTTCCCTACACGCTTGAAACTATTGAGAAAGAAAATTTCGCTCACCTTCGGTTCTTCGGACCTTATTATGGTATAGACGAAGACCCGGTTACAGGATCGGCTAATGGACCTCTACTTTTGGTTTTGAAGGAGCTTGGCTTGATAAAACCTGTGGGAAATGAAATCTCATTGTCATTTGAGCAGGGTGATTTTATTCATAGAAGAGGAAGAATAGGCGTTAATTTTTCACAAGCAAAGAATGAACTTTTTATTTCAGGGAGTGCAGTTACAGTTATTAAAGGGGAAATGAGTTTTTAATGTTCAACTTTGAAAAGATTGGTATAAATTTCTCTCATCCGCCTGTTTATTTTTTCTTGTTCCTAATTCTTCTAGCGGGTTATTCTTTTTACGTTTACCGCTATACCGTTCCGCAGATTGCTACATCAAAAAAGATTTTTCTTACAACCTTAAGAGCCCTTGCACTTATACTTCTGCTATTTGTCTTCTTTGAACCGGTTCTTACTTTAGCCAGGAAAATGATTCTTAATCCCGTTAATATGATTTTTGTTGACAACTCCAGGTCAATCCAAATTAACGATGGTATGAACAGAGAAACTACAGAAAAGAATTTTATTAACGATCTTAAGAAAAATGGCTTAAACGGAAATTCCGAATTATTCACCTTCGGTTCAAAAGTTTCTAAACTTAGCTATGATAGTATACAGCCGTTAAATTTTTCAGAAGGAAGTACTAATTTCGCAAAGATATTCTCTTCAATTAATGGGGACGGAAAGAATATTGCTTCGATAGTCATCGTTAGTGACGGCGTAATTACTGAAGGTAGTGATCCAACATATACTGCGGCAAAACTCGGAATACCAGTTTTTACTGTTGGCATTGGCGATTCTACTGCAAGAAGCGATGTTTGGGTAAAGAATGTTTTAGCTAATGATTTGATTTATGCCGGGACCCCGACTTCAATTGACGCCATAATATCCAACACCGGATTCACAAATAAAAATGTAACTGCCACACTTTACGAAGACGGCACACAGGAGGCACAACAAAATATTAAATTAAGCGCCGATGGAGTTCAGAATGTAAACTTCACCTATACTCCAAAGTCAAGTGGCGAAAAGAAGCTTACTGTTGTAGTGTCTAACACAAAAGGTGAATTCACTTATGCAAATAATAAAAAAATATTTTACGTGAATGTTCTCAGTAGTAAAGTGAAAATATTGATTTTAGCTGGAAGTCCCTCTTCTGACTTATCTTTCATCAAAAATACATTGAGAGCGGACAGCAATCTTTCAGTAAATTCATACACGCAAATTTCTGCAGATCATTTTTTGGAAAAGAATTTTAATCCAAAGATTATCGATAGCACAAATATTTTTTTTCTTGTCGGTTTTCCTTCCAAAACTACTCCGGATGATTTATATCAAAGAATTATTGCAGCGATCTCCCAAAAGGATAAACCCTTTTTTATTACTCTTTCAAGCGGAATCGATTTCCAAAGGTTAAAAGAACTTCAATCAGAATTAGGGTTTACGTTTAACAATATTAATCCGGACTATCTGGAAATTCAGCCAAATGTGTCTGCCGGTGAAGAAAATAACCCGCTGCTTCAAAACAACTCTAATAATATTTTGGATGCATGGAACAATTTGCCTCCCGTATATCAACCGAATGTTGATTTCAAGGCAAAACCCGAAAGTGACATTTTATCGCAAATAAAAATTAACAACGTTCCAATCAATAAGCCACTAATCCTAACAAGAAGGCTTGGAGATAAAAAATCAATCTCTATTTTAGCAAAAGATATTTGGCGATGGAAACTTGGAACATCAATGAAAAACTCGGACTTGTTTGATCGTTTTATTTTAAGCAGCGTTAAATGGCTTAATGCAAAAGGAAACAATAAACAGGTAACAATTAAGACAACAAAAAAAGTATATTCTTTAGGAGAAAATGTTGAATTCACCGGACAAGTTTATGATCAGACATTTAATCCTGTTTCCAACTCTGAGGTGACTATAAATATAAGCGGAGGAGGAGGGAATTCCCAAATCCAATTAAATTCAATCGGTAATGGTTTATATGAAGGTTCTTTTCAAACAAATAACGCCGGAGATTATAAATATTCAGGTTATGCCTCACTTAACGGAAAATCAATCGGAAAAGACAGCGGAAACTTTAATTTAGGCGAAGTTGATATTGAAATGATAAACCCGAGGATGAATTATGACTTTCTAAACTTACTCGCAAACCAATCTAACGGAAAGTTTTTTTATAATTCTGATTATAAACACTTATTCGATATTTTAAGGAATCTTGATAAAGAATCATCAAAAGAAAGAATTGAAACGAGCGAAATTTATTTATGGTCAAATGAGTGGCTTCTGGTAGTTGCAATTATTCTTTTCGGCATGGAGTGGTTTTTTAGAAAACGGTGGGGATTGATATAATGCTATTCATAGCGCGGCAAGCCGCAATGGAATATGGAATATGTATGATGGAATATGGAAAATCATTTCAAATATCTTGACATAAAAAACATAGAGTTAAACGGCAGTACTATAGGTGAGATTAATAAATTATAGGGAAAAATAAATTGAATTTTCTTACTGACATAGCCGATTTCTTCCTACCCAGATTTTGCGCTTCATGCAGCACTAAACTTATTACCAGGGAAGATGTGGTTTGCAGTATTTGTCTGAATAAACTTAATAGAGTAAACAAATCAAGAATTGCAATTCAATATTTAAGAAAGTTTAGGGAGACTGCAATTATTTCAGATTTCTATGCTCTTTATCTTTTTGAAAAGGAGAAAGAAGTTCAACGGATAATTCATCAACTGAAATACAATAATAAATTTCTAATCGGAAAGTTTCTTGGAGAAAATTTGGGAAGAGCAATTTCCGAAGTAATTCAACCATGGCAAATAGACGTGATTATTCCTGTTCCGCTTCATCATCTTAAGAAAGCGGAAAGAGGATACAATCAATCTTTTTATATAACAAAAGGATTAAATAATATTTTACATATACCGGTTAATCAAAAAATAATAAAAAGAAAAAGATTTACCCAGTCTCAAACTAATCTGGACATGAAAGAGAGAGAACAAAACATAAAAGATGCATTCGCATTAAGGAGAGATTCTAAAATAAAGGGGAAAAATATTCTTTTAGTTGATGATGTCGTTACCACCGGGGCTACGGTTAGAGAGTGCGGTAGATTATTGCTAAATAACGGAGCGAATAAAATATTTGTTGCTGCAGTTGCAATAGCAGATTGAAATACGTTACATTCTTTCCGGTGCAGATACGCCTAAAACAGACAGACCATTTTTAATCACTATCTTAGTCGCCATTGCCAATGCAATCCTTGCTTCGGCTAATTTTTTTTCGGTGCCAATTATTCTGCAAAATGTATAAAACCTATGAAATGCTGCTGCAAGCTCTTCAAGGTAACTGCAAATACGGTGGGATTCAAAATACTCAGCACTCAACAAGATTTCATTCTTAAATTGATATAGCTTTTTTAACAACTGTTGTTCTTCGATTGAAGTAAGCAGATCTATATTTTCAACGGAAGATTTTAAGTCTTCATTTTCTATCATTTTTAGAATCGAAGATATCCGTGCGTTGGCATACTGTAGATAAAATACCGGATTTTCATCTGATTGTTTTTTTGCAAGTGCAAGATCGAAATTCATATGTGTCGTAATGTTCCGCATGTTAAAAAAGTATCTAACAACATCACTTCCGACTTCATCAATAAGCTGGTCGATTGTAATATAATTTGCTTTACGAGTTGACATTTTAACGGCCACACCATTATCCATTATTGTTACAAATTGATGAATAAGCACTTTAATCTTTTCAGAGTTGTAGCCAAGTGCCTTTAATCCGGCAAGCACATCGGGATATGTGGCGTTATGGTCGGAGCCAAAAATATCAACCATTAAATCATAGCCGCGATCAAACTTGGTTATATGGTATGCAATATCCGGAAGACGGTAGGTTGGTTCGCCGGTAGACTTCACAATAACTTTATCCTGATCGTTGCCAAGTTCTGTTAGCTTAAGCCAAATTGCACCGTCCTTTTCATAAGAAAGATTTTTTCCTTTAAATGTATTCAAAGCTTCTATAATTTTTCCTTCTTCATAGAGAGAATTTTCATTAAAGAAAATTTTATGTTTTATATGCAATCGTTCTAGTGTCCTTTTTATATCAGTAAAAATTTCACTTTCAGCTCTCTCCTTAAAAATTCCTTCTGCATTTTCATTGACATATAGATCACCAAACTCATCATAAATGCTTTTGGCGATGTCTTTAATGTATTCACCCTGATAATGATCTTCCGGAAAATCTACTTGCTGACCAAGCAATTCCAAATATCTTAGTCTTACCGAATCTCCAAGTACCCGCATTTGTCTACCGGCATTATTAAAATAATATTCACGATCGACAGTATAACCTATCCATTCCAATAGATTTGAAACAGTATCGCCAAAGACTGCATTCCTTCCGTGTCCTACTGTAAGTGGACCTGTTGGATTTGCAGATACAAATTCTACATTTGCCCTTTTACCGGAATATTTTTTTGACTTGCCGAAATTTTCTCCCTCTGTCAATATGTCATTTACTATCCGGGATATAAAGGAAGGAGAAAAAAAGAAATTTATGAAGCCCGGTCCGGCTATTTCAATTTTTGTTATAATTTGCTTATCGACATTTAAAGTTGAGACAATTTCAGTGGCTATTTCTCGTGGCTTCTTTTTTAATTGTTTTACCAACAGCATGGCGACATTTGAAGAGAGATCTCCTTGGCTTTCAATTTTCGGTACATCGAAAGTAAGGTTCAGATCACGCAGGTATACCAATCTTTTGGCAGCTTCTTCAAAAATAGATAAAAGATACTCTTTCAAAATTTTTTCCGGTTTTATTGTTAAGAAATAAGGAGCAGTCGAAGGTTATTCTTGTTTTTTAACCGTTCTCGGTTTTCTTTTAACAGGTGGTTTAAGTGCCGGGTCAGTTACTTCTTTTAATGGCGCATCACCCCAAAGCTTTTCCAAATTATAAAATTCTCTGGCTTCTTTTTTAAATACGTGTACAATTACATCAACGTAATCTATCAATACCCAGCTCAGAGCCTGATAGCCTTCCTTATGCCAATTTTTTATTCCTTCATCTCTTAAGCTTTTATCGACTTCATCTGCTATAGCTTTAACCTGGGTATCGGAATCAGCGCTGCATATAACAAAATAATCGGTCATGGTTGTTAATTTCCGGAGATCGAGGATTTTTACATCATACCCTTTTTTTTCGAAGATCAGGTTTGTGATTTTTTTTGAAAGTTGTGTTGAATTCAATTTTTTTTGCCTTATTGATTTGGTTTTAAGGTGTCAAAATCTTTTCCGATTACTATTGAAGCATCGAGAAAATAATTTTTGTTTATTTGTTGTATTATGTTTTTCCTGTCAATTCCAAGGGCATCGGCTATTTTTATAGCGTTTGCCGTGTTGCCCATCCGGTCTATTACTAATGTTTTTTCAACGTCAAATGAAATATAATTTCCAATTTGGACAACATCAAAGTTATTCTTACGCAGAAATGAGGTAAAGTTATCCGCGGCTCCCGGTACACCGCATCCGTTCAATACCTCTACCTGAATAATTGAAGAAGTTTTTTGGGAGTTTATTTTATCTATCTCATTGCTTCTTGCCCCTTGAAGTTTATGGAACAATGAATATCCAAGAAATATTATTATAATCCCCAGAAAAACGAGTATAATATTGGTAAACAGGTTGGAAGTCGAATCTTTTAACTTATAATTAAGTGAAGCTTTGTCCGGTCGGTGTTTTTCATTCACTTGTTAAAATTATCCTGCAATATTCTTTTAAGATAAGTCTTACCTCGAAAAGCCAAAATCATTATACCAGCCATTGCCGTAACCGCCGTACATGGAATAGGGTGAATAATAGCCGTAAGGAATATGATTATATTGAATCGAGATTGAAACATCTTTCCATGGTTGATAATTCAAAGCTACTCTGTTAAGATATATCCCGTTTATGCTATTCTGAAAACTTTTTCCCAGAGTGCTATATGGAGCATTTACTACACTTGCCTCAAGCTGTAAATTTAAATTTTTATTAAACTGATATGACATATTATTTGTATATACACCTAATGCCAAGCCTTGTCCGCCAAATGAAGAATAGGACATGCTATAGGATTGTTTCATCTGAAAATCATTAGAATTTAGAAATCCGAATAAAGAATTGTTATTATTATTAATCATTCCTTCTCTAACATCTGGTGTCGGAAGCCCTGAGTCCTTAAATTGAGCAAACGCTGTCATTGTTAACCCAACGAATAATATCAAAAACATCTTTTTCATCTTAATACCTAAAAATTTTCTATGAAGTTTAAATAATTCATATAATAAAATCAATGAAAATACTTGTTCAATTGGAGTCTTGTTATTTGGATTACAAAATTTTAGTAACCTTATTTTGTTTATCGACTAAAACAATCTTTGGTTTATGTTTTTTTGCTTCTTCTTGGGTCATTTCAGAATAGGTAATGATTATTACTTCATCTCCGACAGCACCAAGCCTTGCAGCAGGTCCGTTGAGACATATCATACCGCTTCCTGCGGGACCTTCAAGTGTATAAGTCTCGAATCTGTTTCCATTATTTACATTCACCACCTGTACTTTTTCAAACTGTAATATATCAGCCGTTGAAAGCAAATCTTTATCAATTGTTATACTGCCTTCGTAATAAAGTTCTGCCATCGTTACCGTAGCACGGTGAATTTTTGATTTGAACATTTCTCGGGTCATTACTGCCTAATTTTTTTATTACAAATATACTTAGTTTCGCCTCACAGTTTCAAGGAATGAATTATTGCAAAAAGGGTGTTTTTGACTCTCCTTAAGCTCTTATGAGAAAATTTCTATAGCTTGGGAATGGGAAGAATAGAAGTTAATAGAGAGATCAGTACAAGATAAGGGCATGAGAAGTGTATTCAGAGTGTATTCAGAGTGTATTCAGAGTGCATTCAGAATTTAGTGTTGATTTGCTTTCTCTTCTTTGAGCGGTTTGGAAGAATTAGTACATATCAGCTATAAAGTTATAAAATGCAGAGAAAAAGAACTAATGTTTTAATATATCAAACGTATTAAATTGTAATATGTTAGTCAAGAAAGAAATAGAAATGCCATAGCACGGCAAGCCGCAATTTTGAATTATGAATCCGCCGCGGCGGATGAATTTTGAATGAAACGCAATGAAATTTATCATAAAAAATATCTTGACATAGAAAACAAAGATTTAAACGGCAATACTATAGTAACCATGGGATATCTCAGTCGCAAGCTCCTTCGATATGACACGAAAATAATTGTCATTTCGAATCCGGCTTTAGCCGGTGAGAAATCCTGGTAAGCATATCTATGAGGACAATTTTAATGGTGATAACTTTATCAGAGTGGGGTATTAAATGTTTAGTACGGTATCCTAGAAAGAAGTGATTTGGAAAGTTTTTTCCAATAAAATGATATTTTTCACTTGACAAAGAAAAATTGTGTCGTATATTTGCGTTAAGAAATTATGAAAAAAATCACTGGCACATATTTTAGCAATTTTTATTTTAGACCAAATTTTTGGTGGTGGTTTAATATGCCTAACAATATGACCCAGTGATTTTGAGATAAATATTTATAATTATAAACCCTTCTCAGTCCAACTGGGAAGGGTTTTTTTGTTTTATGGCGGCAATATGAAATATGAAAAATTTTTAGAATTATCTAAATCTTATAATTTGATACCGGTTTACGAAGTAATTACGGCTGATTTGCTTACTCCAGTTCTTGCTTATTTAAAAATAAGAGAAAAAGGCAAGCAAAGTTTTCTATTAGAATCTGTTGAAGGCTCTACTAAGATGGCGCGGTATTCCTTTATCGGTAAAAATCCTGAGAGGATTATTGCGAATAAAGGAGCTAATATCGTCGAGAAGTCAGATGGTATCGTTTCTAAGACTAACAAATCAATTTTTGAATTTATCAGAGAAGAAATTAAAAAATATAATCAACCAAAGATTGATGGACTGCCTGATTTTACTGGAGGCATAGTTGGTTATCTTGGTTACGAAAATGTGTCACTGATTGAAAAAGTAATTAATTTCAACAACAACGATTCGGAAAATCCCGACTCTATTTTCGGAATTTATAATACTATTCTCGCTTTCGATCATTATAAACATCAAATCATCTTAATATCAAACGTTAAAATTGATGATAAAACAGATATTGAAAAATCTTATCATACTGCAAAGCAAAATTTATTGCAGCTTCGTAATGAATTAAAAAGACCTGTCGAATACATCTCAAATTTTACACTTCAAGGAGAAATTAACGAAAACTTTGACCCAAATGAATTTTACCAGCAAGTGGAATCGGGAAAAAAGGATATCATCGAAGGAGATATTTTCCAGATCGTCCTTTCAAAAAGATTTTCATCAAAATTTGACGGCGACTTATTGAATGTCTACAGGGCTTTAAGAATTATTAATCCTTCGCCTTACATGTATTATTTAGAGTTTGAAAGTGATTTCTCAATTATAGGCACATCTCCGGAAGATTTGGTAAAAGTTAAGGATAAAAAAGTACAGACTCTTCCGATTGCAGGGACAAGAAAACGCGGTAAGTCGGCTGAAGAGGATTTGATTCTCGAAAATGATTTATTGAATGATCCGAAAGAACTTGCAGAACATTCTATGCTTGTCGATTTAGGTAGAAATGATCTCGGTAGAGTTTGCGAATACGGTACTATTAAGGTTACCGAAAAAATGAAAGTTCTAAAGTATTCTCACGTAATGCATATGGTATCTAAGGTAGAAGGAATTTTGGCTGAGGGTAAGGATTCTGTAGATGCATTAATGTCCTGTTTTCCGGCCGGTACAGTATCCGGAGCGCCTAAAATCAGAGCAATACAATTAATTGATAATTATGAGAAACAACAGCGCAATGTCTATGCGGGTGCCGTAGGCTATTTTGATTTTTCAGGTAATCTTGATATGTGCATTACTATCAGAACACTATATTCAAAATTGAATACGATATACTGGCAGGCTGGCGCCGGAATAGTTGCAGACAGCGTTCCGCAACTTGAAGCAAAAGAGATTAGGAACAAATCGGCGGCAATGGTTAATGCTCTTAAATATGCGGAGGTTATAGATGAAAATATTGGTGATTGATAACTATGATTCGTTTACGTACAATCTTGTACAGCTAATCGGAGCATTTAAGAATGAAATCGTCATTAAAAGAAATGATGAGATCGATGAAGAGGCAATTTCCGAAATTCATCCTGATAAAATTTTAATCTCACCAGGTCCCGGAAGACCTGAGCAATCGAACATGTCTCTTAATGCAATATATAAATTCGGTAAGAATGTACCTGTTCTGGGGGTTTGTTTAGGGCATCAAGCTATCGGATATATTTACGGCGGATCGGTTATAAAGGCTCCAAAGTTAATGCACGGAAAGACTTCAAGTATAAAGCATGATGGTAGGACGATTTTCAAAAATATTTCACAAAATTTTGAAGCTACACGATATCATTCACTAATTATCGACAAAGAATCTTTGCCACAGTCTTTGGAAATTTCAGCAGAGAGTGAAGACGGAATAGTTATGGGTATAAGGCATAAAGAGTACCCTGTGGAAGGTATTCAATTTCATCCGGAATCATTTTTAACTAACGAAGGAAGTAACATAATCAAAAATTGGTTGGCATTATGATAAAAGAATATCTACAAAAAGTAATGGAAAAAGAGGATTTGACATTGGAAGAATCTTATTCCGCAATGGGCGAGATTATGAGCGGAGAAGTTAATAACTCTCATCTTGCAGGATTTCTGATTGCACTGAAATCAAAAGGTGAATCTCCTACAGAGATTGCTGGGTTTGCTAAAGCCATGAAGGAAAAAAGCATCAAGGTTAATTGCGATGATGAGAATGTTACAGATGTTTGCGGGACGGGCGGTGATAATTCCGGAAGTTTTAATATTTCAACAGCAACTTCCTTTGCCGTTGCTGGAGCCGGGGTAAGAGTGGCAAAACACGGTAACCGTTCTATTTCAAGTCAGTGCGGCAGCGCCGATGTTTTGCAAGAGCTGGAGATAAATATAAATCTCTCAAAAGAAAAGTCGGAAGAAGCATTAAGGGAAGTTGGAATAGCTTTTTTGTTTGCCCCGAATTACCATCCGGCTATGAAATTTGCTGCGCCAGTCAGAAAAGAATTAGGAATCAAAACTGTTTTTAACATGCTTGGACCTTTGACTAATCCTGCCGGTGTAAAAAAACAAATGATTGGTGTTTTCGATTCTCGAGCTTCAAAGACCATGTCTGAGGCAGCTAAATATCTTGACCTAAAAAAAGTTTGCTTCTTGTGCGGAAGTGGAAAGTATGATGAAATTTATCTTGGTGATATTACGGAGGTTCATGAGTTCAATCAAGGAGAAGAGATAAAGTCATATTTTATTTCTAACGAGACATTTGGCTACCCTAAAATAAATTTTAGTTCAATAAAAGGCGGTACTCCGGCGGATAATGCCCGGATTATCTTAGATATTTTCGAGAATAAAAAAATGAACGGAGCGTATCACACAGTGGCAGCCAACGCTGCTTTGGCTCTTTATTCTGCCGACTTCTCCAAAGATTTGAAAGAGTGCCAGTATGCGGCAGAGGACTCAATAAGAAGCGGAGCCGCATTAGGTAAGCTTAATGAATTAAGAAAATTTAGTACAATAATTTCAAATTAATAGGATTTGCAGGATTGAATTTTTTAGACACAATATTAAAGACTAAGAAAGAAGAAGTTAGAAAATTGAAGAAAGAATCTTCAATAGATTCGTTTCGTACTTCAGAATTTTTTAATTCAAAATCTCTTAGCTTTAAAAATGAAGTAAGGCAAAATAAAGACATTTCGATCGTTGCAGAGATAAAAAAGGCAAGCCCATCAAAAGGAATTATCAAATCCGATTTTGATCATTTTCAAATTGCCGAATCTTATTTTGAAGCCGGGGTAAACGCTGTTTCCATTTTAACAGATATGCAATTTTTCCAGGGTAATATTCAATACTTGAATGACATCGCAAAAATTAAGCGGTCTCCTCTTCTCCGTAAAGATTTCATTATTGATGAAATTCAAATCATAGAAGCCAAAGCCAATGGTGCAGATATCATATTGTTAATTGCGGAAGCTTTATCTAATGGGCAGATTAAAGAATTATCTTCGGCTGCTTATGAATGCGGCATGGAGGTCTTGCTTGAGCTTCATTCTGAAGAACAGCTTGATAAAATTGATTTCGGGATAAATGAAATTATTGGAATAAATAACCGGAATTTGGAAGATTTTAAGGTCGATTTAGGTGTAACTACAAGGCTATCCAGATTAATCCCCGAAGGAGTAATACTTGTTTCGGAAAGTGGAATTCAGAATAAAGAAGACATTGATTTTTTACGAAGCTCAAATATAAACGCAATTTTGGTCGGCGAATCTATCATGCGTTCCGGCAATATACAATCAAAGATTTCCGAATTAAAAA
>JAKBMG010000095.1 GCA_021831685.1 Bacteroidota bacterium | reverse complement strand
TCTCAATTGGATAAACAAAGTAAACGGTGTTTTAGAAGCCTGGTTCGGTGGCGAGGAAGTTGGCAATGCTATTGCAGACGTTCTTCTGGGAGATTATAATCCTTCGGGAAAACTCCCGGTTACTTTTCCGAAAAGCTGGAAAGATTGTTCCGCATATAAAACTTATAAAGCACAAGACAGCGTAAGTAATTATTCAGACGGAATTTTTGTTGGCTACCGGCATTTTGATAAAGATAACATCCAACCGTTATTTCCGTTTGGATTCGGTTTATCATACACAAAATTTTCATACAGCGGTTTGAAGATTGAACCGGCTACTGACAGCGATGGGAATTTCAAAATAGCATTTAAGGTTGAAAATTCAGGTAAAGTTTTAGGATCTGAAATTCCTCAACTTTATCTCGGTATGTTAAATTCTAAAGTAGCCAGACCGGTAAAAGAACTGAAAGCCTTTGATAGAATAACTTTGAAACCCGGTGAAACAAAGGAAGTAGAATTTTATGTCGATAGAAATGTCCTTGCATATTTCAACGACAAAAATGAATCATGGATAACAGAGCCGGACAAGGTAAAGGTAATGGTCGGAAGTTCTTCGCGGGATATCAGGCTTACGGGAGAATTTACAATTAGTAAAGCCAAAGATTAAAACAATAGACTTTCGATAAAGGAAACAAATTAGTTAAATTTGTGCTGCATCAGGAAATTCTTCCGGTGCAGCTTTCTTTTTTTATGAATAAGCATTAAGGAAAATTTAGTTAAGATGTACAAGTTAAAGGTTATAATTTCTGTTATATTTTTTATGACGGCATCAACATTAAGTTTCGCACAGCAAAAGAATTCTGTTGTTGCAACGGTCGGAAAAGACAAAATAACATCAGAAGAATTTACAAAGCGGTATGAGCTGACTCCTCATTTGGACAACGACGAATTTAATCCCGATTCAACAAGATATGATTTGTTATATTCACTGATTGCGGAAGATCTCTGGTCGCAAAAGGCTAAAGACTTGGGCTTCGATACAACGGAATATTATAAATATTCTATGCAGCCGACGCAGGATTTATACGTTAGGGATGCTTTATTCAAAAAGGAAATTGAAAAGAAAATTAAATTTAATAAGGCAGACTTAAGTAAGGCAGTGAAGCGCGCGGAATGGACTTTAAAAGTTAACATTATTAGTTCCGGCGACTCTGCAAAAATATTTCATATCTATTCTCTGCTAAAAAAAGGAGCTTCTTTTGACTCCCTTTTAATGACGAGCGGCGATTCTACTGGACAATTTAAACCAATTGAAATAAATTACGGCAGTATGGATGACGAATATGTAGAAGACACTCTTTACAATATGCATGTTGGCAGTTTTTCTTCTCCGGTAAAAACTTATAACGGTTGGTTTGTTTTTAAGTTACAAGGCAGAGTACAATCCCAAATGGGAGCTTATACTAAAGACGGCAGTATTAGAGAAGAGGTAATGAGAACTCTTAAAGCGCGAAAAGCCAAAGAAATCGGCAGACCATATATTCAAAAATTGCTGGCTGCACAAAAGATTTTTACGGATATCAAATTGTTCAAAAGCCTTGTCGATAGAATTATCGCAACTGTCAAAGAGAAACAGGCAAATGATACGTATTATAAAACTCACTGGATATTGCTCAATGATTATGACCTTAGAAATATTATGAAAGAATACGGTCCTGATACTTTAGATTTGAGTTTTATAAAATTTCCGAAGAAACCGGCTACAGTAAGGGAGTTTTTGTACAGCTTATTCGTTGATTCGTTTGTTATAAATAATCCCGACATATCCTTCCAGCCAATTGCCGACCTTCTTTTAGTTCACGTTAATTATTTCATCCGACAGGAAACACTTGCAAGAGAAGGTTACAAGCAAGGACTTGAAAATCTTCCCGAAGTAAAAAATGATCTCAATATCTGGGATAAAAGTATTTTAGCGAAAACGCTGCGAAATACTTTTTATGATTCGCTGCATGTTTCGAATGAAGAAATAAAAAGTTTTTTTGATTCAGCTTACAAATCCGAACACTCGATCCATGAAGTAAATATTCAGGAAATATTAAATGAAAAATTAGACGTTATGGAAACAGTTCTAAATGAACTAAAAAAAGGAAAGGATATCAGTGAACTCGCCCGGCTTTATACACAGCGTAATTGGACGAAAGATAGAAAAGGTGAGTTTGGTTATTTCCCGGTAACAATGTATGGACCAATAGGCAGAACTGCTGAAAAAATGAAAATCGGTCAGATTGCCGGTCCTATCGGAACTCCCGATGGCTATTCAATCTTTAAGGTAATCGGGAAGAAAGATGTTCTTCAAGATACGAATCTAACTTTAACCGACTCATTAAAATCCAGGATTAAAGAAATTCTTTTAGAAAAGAAATGGGATGAAAAAATTGATTTATACACTGCAGAACTTGCAAATGAGTACGGAGTGTCAATAAATGATAACGCACTCAAATCGCTGAAACTTAGCAATGTAAATATGTTTACTTACAGATTTATGGGCTTTGGCGGCAGAATTACGGCAATACCTTATCTCGTTCCTTGGTATGAGTGGTATGATATCTGGCAGAACAATAAGAAAAATATTTTACCCTAAGTTATCACTATGAAATTTGTTATTCCATTATTGCTTTCTTTTTTATTTGTTCAATGCGCCTATAATAATATCCCGTCGCTATATAAAAAATATAATTCAAATGAATATTTGTACTGGTCGAAAACGAGAAGATTAACTTGGGATGATTTTCAAGGAATACCTCTTGATCTATCGGGAAAAACTGCAAGCGGTATTCACGTTTATAACCCGGCAACGATAGAGAAGGAAAACATTTTTACTCCGGCAAAACTTACTGCAATTTGTGTTTTTGATAAAAGAACTTCATGGGTAAATGAAAAGGTTGCAACAAAAAGCTTATTGTTATACGACCAGGTAATTTTTGACATTTACGAACTCTATACAAGGAAATTGCGTGAAGAATTTTCCAAAACGGATTTTAATATCGATAATTATAAAGAAAAATTCCGCCAGTTGACTGAGAAGAATAACCGGGAGCTAATTAAAAATGTTGAACAATTTCGTAAGGATACGTCCTCAGGACAAATAGCCGAAGCTACAATTCTGTGGAGGGACAAAATATCTGACGAATTAGATCGCCTTGAAAAATACAGCTCAAACTTCGCTAAATAAAATTACAGTGGGGATACTATTTTTTTTCATGCAAAGAAGATTATTTGAATTTTGATTATATAAAAAAATTATTACTCAAGGAGGGATAAAAATGGAGCAATCAATTCAAGATTTTATCAACTGCAAAAGGATAGCGGTTGTAGGCTGTTCAAGCAAAGGGCGAAAGTTTGGTAACTCAGCTTATAAAGAGCTTAAACAACGGGGCTATCAAGTTTTGCCGGTACATCCATTTGTATTTAAGAAATGTATATTAATGTACGCTCCTCCCGTAAAGTCCCTGCATAAATTTCATAGAAGTATTACAAATTTTTTTGGAAGACTTTGAATTAGTGCCAATTGACGTATCGAATAAAAATAGGAAAACAGGTCCATAAAATTGGTGCTTAATTCTTTGTCTTTTGTGTTAACCATGCCCGTCCGGTGAGATATTCCCTTCGCTTTTTCTCGAACTTGAACTTAGTGCGCTAAATTATTGAAAATAATATTTTTACTTTATATGTCAAACCTGTCCGCTAGGCGGAATATTTTTTGTCATAAATTTCCTCAATTTCATTGTGTTTCATTCAAAATTCAAAATTGCGCCTTACCGCGCTATGCTTTCAATTATTTTCTGTATTTTTGAGCTTACAAAAATCGAGACGAAAGAATTAAGAAATGATAGAGCCAAAAACGTTTTATAGAAAATTAGACTTTCTTTTGAACAGAATCGGACATGAGAAAACTGGTAAGGATTTTCTTTTTACAATTGTATGGGAATTGGAAAATACTTTCGGGTCAGACCTAAATATTGTAAAAGGGCGTATTTATGAAGAGGAGGAGAATGATTATGTCTTAATTTCACCGGAAGAAAATTTTAAGAATACCAAGATTACTAAAATGATTCCAAAAGAATCTGAACCGGTTATGGCTCTAATGAAATCCAGAAGTTATATTTTTGACAACCCGTTCTTCACTATTGATCCTTCCATTAATTCTAACAGAAAAGAATATTCTATTCCTGCGGCATTTACAGTTAAAGGAACCGAAGATCATTGGATTATTCTATTTGAATTGAAAAGCGGATGGATAAGAGAAGAGATAGAATTTTGTTTTAACGCCGTTAGAAATGCAATAAATTCCCGGATTTATTCGGAAGCTGTTAAAAATGAAATTGAGCAAGCTGTCCTAATTCAACAAAGCTTATTGCCGACGTCTGCACCGGTGATTCCAGGATACCAGATATGCGGATACTCCCAGCCAGCTGAGCTTGTCGGAGGTGATTTATACGATTACTTCAAATTTGATGAAACAAGTTTTGGAATTTGTATCGGTGATGCAAGCGGGCATGGAATTCCTGCAGCTCTTCTAGTCAGAGATGTCGTTACTGGGCTCCGTATGGGGCTTGAAAAAGAGATGAAAACTGTCTTCACTTTGAAAAAATTAAACCGGGTTATTCACAAAAGCGTTTATTCTTCCCTGTTCGTTTCATTGTTTTATGCAGATCTTGAGATAAATGGGAATTTATTTTATGTAAATGCCGGACACCCGATTCCGTTTCTTGTATCCGGCAAAGAAGTTATTCCATTGGAATCAACCGGATTAGTCTTCGGCGCACTTCCTGAGGTCTCGATTCATCAAACTTATGTTTTTATTAAACCGGGATCAGTCCTCGTCCTTTACAGCGATGGAATTATTGAAAGACAAAACAGGCAGAAGGAAGAATTTGGGTTTGATAGATTAAAAGATGTAGTGGTAAAAAATCAAAAAAAATCTGCTAAGGAAATTTTAGATGAAATATTTAATAGTGCTAAGATATTCGGAAATAGCAGCAAATGGGAAGACGATGCAACAGTGATTATAATTAAAAGAGAAGATACTTCTAAGCCATTAGAAATAACTTAATGATTCACGTTACGCAAAAACAGCCTTTCGGAATATTGGAATAAAGTCACTCAATTCCATGACTCCATTACTACAATTTCCCGAAAGTTGCGTAACATCAGTAACTAATTGTAGCAAAAGGAAACAACGGGAGGCTTTAACTATCAGTTAAATATCAAAAAAATATGGAAAAACAATTAAAAATATTTGCTCTCGGAGGAAATGAAATCTCTCCTGCAGGTGCAGTCAACTCTGATACCGGAAAATTAATTTTACCGGGATTATCAGACCAGTGGAAAAGAACATCTAATACTTGTGAGCTTCTGGCTAAAATTATTAAAGAAGCACCCGATGATTATTATATTATTACGCATGGCAACGGTCCGCAGGTCGGGAATCTTTTAATGAATGGAAATTATAAGGAGATGGGTAGTGATATTGATGTTTGTGATGCTGATACTCAGGGTTCTATGGGTTACATGCTCTCACAGCTGACTAACTCGTTAAGTATTCTTGGAGTAAATAAAGTTGCTGCGGAAACGATTTCCAAAGTAGTGGTCGATGAAAATGATTATGCATTTCGTTCCCCTTCAAAGTTTATAGGGCCGTCATTTGCTAAAAAAGATGCTATGGAAATGCAGCAAAAAGAAAATCGTCCTTTCATGTTTTACAAAAAAGATGAAAACGGAGGCGATCTTTGGCGTTGGGTTGTTCCTTCTCCGGAACCTGTTGATATTATTGAAATAGATGTAATTGAAGCTAACCTTCGCGCTGGAATTATTCCTATTGCCGTTGGCGGAGGCGGTATCCCGGTTGTGAAAATTAAACCGGAAGTAATAGATGGATTTGAAGTTTATAAATGTAAGTTTGGAATTAGTTATCAAAGAAAGTATTCACCAAATAATTTGCCGGCAAATATTTATTCCGGTATAGATGCTGTAATCGACAAAGATCTATCTTCAAGTTTACTTGGAATTAGCTTAATTAAAAGAGCAAACGCAAGGGGTGAAAATCTTCACGTAGAACTTTTCATCTTTACTGATATTGACGGAGTAAAATTAAATTACCAGCAGCCGGATCAAATTGATGTAAGGCATTTAACTCTGGATGAAGCTCGTCGACTTTATAATGAAAATGTCTTTCCGGCCGGAAGTATGGGTCCCAAAATAAAAGCGGCAATAAATTTTTTAGAAGGGGGCGGCAAAAAGGTGTATATTACAAATTCAGAATTTTATGATGAAACTTTGAAGGGGAATGCAGGAACATTAATTGAAAAAAATTAGACTATGCATAAAGCTTGAACTGATTATTATTAAAAGAAATTATCAAAAAAATTACAATTACTCTTTTAACTAACTAATTAATTGCAATATATTTGACAGGGTAATTTTTCACTGTCTAACACTGAAGAAAGCATTGAATGAATTATAAGTCGGGAGAAAAATCATTTCTTTTTCTTAGATTAACTTTAATTTTTTTCTTTTTAAGTGTAACTGCTTTATATTCACAGGGGAGAGGAACGATCAGAGGCATCGTTACGGATTCTACTAACGGCGAAGCTCTTGCGTTTTGTAATGTATTAGTCAACGAATTGAATATCGGAGCATCGACTGACTCACACGGACTTTATATAATCACCTCAGTTCCCGCGCGCAGCAAGTATACGCTTATTGTTTCTTATGTCGGTTATCAAACAAAAAAAATTATCCTGTCAGTGACGAAAAATAAAATTACGGAATTAAACGTTGCTCTTTCTCCCGTTGGAATTAAAATGGAAACTGTAGAAACCGTAGGAGAAAAAGTAATTGGAAAAAATGCTACGGATATCGGTCTTCAAAGAATATCTATGAGAGATATTGAAATGCTTCCTAAAGGTGTGGAAGCCGATGTATTCCGCTCTTTGCAATATTTGCCCGGAGTGAGATCAACCGGAGATGTTTCTGCGCGCTATTATGTGCGCGGCAGTTCAAGCAATGAAAATCTTGTTCTATTAAACGGTATAACTATTTATAATCCTTTTCACGCTTTCGGAATGTTCAGCGTGATTGACCCCGATATGATAAACAGCGTTGAATTTTATAAGGGAGGGTTTACATCAGAAATCGGCGATAGGCTATCTTCTGTTTTGGACATTATAACCAAAGACGGTAACAAAAATACCTTTGCCGGTTCTGCAACATCAAGCTTTCTAACAGGTAAAGTCCTTTTTGAAGGTCCAATTCCTAACGGATCTTTTATGATTACTGGAAGAAAGAGTTATTATAGCGAAATACTTAAAAAATTCTTAAATGATAAAAGTGCGCCGATAGATTTTTACGATATGTCTTTCAAGCTGAATTATTCGAACCCAAATTTTATTAAAGGATCAAAATTCGATATAACCGGTTTCATTAGCGGCGATAATTTGAATAACTACAGCCCTTATACCGAAAACATGAGCTGGTCAAACAAATTGCTTGGTTTAGATTGGTTTCAACTAACGGATTCACCGCTTTATTTTGAAATAGGAATTTCATGGAGCAATTTTAAGGGAGAAGTTGATCCTAAGTTAAGCTCCGCAAAGCCTAAAAATAATCAACTTGACGACATTACTACTAAAATGGATTTTAATTACATCTTTCCAAGTAAAGATGAACTAAGCATTGGAACTGAAATAAAAGATGTCAATACCACGCTTTATCTTGAAAATTCTTTGGGCGCAATAAGCGATATTGGTTCAAGCGGAACTAATATAAGTGTTTATGGAAAATATAAATTCCTACGGTACGAAAATTTCGGTGCAGATGTCGGAGCTAGAATTGCCGCTGTCAGTCTTTTATCGTCAAGCGACAATCCGTTTATGATTCAGCCAAGAGTTAGTATGACTTATAGGATTTTTCCTGCAATAGCCTTAAAAGGTTCATGGGGAATTTATGAGCAGGAATTAACGACTCTTTCCGATGAGAACGAGGTCATATCTCTCTTTGAACCATGGATAATTATTCCTGATTATCTAAAACCGGCTGGATCAATTCAATACTCTATCGGGATGACTACAGATTTTACTTCAAGTATTTCTCTAGATGTTGAAAGTTATTATAAAATTATGAAAAATATTCCTACTCTAAACGATAATAAAGTTTCTTCCACCGATCCGGATTTAATATCCGCAACGGGCGAATCGTATGGGTGGGAATTCTTATTTCGCTTTAACAACAATCCGTTTGCTTTTACTGCCTCATATACATTAAGTTGGGCTTACAAAGATGTTAACGGCTGGCTTTATTATCCGCGCTATGATTCGCGCAATTCCATCGATTTAACTTTGGAATATAATTTTGGCAACGACTGGTATGCAACTATTACTTGGGTTTATAATACTGGTTTGCCTTTTACCCAATCTCTTGGCTTTTATAATAAATTATATTTTAACGATCTTTATTCCGACTGGCAGATTTATGAAAATTATCAGCCCCTTCAGATATTGTCTGACAAAGATTTGGGAAGACTACCGGATTATCATAGACTTGATTTAAGCCTTTCAAAATCTTTTAATATATCTTGGGTCAGGTTTCGTCTCGATGCAAGTATAATTAATGTTTATAACCGCGCGAATATTTTTTATTTCAAGAGGGATACAGGCGAGCGGGTAAATATGCTGCCTTTTCTTCCGACTGCAACAATAAAAATTGAACTATGAAAAAATTATTAATTGCTATATTAACTCTTATTTCTATCTCTATATTCTATTCGTGCAGTAATTCATTAAATCCTTACGCTCCTTTCAGAGAGAGATATGTTCTAAGTGGAATAATTAGAAGCGATACTGCTTTACAAGTAGTCACTCTTTCTAAAAGTTATCAGCCCGCCGGATTTAATCCTTTTGCAGATTCTGAAAATGTAGCAATTATCGGCGCTGAAGTTAATGTATGGTATAATGATTCATTGTATATAATGAGAGATAGTTCGATAGCAAGAGTAGATTCATCACGTTATAATTCCAACGTAAACTTTTATTATTGTAAGAATCTAAAGCCTGCACCTAATAGCTATGTCGAAATTCAAGCATTACTGCCAAATGGGTTATTATTGACTTCTATAACCAAAACACCAGACGCTGGATATGGATTTTTCGATCAGGCTAGCAATAATACTTTTGATCCAACACAAAATTCGCAAATTTATGTTGGTTGGAAAGACTTGGGAAATGTTTATTATGCGCCAAGAATATCGATTATCTATTATCGGAAAGGCGATACTAACCCAAAGAATTTTTATGTGCCCCTTTCGTATTTCAATCAAAATGATAAACTAACCCCAAATTATCCTCAGTTGACTAAAATTAATTTTTTTACAATAGATAATTCAACACTTAATGAAGCTATGAAAGAACTATCAGGCACAGATAAAAACAAAAGTGATTTTACGATTTCAAAGATTATTGTGGATGTAATTGCCTACGATGAAAATCTTTCGACATATTATTCTTCTTTGCAGCAGTCAGTTGATGGATTTACAGTAAATCTTGATGCGGCAGACTACTCAAATATTACAGGCGGTTTTGGAATTTTCGGTTCTTACTATAAAGCAAGTTTCAGAATTGATCTTGTCCGATCATACATAAATTCATTTGGATATAACTAATAAAATGAATCTTAGAAAATTAAATATTAATATTCTAAAATTGTGTACTATTCTGGTATTCTCTTTCTTAAGTACATTTTCATCTTGCACAAAAGATGTTTCAGTTAGTCCGCCTGATATGCCCCCACCAGACGGTTATTTGTTTATAAATTCTTACCCGGCAGGTTTTCAAATATATTTGAATGGACTTCCAAGACGAAGAGTGACTCCGGATAGTTTAACCTGGTTAAGCACAAATTCTTATACCATTACGTTGAAGAAAAATTTATTCCGCGACACAACTTTTTCAATTGACATTGTGGAGGGAATTAAGAAAAATATATTTGTTGATTTTTCTAAAAATCCTACAATGTTAGGCAGTGTAAACTTGACAAGCCTGCCCATTAATGCTGCCGTTTTTATTAACGACTCCAATACATCAAAAAAAACACCTGTCACTTTGACTGGATTACTTCCCGGGAATTATTATATCAAGTTCCATATAGCAAACCACCGTGATGATAGTGTTTTCGTATCAGTAAGCAGCGGCAATGTTGTTTCTGCCCAAAAGACATTAGTAGACACAACATTGTGGCAGGATTATACAACAGCTAACTCAAACATTACAACAAATCAGTTAACTTGTATTGCGATAGATAAAAATAATGAAATTTGGGTAGGAACCCCCGGAGAAGGACTGATTAGGTTTGATGGAACAAATTGGGAAAATTTAATTAATAATGTTCCGGGCTCTGTTGCTCACGATACTATTAATTGTATAATGGTCGATAATAACAATCATAAATGGGTTGGAAGTGAATACGGTGGTGTTTGGGATGTGTTCAATTCTAATGCCCATATATATGGCTTTAAAACTTCCGGCTTAGCAGACTTCAGTATTGAATCGATAGCTGAAGACAATAGCGGCAACATATATCTCGGTACAAAAGGAGGATTGTCTAAGACCTTCTTAGATAATAATGGAAATAGGTCCTGGTTTAATTATGCTAATTCAACTCTTTTTATTCCTGCAAATGATACATGGATTACTGCTCTTGCTGTAGACGCAAACCAGAATTTATGGATAGGAACTAAATCATCAGGGATAGTCAAATTTAATCTTACAGGAGAACCCTTTACCCAATCTAATTCAAATATTATAAACAACTCTATTACATCTATAACTGCAGCAGGACTTAATGTTTGGGCGGGACATGCAGCCGGACAAGTTTTTGGTACTGGGCTTTCCTTTTATGATGGGACAAATTGGCAAAAATTATATCCTCTTCCTCAAGAAAGTTTTGCTCAAACTATATGTATTGATCACTTGGGAAATAAATGGATCGGTACGAACAAAGGATTAGTTAAATTAATTGGTTTAAATTCATCCACACTTTTTGACTCCGGTTCTACCGGCCTAAATATAAATGACATAAGAGGAATTGCTGAAGATCAAAATGGAAATATTTGGATTGCTACAAATGGCGGTGGATTAATTGAATATAAGGGGAATCATTAACCGATTTTGAAGAAATTATTGGTCCTTTTCTTTGATTATTTCACATCAAAGGATCAGAAATTTTTCCGGGTAAACCAAAGCTTTCACAATCTTTCTTGATTCTGCATTAATTATTTTTTATGTTAATTTATTAAATCCACTTTCCTTTAAATAACTAAAATAAAGCTGATGCATTCATTTGGCTGATTAAAAAATAAATTTTTGCACATTAAAAAACATTCATATTTAATATATCTTATCAAGGCTATCAGATGAAAAAATATTTTCAAACCATGCCGTACATTTTTTTAGTCATTTCTTTTATACTCGTATCCAATATCTTTGCTCAACAAAAAATCACGCTCAAAAATGTTAAGGAAGCGATTTTTGCAACAAAAAAACTTCAGGGCAGTTCAGGACCTGAAGGGGTAAATTGGATAAATAATGGAAATAGTTATTCTTACATCACAAAAAACGATTCGACAAAAAAAGAGGAAATTCGTTCCTATAATCCAAAATCCGGTAAGGATGATCTGGTTTTTGACGCGTCAAATCTTACTTTCCCGGACACAACTAAACCGTTTGAATATAAATCTTTTCAATGGGCTAAAGATTCACGGCACTTAGTTTTTGAAACAAATTTTAGAAAAATATACAGACGCTCGGGTATTTCAGATTACTATATCTATGCGCTAAAAGATAAAAGCTTAAAACTTGCCGCAAAAGATGCACGTACTGCCGAACTTTCACCAGATGGCTCAATGGTTGGCTATGAACGCGAAGGAAATATGTTCCTTTATGATTTCAAAACTAAAAGTGAAACTCAACTTACAAATGATGCTGCAGAAAATATTTTCAATGGGCATTACGATTGGGTCTATGAAGAAGAATTTGGTCAAGCGCAGGCGTGGAATTGGTCGCCCGATAGCAAATATATCGCCTTCTGGCAATTTGATGAAACGGGTGTTCCAAATATTAAGTTAACAAATTATGAAGGGCTGCATTCAAAGTATGTTAATATTCCGATTCCTCAAGTCGGCGACCCGAACCCAAAAGTTAAAATCGGAGTTATAAATGTTGAAACCAATAAAAAAATCTGGTTGGATTCCGGTGAACAAGGAGATTTTTATATTCCGAGAATTTATTGGACAAGCATTCCCAATACCCTTGCTATGATCGTTTTGAACCGCGCACAGAATGACATGAAGTTGTTTTTCTTTAATGTAGAAACTGGAGAGAGACGCCTTGTCATGGAAGAGAAAAACAATACTTGGGTGGCTATTTTTAATTTTTATACCGATGTAAATGATATGATTTATTTCCCGGAAAATCTTCATGAGTTCTTCTGGGTTTCCGATCGCAGTGGCTATTATCATATTTATCGATACGATTACAACGGCAAATTGTTAAACCAGGTAACAAAAGGGAACTGGGATGTTATAAAAGTTCTGGGATTTAATGTCGAAAAGAAAACGATTTATTATTTATCCGCTGAAGCCTCTCCTCTTGAACAACAGCTTTATTCAATTAAATTTGACGGCTCCGGTGAGAAACGTCTGACAAAAGTTTCTGGCTTTCACCAGGTAAATTTGTCGCCTAATACAAAATTTTATATTGATACTTATTCAAATATAAACCTTCCTCGTCAAGTTGAACTTTGGAATTCGGAAGGAAAAATGTTAAAGAAATTGGATGATAATTCTGCCGTAAACGAGTATTTAAAAACTCATATTTACTCCCCAAAAGAGCTTTTTAGCTTCGAAACTTCCGACTCGGTAAAGTTAGATTGCTCAATGATTAAGCCGATAAATTTTGATTCAACTAAGATGTATCCGGTAATCCTTTCAATTTATGGTGGACCGGAATCTCACTCTGTTTATAATTCGTTTGAAGCTTCCGGTTGGAATCAATATTTAGCCCAACAAGGATATATTATTGTAGATGTGAATAACCGGGGCAATGCAAATTACGGCAGCGCATTTATGAAAATTGTTTATGGTCAACTCGGTAAATGGGAGAGCAACGACTTTGTTGAAACAGCTCATTACTTAGCTACTCTTCCTTACGTCGACTCAAAAAACATGGCAATTATGGGAACGAGCTACGGAGGTTACAGTACTGTCTTTACAATGCTAACACATCCCGGTGTTTTTAAAATCGGCATAGCAAATTCTCCTGTTACCGATTGGCGCTTGTATGATGATATTTATACTGAGCGTTACATGAATTTGTTGGATAAAAATAAAGAAGGCTATATTCAGAGCGATGCCATGACTCATGCATCCAGTCTTCAGGGAAAATTACTTTTAATTCATTCTACAATGGATGATAATGTGCATGTCCAAAATACAATGCAGCTTTTAACCGCACTTACAAATGCAGGTAAAGATGCCGACTTAAGAATATTTCCTCCCGGAGCGCATGGCGCAGCGTACAATCTTGCAAGTTATACTTTAATGTTGGAAGTGTATGACCATTATCTCAACCGGAATTTAAAAGGAAATTGCGATCAGCCGGGTATAAATAAATAGTTTAATTACTATTTGGAATAACTCCATCATTTGCGCCTGTCGGCAGCTTTAAAATATAGGTTTCATTTTTCTGATTCTTTAATGAAATATCTCGTAGCCACGGATTATAGTATTTTAAGGTTTTGTAATTGATGCCATGGCTGATAGCATAGTCAGCCCAATTATCGACTGAAGAATCAATTTTAACATTCGTAGTCCTTAGTGGAGGATAAAGATCACCTGGTTCTAAATAATAACCATATTTGTGAGGATCAGAGAAAATTATTTTCATCGCAAGCATTCTAGCTACGTACCGTGATGTTTCTTCGCTTAAAAGCAGATTATAATAATCATTTGCTTTTTCCTTCTGCATAAGTTTGACTATGCCGTTCAGTCCCATATTATAAGATGCTGCTGCTAAGGTCCAGCTTTTTAATTCATCATATGCATCAAGCAGATATTTGCATGCGGCTTCAGTTGATTTTTCAACGTTATATCGCTCATCTATCTCATCATTTATTTCAAGCCCATATTTTTTTGCCGGCTGCTCCGTGAATTGCCAGAACCCTACTGCTCCGGCATAAGAGGTAGTGTTTGATAAGTTGCTTTCGATTAAGGCAAGGTACTTGAAATCTTCAGGGACATTATATTTTTTTAAGATCGGTATGATTACGGGGAACCATCTATTAGCTCTTTTCATCCCTAAAATTGTAGAAGAAAACCAAAATGTATTTACAAGTAATTCTCGGTCAACTCTTTCTCTCACTTCAAAATTATTTAGAGGTACTTTTTCTCCCGCAAAGTATAATTCTGAAGGAATTTCAGGCGAGGTAATTCTAATATTTACAGTTGAATCTGTCACAAAGTTATTTCTGCCGGGCTCCGCAAATTTTGAAACTCCAGTATTAATAAACAAAGTCAAAACAGTTAGTGCCCCTAATGCAAAATAGAATACCTTAGAGCTTATCTTCTTACTACCCTTCTGATTTTCCATATTATTTGCTCAATTGTTTTACAAATGAAATATATAAAATTTATTTCAAATTAAAATTAAATTGAATTTGTGTTTGGAGATAGAAGAAATGTAAAGTGAAAATTTTATTATTAGCTGTTCCATTTCACTTAGTCGTGAAATGGAACGCTAAATAAATAATTTTAGCCTAGGTAGGCTTTTAGATTTTTACTTTTAGATGGATGTCTTAAGCTGCGGATAGCTTTTTCCTTAATTTGACGAACTCTTTCGCGCGTTAAATTAAATCTTTCGCCAATCTCTTCAAGAGTAGCAGATCTTTCACTATTAATTCCGAAATAAAGTCTTAATACATTTGCTTCTCTTTCGCTTAATGTTGACAACACACTTTCTACTTCGCTCTTTAGAGATTCATGCATTAGCTTTACATCAGGAGCAGGCTGTTGATCATTGGGTAAAATATCGATCAGGCTGTTCTTATCATCGTCGCCGGAAAATGGAGCATCCATTGAAACATGCCTGCCGTATAGTTGCAATGTGTCCACAACTTCGTCAGTTTTCATCTCAAGTTCTGTTGCAAGTTCTGCAGCGCTTGGCTTTCTTTCAAATTCCTGTTCTAATTTGGAATATGCTTTACCAAGCTTATTTAAAGTGCCAACGCGGTTTAAAGGTAATCTTACCATTCGCGACTGCTCGGCTATTGCTTGCATGATTGATTGGCGTATCCACCACACCGCATAGGAAATAAACTTAAATCCTCTCGTCTCGTCAAATCTTTCTGCGGCTTTAATTAATCCGAGGTTACCTTCGTTAATTAAATCTCCCAAAGATAATCCTTGATTTTGAAATTGTTTAGCTACGCTTACTACGAATCTTAAATTTGCTTTAGTTAAAGCTTCGAGAGCATGGCGGTCTCCCTTTTTAATTCGTTTTGCAAGCTCAATTTCCATGTCCGGAGTAATGAGGTTAACTTTACCGATTTCAAGCAAATACTGATCAAGTGATTTGCTTTCGCGGTTAGTAAATTGCTTCGTTATTTTCAATTTTGGCTTACTCCTTTTTAATTGAATATTTTAAAAAATAAGCTACAAATATAAATGATTTTCGTGAAAATTTGTAAGGCAAAAACTAATCTACTTCACCTTTTTTTGTCAATTAGCCCTAAAATGCTCAAAATACTTAATTTTCGAAACATTTTGTCTCTTATTTAATAGTTAGACGCCTTTATTTCATTTGGGTTTCAAAAAATGATTGTTTTGGGGGATTCGTGAATAATTAGTCTAAAAATCGAGATGAGTCTGATTTTCGCCGGTTTCTTTCTTACTATGCCTGTGTTCCTTTAAAAAATTCCCAAAATTCTCCCGCGAAATTACGTATACCTTGCCAACCCGGACCGCTTTTAACTTTCCGGCATTTACATAATAAAGGATAGTCGATCTGCTCAAATTTAAAAGTTTTGCTATTTCCTGGACACTGAAAAATTCCTTCATATCACGTATCTCAAAAAAAATTAAAAGCCTTTACTCATGGCAATTTTATACGTTAACTTAATCTTTTTCATTGACTTCCGAAACAAAAATCTTTCTCTGCCCGGATTTAGAGAATTATTTTTATTCTCAAATTGTTCTGTTTATTTGCTATTTTTAACAATTATAATTTTTCTTTTAATCTTACTGATGAAATTCGATAGATATTTTAATCATATATCGCTAAAATTTTTCCCTGCTATTGTTCTTGGGTTTATATTTAATTGCAATATAATTTTCTCACAGAATTTACCTCCCATAAATTTGCAGTACTCATCCTATGCTGTAACTTTTGATGGTCATTTAATAGGATTCTATGGCGACAAAAACCGGGTTGATGCAAGAAGCACCGGCTACATTTCTCAATATGTCATCTGGTCTCTGATTGCTACTGAAGACCGCGATTTTTATAACCATAACGGTGTTTCAATTAAAGGTATAATCCGCGGAATCTTTAAGACTTTAACAGGGCACATTCAGGGCGGTAGTACGCTAACAATGCAGCTTGCAAGAAATTTATTTTTAACCGATGAGAGAACTATTTCACGTAAAATTAAGGAAATAGAATTAGCTAGGCAATTAGAAGAAAAGTATACCAAGGATGAAATTCTCTTAATGTACTTAAATACGGTTTACTTTGGGCGCGGCGCCTATGGAATTTGGGCGGCGGCTGAAGAATATTTTGATAAAACCCCCGGTCAGCTTTCTATTACCGAAAGCGCCGCGCTTGTAGGAATGGTTCAATCACCTGGCGGCTATGATCCTATAAATCATCCTGGAAGAATGTGGACACGCAGAAATATTGTGCTTCATAATCTTGTCGAAATAAATAAGCTGTCGGAAGATGAATATGAAAAATTGATTAAAACTCCTCTCGGTTTAAACTTAAATGATAAGTTCGGGAAATTCTTTTTAGAAAATGTCCGCAAGGAAGCCAATAAAATTTTAGTTGAAAAAGGATTAAACCTCAACCACGATGAACTAAAAATTACGACTACTTTAAATTATAATATGCAGAAAGCTGCCGAAGATGCGGTTAATTCACAATGGCGAAATTTTCCAAATTCTATGAAGGATGCCCAGATAGGATTAATTTCTGTCGAACCTGGAACGGGAATGATCCGTGCTATGGTAGGCGGAAATCCTAATTCAGATCCGGGTGGTTTAAACCGGGCAGTTCAAATTTTACGTCAACCAGGTTCATCCTTTAAACCTTTTCTCTATGGAAGCCTTCTTGAAAAAGGCTATTCATTAGCAGAACCGCTTTCGGATTCTCCGATAGTCGTGGACTCGGGTACCTCATTTGAATGGCGTCCTCAGAATGATGATAATTCTTTTTCAAGTCATCCCGTGCCGATGGAATACGCAATTCAGAATTCAATTAATTTATCCGCTGCTTATGCTATAACATACTTAACTTCACCTGACTCGGTTGTAGCCTTTGCTCACCGTCTTGGAATTCAATCGGACATTCCCGCAGTTCCTTCAATTGCATTGGGAACCGGTGAGGTTAGCCCGGTTGGAATGGCTTCTTCTATGGCTGTATTTGCTGATGAAGGTTTATATGCGAAACCCTTTTCAATCATAAAGATTGAAGATAAAAACGGAAAGGTTATTTATGATAAAAACGGTATCGATACTTCTACTGTTTTGGATTCCGCCAGTGCATATCTTACAACAACTGCCTTAGAATCGGTTGTTAACGGAGGAACCGCTTCATCTGTTAGAAGATATTTCAAGGGGACCGCCGCAGGAAAAACCGGAACTACTCAAAATTTTACTGATGCCTGGTTCGTAGGTTATAATCCCAAACTTTCCACTGCAATCTGGATTGGCTTTGATAACCCTCAAAGAAAATTATCCGGTGGGTTTCAATACGGCGGAAC
>JAKBMG010000158.1 GCA_021831685.1 Bacteroidota bacterium | reverse complement strand
CGGCATAATAAGTATGATACCGGAATCTCTTGATGAGAAGGTTTCTATCGATGCAATCTATAATCATCCTAAATTCGGAATACCTGACTTAGTAATCATTACAGTTGATTCCAGCCAGTTATCGCGCCATCTTTTGCTTGTACAGCAAATGAGAAGAGCAAAATTCAATATTCTTATTGCTCTGACTATGACCGACATGCTGAATAAAAAGGGGCTCGACGTTGCCATAAAAGATTTGGAAAATCTCCTTGGTTGTAACGTTGTAAAAATTGACGGCAGAACCGGTAAAGGCGTTGAAGAACTCCTTCGAACCGCTGAACTTAATATCCAGAAATCACAAATTGAAGTTCCGGAAAAACCACTTTACGCCAGGAAAAATTCTAACAATTCCGGATTGCTTGAATTATTTGCAGAAATTGAAAAAATTGAAAAGAAGGTTGTAGTCAATCTACCTTCAGAAAATAATATAAATATTGCGACAGCAAACAAGCAGTTAATTGTATTAAACGGTAATTCAAACGGGCCAAGAAATAATAATTTAGATTCAAATTCTTTAAAGATTGATAAGATACTCTTACATAAGGTCTGGGGTTTGGTCGCATTTTTTTTAATAATGGCAGGTATATTTACCTCAATCTTCTGGCTTGCCTCACCGATAATGAAATTGATCAGTGATATTTTCGGACTGGCAGCGGAGAAGGCTTTTGTACTGATAGGGAATAACTGGGTAGGTGATTTTGTTGCCAACGGAATAATTACAGGCACAGGTTCTGTTTTGGTTTTTGTTCCGCAGATTTTGATTTTATTCCTGATACTAGGATTTTTGGAAGACACCGGTTACCTCGCAAGAGGAGCCATGTTAATAGATAAACCGTTATCAAAAATCGGCTTAAATGGTCGCTCATTTGTTCCGATGCTTTCGGGGTTTGCTTGTGCCATACCGGCTATGCTTGCTGCGCGCACTATCCCGAACCGGAAGGAAAGACTACTTACAATATTTATAATTCCCTTAATGAGCTGCAGCGCCCGCCTTCCGGTTTATGCTCTGCTAATCGGATTTTTATTTCCCGGAGATCAATCATGGATAGCGGGTATTGTCCTTGCCACTATTTACATCTTTAGCACTGCAAGCTCTATCACTATTGCAGGACTTCTAAATAAATTTAAAAGTAGACTATTCAGTGGTGGCGACAATTCTTCATTCATTCTTGAATTGCCTGCATATCGCAAACCGAAGTTTAGTGTAGTAGCTAATAATGCTTATCACAGTGCAAAATTATATTTCAAGAAAGCCGGGCCAATTATTCTCGGATTCTCGATGATACTTTGGTTCTTAACCTATTTCCCAAATTCCAATCCTAAAATTAACACTAATGGATTAAACCAAATGCAGATAATCCATTTGCAGAAGGCAGATAGATTGGCTTCATCTTATGCCGCAGATTTGGGAAGGGGAATTCAGCCGCTCATGAAACCACTTGGCTTAGACTGGCGGGTCGGAGTCTCATTAATTTCTGCTTTTACCGCACGTGAAGTTTTCGTAAGCTCGCTAGCGCTGATTTTCAAAGTAACGGATAGTGAAGGAGCACTTCAAAGCTCCATTGTCGATGCAATGCACAAAGCTAAAATTGAAGGAACAAACAAAAAACTTTTTACTACTTCAACTATTTTTGGACTAATTATCTTTTTTGTTTTTGCCCTTCAATGTCTATCAACCATAGCAGTCTCCAAAAAAGAAACCGGCAGTTGGAAAATTCCGATGCTACAATTATTCGTTTTTACATCCATGGCGTATGTCTTTGCATTTATCACCGTTAATGGCCTCAGGTGGTTGGGGGTGCCATAGGTTGAGTAATGTGAGTAAAAATAATTTTGATAAATTGAAAAATAAACAAGCAACTGAAATATTCAGGAAATACCTGAAAGACGGCATGAATCGTATCACTCCCGAGCGCTTTGAAGTCCTCGACGCAGCATTAGAATACAACGGCCATTTCGGCGCAGACGACTTGTTCATCCTAATGAAAAACCAAAACTCACGCGTTTCCCGTGCAACTGTGTATAAAACTTTAGAACTTTTAGTGCAGTGCGAACTCTTGCTTAAAAGAAATTTCGGCGACAACATGACCCGCTATGAAAGCAATTTCAAGAAGCAGAGCCATGATCATCTAATCTGTATGGACTGCGGAAGGATTGTCGAATTTGCAAATCCCAAGATTAAAAATCTTCCTGAAGAAATTAGTAAAGAACTAGGATTTGACGTGGAGAATTATTCTTTTAATATATTTGCAAGATGCCGGGACACTTCGAAATGCAAATATTTCAATGCTAAGAAATAAGGGCTCTTCTAAAAACTGGAATAATGTTGGAGGAATGGAATGATGGAAGAATAAAATTGGAATTTGTTTTACAATGCTATTAACAAAATATTAAAATATGACAATTAATAAATATCCCATTAAGTGGAACAGAGATAATTATTCGATTAAAATATTCTGCTCGATTCCGAATATAGCTACCGGAATTTTAATTACTGCGGATAATAATTATTTTGTCGTTGATCCCGGCGACGGAATTTTAAGAGACCTTAATATAGAAATCGGTACAAAAAAGATATTGTCAATTACTGATTTATTTATTACTCACGGTCATCACGACCATGTAGGTGGCGTTTGGGCTTTGCTAACCTATATGCGCGTTATGAACAAGAAAACCTCTCTATCAATTTATTATCCGAAAGGATGTGTCGAGATTGAAAGTATTTATCACGCATTCCAAAAAGTCTACGAGAAAACCCTTCCTTATAAAATCAACCTAAAAGAAATTGACAACACTAAAGCAATTAAAAGCAAAGGCGTAACAATACATCCATTTCCAGTAATACATAAAGAATATTTACATGACGGAAAAACCACAAGACAAGTCCCGGCGCTTGGTTATAAATTTACATTTAACAAATTGAAAATCTGCTATGGTGGTGATACTGCGTACTGTGATGAACTAGTAAAGATGGCAAAGAACTCAGACCTTGCAATTATTGAAGCTGGGCATGAGGATGCTACTCCGGACGGTATGCACATGTCGATATCAGAAGCAAAATTAATCGGGAAATCCGCCAAAGAATATTTTTTAGTTCACGTGCCGGAATGAAATTGAAAGGTGAGACTTTATCATACTGAAAAAACCTTCGAGGTTTAGGAAAACCTCGAAGGTTAAAGTGGACAAATTTACTTTCACCAAATCTTAACTCTCTTATTCTTCTCCCTCCACATCGGCTCTCCCTCCTTAATATTGAACGCCTTATAAAAAGCCGCTATATCACTCAAAGGACCATTCACTCGCAGAAAATTTGGAGAATGTACATCAGTCAACACCTGCTGAGCAATCGCTTCAGGTCTTGCATGTCCTAACCACGAATAAGCATAACCAAGCCAGAACCTTTGTGCAGGAGTAAGCCCGTTTATTTTTTCCCCCTCCTTAAACTGTTCTGTTTTCATGAAAGCATCATAACCTATTACATTACCTCCGAGATCCGCAATATTTTCTCCTAACGTAGCTTTACCGTTAATGTGCATACTGTCGAGTACTACGTAATTATCAAACTGTTCAACCATAAGCTTAGTTCTTCCATTAAACTTTTTTACATCCTCATTTGTCCACCAGTTAGATAAATTTCCTTTAGCATCATACTGCCTTCCTTGATCATCAAATCCATGCGTCATTTCATGTCCAATAGTTGACGCTCCGGCATAAGAGTATACCACTGCATCATCAAGAAGTGAGTCCGGCACTCCCGGTACTATAAACATTGCTGCCGGCAAAACTATCTCATTATTTGACGGATTATAATAAGCGTTGTAAGTCTGCGGCGTCATATCCCATTCACTTCTATCTACCTCCGTCCCGATTCTATCAACCGAACGATTAAACCAAAATATATTTGCATTTATCGTATTCCTTACATACGAACTTCTATCGACAACCAATTTTGAAAAGTCCTTCCACTTATCGGGATATCCGACTTTTTTCGTCATCTTGCTCAACTTGTATAACGCTTTCTCTTTAGTCGCATCGCTCATCCAATCAAGCTTCTTTATCCTTTCGGCAAATGCGTCAACCATATTATTCACAAGCTTTACGTACCGTGCCTTCGTTGCAGCAGAATAATATTCCTTTACATAAATTTGTCCTAGCAATTCTCCCATAGCACCTTCAACAGCATCCTGAACTCTCTTCCATCTCGGTCTTTCCTTCTTTACTCCCGCCATAACCGTACCTTTAAAATGGAAATTTTCCTTGTCAAACGGACTGCTTAACCTATCGGCAAATGCATTTATTAAATGCCACCTTAAATACGCCTTCCATTGACCTAAGCTGAATTTATCTATCGCAGCGCTTAAAGCCTTATAAAATTCCGGCTGACCGACGACAAGCGAATCCGGCAGCTTTGCGCCTGCTTTGCTTAAAATTTCAGTCCATTTAACCGAAGGTGCAATCGATTCAAGCCCTGCGACAGTCATCTTATTATAGTTCGAATACGGATCACGCAAATCCTCTAACTTTCGTGAAGAGTCAGCAAGAAAAATTTCAATACCAAAGACATCATTTGCATCTTTAACGGCATCGCTGCTATTGTCACCTAATAACTCAAACATCCTTGCGATATGCTTTTTGTATTCGGACCTAATATTTTCAGTTCTTGAATCCATTCTGAAATAATATTCTCTATTGGGAAGACCAAGACCACCTTGAGTCATATACAAAGCCCAGACACCGCTATTCTTATCATCCTGATTAACTGATAAATCGAACATAGCGTTAACCCCTTCCTTTTGAAGAAGAGCAACAACGCTGAACAACTCATTTTTATTTTTGATAGAATTTATTTTATCTAACTCAGGCGTTAAAGATTTAATCCCTTCACTTTCTATTCCGGCAGAATCCATTCCCGTAAAATAAAAATCGCCTAATTTCTGCTCATTGGTTCCTTTGACTGCAGTAGATAATTTAGCCTGCTCCAAAATTTTCCTTAACCTTGAATAAGTTTCCTCCTGGACAAGATTTCCGATGCCCCAAGCCCTTTCCGATTCCGGGATAGGATTATTCTTCATCCACGTTCCCGTAGCGTACTTAAAAAAGTTTACACCGGGATTAACCGTAGTATCCATAGCTTGAGTTAGAAAATCACCCTTCTGATTTTCCTGTGAAAGACCGGCTCCAGTTAGAATGATTGCAAACATAAAAACGCCAAAAAGTAATTGATAAGTTTTCATAAATTTAATCTGATTAGTTTAAAGAATAATTATTGTTACTCATACATAAGATTATTGTAACCCAAAAATATATAAAATTGATATTAAATCTAGGGGAGAGGGTCGTGGGGCAGTAGGCAGTAGGCAGTAGGCAATAGGCAATAGGCAATAGGCAATATTGGCAAATTAGTGAATAAAATCATTTAGGATGTTTAGAAAGTTTTTATTGTGAGGAAAATCTAAGGCGGTTGCTTCATCACTAATACATTATTGTTCAGGTAAATATCCTTACCTTTCACATCAATATACGTGAATGAATTTGTGCCAATTTGATAGATTTTTTTTCGAAAATATTTAGATAAGAATTAGAGGGTTGTTTAAGGCATGATAGAGGCTCGGTGGAGCGGATGAGGATTTAGGGAAAAAATAGGAAGAAAAAGAATTTAGGTATAACAAAATGGCAGAGTGCGGAGTACTAAGGGAAAGACACAGCTTATTGCTGCCTAGTCCTGTCTTGTGTTTATCCAATTCCAACTCTCAATTAAAATAATTATATTTAATTGATATATGTACTAATTTTATAATTGACCCTTTCATTAAATTGAAAAAATTGAAAACAAAAAAAAATATAGAAATTGATCCAAGTTTAAATGATGGACATTACAACCTTCAGTCTATCCTTGACCTTACCGATGCAATATTTTTAGTGATTACAAAAAATGGCAATGTAACCCTCGTTAATAAAGGCGGCTGCGATCTACTCGGTTATTCGCGGGAAGAAATCGTTGGAAAAAACTGGATCGAAAATATCGTTCCTAAAGTTCATCAAGATAAGCTAAAAGAATATTTTCAAAAATTGTTTAGTGAAGAAGGCGAAATTGTTTCAAACTTTGAAAACCCTGTCATTACTAAATCCGGCAAAGAGATTTTTGTCTATTGGCGTAACTCCCTAATCAAAGACGAAAAAGGAAATACCGTTGCACTCCTAAGTTCCGGCTTAGATATATCCGAAAGAAAAAGAACGGATAAAATTCAACAAACTATCTCTCAAATCCTTCAAGCCTCTAACACCGGCAGTGATTTAATTGACTTCTTTAAATTCATTCACTCATCCGTCGGAGAATTAATGCCTGCGGAAAATTTTTATATCGCCCTTCATGATAAGGACGCTAACATAATTACCTTTCCCTATTTTGTCGATCAGGTTGATAAAGTTGCCCCACCAAAACGGTTGGGAAGGGGGTTGACAGAATATGTTCTTAGAAACGGAAAGTCAATTTTAATCAATAGTCAAAAAGATGAAGAACTTGTCCAAAAAGGTGAAGTTGAAATGGTCGGCTCGCCGACCAGCATTTGGCTCGGCATTCCCCTAAAAATTCAGAACGCTACTATCGGTGTTCTCGTCGTGCAGGACTATAATGATCCCTCTACTTACAGCTTAAAAGAACAAGAAATTCTTGAGGTTATTTCATTTGCTATCTCCAGAGCTATTGAAAGAAAAAGAGTCGAACAAGAAAAGAGCTCCCTAATAGAAGAACTGCGCGAGATGAACGCTTCAAAAGATAAACTTATTGCGCTTATCTCCCATGATCTTCGTAGCCCGTTTAATTCACTTCTCGGATTTTCAGAAATTCTTAATTCGGAATACGAGACCTTAACACATGATGAAATTCAGGAATATTTAAAAGTAATATATGAATCGTCAAAAAATTTATTTAATATGACGAATAACCTTCTCCAATTTTCGCGTATTCAAATGGGAAGGGTTGAATACAACCCCTCTAAACTAAACCTTGCTAAAATGATTAGAAACGCCCTGAACATGCTGAAGGGTAACGCAATCAAAAAACAAATCAACCTAATGCTAGACGTTGAAAATGATATAATTGTAAATGCCGACGAAGATATGCTAAACTCCATTATGCAAAATTTAGTTTCCAACGCCATTAAATTTACTCCGAAAGGTGGTGACGTTAAAATTAGTGCAAAGAAAATTCCTTCAGCTAACCAACAAAATGAAATTGAAATTGCAGTTCAAGACAGCGGTATTGGCATATCCAAATCTGATATAGAAATGATTTTTAATAACTCTATTCATTCTACTCCAGGCACAGATAAAGAATACGGTACAGGACTCGGACTGCTTCTTGTAAAAGAATTTGTAGAAAAAAACGGCGGTAAACTAATTATAACAAGCAAACTGAACGCCGGCAGCAACTTCAGCTTCCGCCTCTCCGAAGCTAATTAAAGTTCGACACGAAGAATTGTTTATATCTACTGTCATTCCGTCTTTTGAGGCAGATCAACCCGGAATCTCTCCACTTGCATAGCAGTTTGATTCTGACTTTCGTCCGAATGATAATAAGAATACTATTTGAAACAAAAACTATCCATTCTCCATTTCCTTTGAGTTTCATCCAAAATACATCCAACTGGTGGATTGCGGTTTGGCACCCTATAGTTTTTATCACAAAAAATAGTTTCATCTAATAAAAAATTTTATATTTTTGCGTCGTTTCCAAAAAGTAATTCCACAAGCCGAAAGGATTAACGAATGAGACATCTGAAAATTCATTTGACAGTAAAAGTAATTCTAATAATTTTTCTTTTATGCATACCTCAAATAATCTATTCACAAAAAGATTCATCCGGAAAATTTGATAATACATCCGGACTTAAATTTAGAAATATCGGTCCCGCTATTGGCGGAGGTAGAGTTGCATCGGTAGTAGGCATACCGGGTCAACCTGATATCTATTATATCGGCGCTGCCGGAGGGGGAGTGTTTAAAACCACTGACGGAGGATTTTCATGGAAACCTATTTTTGAAAAAGAACCGGTCTCTTCAATTGGTGTAATTGCATTAGCTCCGTCAAATCCAAATTTGGTTTGGGTCGGAACCGGTGAATCAAATATTCGCAACGATGTTCTTAATGGAAAAGGTGTTTATTACTCTCCTGATGCTGGCACTACCTGGAAGTTTATGGGATTGAAAGATGCCGGGCAAATTTCTCAAATAGTTATTGATCCAACTAATCCTAAAATAGTCTTTGTCGCTGCGCTCGGACATCCGTGGGCGCCTAACAAAGAGCGCGGTCTGTACAAAACAATTGACGGAGGGAAGACATGGAAGAAAGTTCTTTTCATAAATGATACGACGGGAATTTCGGATGTGGTAATGCAACCCGGAAATCCGGAGGTCATGCTTGCTGCTGCATGGCAAGTTGTTCGCTATCCCTGGGCGTTGGATGATGGCGGCACCGGCAGCGGTATCTATCAATCTAAAGACGGTGGCGATACTTGGACTAAAATCTCCGCTGGACTCCCAAAAGGTTTGCTCGGAAGAATTTCCTTTGCAACCTCTCTTTCTAAACCGGAACATGTTTATGCTCTGATCGAATCTAAAAAAGGAGTGCTCTGGGATTCACATGACTTTGGAGATCATTGGATGTTGGTGAGTAATAATCATGAATTAAATGTCCGCCCTTTTTATTTTTCAAGGATGGAAGTAGCCCCCAACGACGATGAAAAAATTTATTTCTTATCATTTTTAATTACCGTTTCCAATAACGGCGGCAAGACAGTTACATCGATAAATAAAGGAATTCACGTTGATCATCATGCAATATGGATCGATCCAAAAAATCCCGAAAGAATAATAGAGGGCAATGACGGAGGCGTTTATCTTTCTATGAACGCCGGAGATTCTTGGCATTTTCTAAATAATATTCCTATCGAACAATTTTATCAAGTTGCTTTAGATACTTCGTATGCCTACAACCTTGGTGGCGGTCTTCAGGATAATAATGCCTGGTACGGTCCTTCAAGGAATTTAAATGGCGGAAGTGTGGATGGCTCCGGCTGGTTTATTGTTGCAGGCGGCGACGGTGAATATGTTGTGCCTGCCCCTAGCGATCCTTCAATTGTTTATGCTGAATCTCAAGATGGTTACCTTCAAAGACTAAATACCAAAACCGGTATCACTCACCAAATCCGTCCTTACTTTTTTGATGCTCCGGATAAGAAACCGCATCAACTAAAATATCGCTTTAATTGGACAACACCGATTGCTGTCTCCTCATCCGATGCAAATGAAGTCTTTCTAGGCGCAAATGTTTTATTCAAAACAACCGACGGCGGAGAAAATTGGAGCGTCATTAGCCCAGACTTAACTCGCGACGATAAATCTAAACAGGTTATTAGCGGCGGACCTATCAATTATGATATTAGCGGTGCCGAAACTTTCGGAACTATTTTATCAATCGGACTTTCAGATATAGACTCAAATGTTATTTGGAGCGGTACCGATGATGGGCAGGTGCAAGTTACAAGTAACGGTGGCAAGAGTTGGACTAACGTATCAAAAAATATCCCGAATCTTCCCGCGTGGGGAAGAATATATCAAGTCGATGTCTCGCCTTTTGATGCAGGTACATGTTATATAGCTGTTGATCGGCACATGATGAATGACTCGAAACCTTATCTCTTTAAAACAGATAATTATGGAAAAAGTTGGACGTCAATCTCAAAAGGCTTGCCGGAGGATTCTTATGCAATTGTTGTCAGAGAAGATCCTAACAAAAAAGGATTCTTAGTTACCGGTACTGAAACCGGACTATTTTATTCACTCAATGATGGTAAGAAGTGGAATCCATTAAAAGCCAATTTCCCGACTGCCCCTGTATTCGACTTAAAGTTTGCTAAAAAGAATCATGACCTTGTTGTTGCCACTCATGGCAGAGGAATTTTTATTTGTGATAACATTACTCCTCTTGAAGAAATGCCTGCCGACAGTAGTATCAAATTTAAAATGTTCAGTGTCCTACCAGGTTACCTATTTAACATCTGGTTCAAAGGTGGATTTAATGAATCCGGCAAATACATCGCTCCAAATCCTCCGGGTGGGGCAGTGATTGATTATTTTATTAAAGATTCCGTCAAAGCTACTAAAGAGGAACTGCTTAAACATGAAACACCCGTGAAAATTGAAATATCCGATTCAAAAGGAGCCTTAGTTGATACCCTATTTGGTACCGAGCATAAGGGGATAAATAGAATTGAATGGAATCTAAATTATTCAAGCGGGCATTTATTAGCTGCAGACACTTTGCATGGCAAACATGCAAATTATCACGGCGGTCCTCAAGCGCTTCCCGGAACATATAAAATTACGGTAGAATATAACGGAGAAAAACAGACTCAATCTTTCGAACTAAAACCTGACCCCAGGATCCCCTATAATGTTCTGGCGGCTGAAGAACAATTTAATGCTGTTAAAGAAGTTCAGAATGAAATATCTGTAATGAATGTAATGATAAATAGAATTGACAATCTTCACGAGCAAATACTTAATTTGCAGAATGCAATAAAACTGAATACCTCATCTGTTGATAAGGGAGGTCAGTACAAATCCGTACTTAGCGCTGCGCATCAAATCGACTCGATGCTTACATCGGTAAAAGACACATTAATGGAAACTAAAGCTCAACCGGGAGTAGGGGAGGATGATATTCATTTCACATCAAAATTCCGTAATTGGATTATTGGAATGCGCTACTGGCTTTCAAGCGATTATGATTCCGCTCCTAACCTTATGCTAAAAAATGAAATGATCAATTTAAGAACGGAACTATCCGATTACATTGATAAATTTAACAATATCACCGGAGTGGAGATATCATCATTTAACAAATTAGCCCATGAAAATAATGTTCCGGTTCTGATAGGAGGTTCACCGGTCAAGATACCGGAATGAAAAAGATTTTGTAGATGAAAATTTTAGTGTAGTAATTACACGGGAAAAAATACCCATTGATATTTCCGCTCTTTGCATTAGTGAAGAGCGGATACTTATTATAAACCTTCCACTCGTACTTTGTTAAGCCCTCATCCCCTTCCTGTATTTCTTCAAAGTCTCAATTGCCTTTTGAATTCTTTCATAAGTATACTCCGCACGAATTGGCTTTAGAATATAATCTGAGATACCTAGCCCAATCATTTCACCGATAATATCCCTTTCATTTATTGCAGTTAAAATGATTACAGGGGTATTCTTAAACTTCTCAATCATTCTCATTGTTTTCAGAAACTCAACCCCATCCATAACTGGCATAGAAATATCCAAAAGGATTACATCAGGATTTGAGTTTTGTAAATACTTCAATCCTTCAGCACCATTTTCAACCATTTGGATAGAATTTCCAAATTTTTTGGAAATTATTCTATTTAGATAAGCTCGGACAGTTGGGTCATCATCAATAATAAGAAATGAATACATATTTACAGTTTCAATAGATTAATAAAGATAATAAAACTTAATTAGATTTATTATCGATAAAATTTAATAAATATTTAACTAATTAAAAATGCGCTGACATATTTCTCACTAATTAAATTTCCCCGTTCTATTTCCCTCCAAATTTCAATCTCACCCTTAACCTTATTCTATTCCAATTCCTTATTCCAGAATTTGATTCTTTCTTTAACAATTTCTGGGTTAGGAGAGCCGAAAGTCTTTTTCCTCCGTAACGAAGTTGCAATATCTAAACATTCCAAAGCGCTTTCATCAAAGATTGGGTTGATTGATTTTAAGAAATCTAAAGTTGCGCCTGTAAAATTTAGGTTTTTCTCTTCCAAACTCTTTACAATTGTTCCTGTTATTTCATGTGCCTTTCTAAACGGAATACCTTTCAGAACGAGCCAATCTGCTAAATCTGTTGCAAGAGAAAAATCTCCCTTTAATTCTTCAGCAAAGTTTTTGGGATTGAACTCTGCCGTTAACATCATTTCATTCATAATTCCGAGTGAGTTTTTATAGGTGAAAAAAGAATCAAACAAAGACTCCTTATCTTCCTGAAGATCACGGTTATAACTTAGAGGAAGTCCTTTTATAGTCGATGCAAAGGCAACATAGTTCCCAAATGTTTTTCCCGTCTTTCCTCGGATAAGTTCCGCAAGATCGGGGTTTTTCTTTTGCGGCATTAAAGATGAACCGGTTGAAAAATTATCTGATAATTTTATGAAATTAAATTCCGAAGTTGACCAAATAATTATTTCTTCTGATAAACGGCTAAGGTGCATCATGCCTATAGCACATCCGTTTAAAAAGTCTAAAACAAAATCCCTATTGGAAACCGAATCAAGTGCATTACCTGTAGGGGAGTCGAAGCCAAGTTTTTTCGCCGTTAATTCTCTATCTAATGGAAGCGTTGAACCGGCTAATGCACCTGAGCCAAGAGGGCATTCCGACAAAGATTTCTTTATGAAATTAAATCTGTTTCTGTCCCGCTGAAACATCTCAACATAAGCCAAAAGATGAAAAGCCAGTGAAACCGGCTGCCCTCTCTGTAGATGAGTGTAACCCGAAATTATTGTTTCGGTATTGGGTGAAGAAATCTCTACAAATGCCTTTTGAATTTCTCTTAAAGAAAAAATTATATCGTCGCAAGCTTTTTTTGTCCACATAATCAAATCAGTCGCAACTTGGTCGTTCCTGCTTCTCCCTGTGTGAAGTTTTCCGGCTGTCTCTCCTATTAATTCAAACAATCTTGCTTCAACTGCGGAATGAATATCTTCATATTCATTTTCCGTAGGCTTCCATCTGTTCGATTCCCATTCGATTTTTATCTTCTGCAATCCCTCTACTAATTTCTTTGTCTCCTCCTGAGTAATAATTCCTGCTTTAGAAAGCATCTCTGCGTGAGCAATGCTTCCTTCAATATCTTCAAGTATCAAATTTATATCAACGTTCAATGAAGAAGAGAACTTTAAAGCACCGGAATTAAGATTCCCGTTAAACCTTCCGCCCCAGAGCATTATACTATTACCTCTTGCTTTGCGAATTTTTCAACCTGCGTAATTGTTTTGTATGGAAGTCCGTATATTTTAATAAAACCGTCTGATGCTTTATGATCAAAAGTGTCTTCCGAAGTATATGTAGCTAGATTTTTGTTGTAAAGACTATACACAGAACTTCGCGATAAAGTTTTTATTGTCCCTTTGTAAAGTTCTAATTTAATTTCACCTGTTATATTTTCCTGGGTAGAATCAACGAAAGCCATTAGTGATTTGAAAAGGGGAGAGTACCAGAGCCCGTCATAAATTAAATTTGCTACTTTGTTAGAAATATTTTGTTTGAATCTAAAAGTCTCTTTGTCAAGTATTAATTTTTCTAATTCAAAATGTGCATGGTGAAGTATTACTGCCGCGGGTGCCTCGTATACTTCTCTTGATTTAATTCCAACAACTCTATTTTCAATTAAGTCCAATCTACCGACTCCGTTATTAGCACCAATTTCCTTTAGCCTGGTAACAAGATCAACTGCACCCATTTCAATTCCATCTAAACTTACCGGTATTCCTTTTTCAAATCCAATTGTTATTTCTTCCGAAATATTTGGAGCTTTTTTCGGGTTGGTAGTAATTTGATATGCATCTTCAGGTGGGGCCGCTTCCGGGTCTTCCAGTACGCCGCATTCTATCGCAATGCCCCACAAATTTTCATCTATTGAATATGGATTGTCCTTCGTAGCTTTTATCGGTATGTTATGTGCGATTGCATAATCCATTTCTTCTTCTCGACTTTTGAATTCCCATAATCTAAGCGGTGCAATTATTTCAAGATCGGGTGAAAGAGTTTGAACACCGACCTCAAATCTTACTTGATCGTTTCCTTTCCCCGTACATCCGTGCGAAACGGCATCAGCATTTTCTTGTTCGGCTACTTCAACTAACATTTTAGCAAGCAAAGGTCTCCCGATCGCAGTTGCCATGGGATATGAACCTTCATAAAGTGCCCCTGCTTTAAGGGCTTTCCATGCATATTGGGTTAAGAATTCCTCTCTTAAATCAAAAACGTATGATTTTACCGCGCCTGTTTTTGCAGCCTTTTCTTTTACTCCTTCTATCTCTTTTACCTGACCGAGGAATCCGGTTGCGGTTATTATCTCGGCGTCATATTTTTCACTTAGCCATTTTACCATTACCGATGTATCTAACCCGCCGGAATATGCAACTACGATTTTTTTCTTTGACATTGTTTTATCTCCTTATATATATCTAACCGACTTGCTCGGTCATCATTTTTTTAATTAACGAAACTAAACTTTCTATATGAGTGTGAGAACTTGGAATAACCAATACTGTATCGTCGCCTGCAACTGTTCCGATAATCTCCGGCTTGTTAAGGCGGTCAATAAAATGAGCTATGCCTTGTGCGCGCCCGGCTAAAGTTCTGACAACTATTAGAGACTCATTATTCTGGACATTTAAAATCTCAAATCCGATTAACTTGGCAATTTGCTTGCCGGATTCGTGCGAGTCGAGAATGTACCGCGGACCTCTTTCTGTAATTGCACGGATTACTCCGAGCTCAGCAAAATCCCGGCTTAACGTGGCTTGCGTTACCATTGTCCCTTCTGCCTCAAGCATCTTTACTAAATTGTCGTGCGATGATATAAACCTGTTGTTAAGCAGTTCTTTTATACGATTTAATCTCTTTAATTTTACTGACATAATTTTTATACTTTTATATCTGAAATAACTTTCTTAAGTGTTAAAAGAAATTTTGCTATTTCGTTTTGAGTTATTATAAACGGAGGCAATATCCTGAGAACAAAATCTCCCGCTGTGCCTACCACAAAACCCTCCTCAAGCATTTGTGAAGCAACTTTTTTTGCCGGAACTGTATTGGAAAATTCGACTCCTATAATTAAACCTTTGCCGCGTATGTTTTTTATTGAAGGATGATGCAAGCCGTGAAGTCCGTTCATTAGAATGTTTCCTATAGCAGAAATGCCGTCAAGAGCATTATCATCTAACAAGTCAACAACTTTATTTGCAATTGCAACTGCAACGGGGTTGCCTCCGAATGTCGAACCGTGATCTCCGGGCTTGATTACTGCGGCTACTTCTTTTGAACATAATGTTGCGCCAAGCGGAATACCGTTTGCCAATCCTTTTGCCGATGTAACTATATCCGGAAGTATTTCCTCATGCTGATACGAATAAAATTTACCCGTCCTCCCGACTCCTGTCTGAATCTCATCAACAATCAAAAGTATATTCTTTTCGCTGCACAGCTCCCTTAGACCTTTAATATAATTTTCCGGCGGCTCATTTACGCCGCCTTCTGCTTGAATCGTTTCAACCATAACGGCTATCGTTTCTTCTGTGATTGCATTTGCAATGGCAGAAAGACTACCGTAAGGCACGTGCGAAAAGCCCGGCAGCATTGGTTGAAATCCATTCCAAAATTTGTATTGACCTGTTGCCGATAAACTTCCGTAGCTTCTTCCATGAAAACTGCCGTGTGTTGAAATGATATGGCTTCTTCCGTTGCCCCATTTCCTTGCAAATTTAATAGCAGCTTCATTTGCTTCTGTGCCGGAGTTGGAAAAAAATACATAATCCATCCCCGATTTTTTTGCCAGTTTATTTGCTAAGGATTCTTGAAGTGAAGACGAAAATAAATTTGATGTGTGCCAAAGTTTATTTATTTGTTCCGTTGCCGCAGCTTTTAATTGCGGATGATTATGCCCGAAGCTCGTTACCGCAATTCCACAGTAAAAATCGATATATTCCTTACCGGATGTATCGTATAGAAAGAATCCGTTTCCTCTTTCAAACTCTATTGGGTATCTGTTGTAATTTTTAAGCAATGCTGACTTTTGCATAACCACTTTCCGTTTTATTAATAATCCATGTTCCGTTTAATTTTTCTTGATCTAAAAGCTGAGAGCCGATCCAAATTTTGTTGATTCCCATTTCCAAAAGCTCTATGCAGCTTTTTAATTTTGGAATCATACCGTCCGTGATTTGTCCATCAACTATCCCACTGATAATCTCATCTTCAGAAAGTGAACTTACCACGCTTCCGCTTATTTTGACACCGTCAACATCAGAAACAAAAAATACTGAATCTGCTTTTACTGCAAGCGCAACTGTTTCAGCAAAAAGATCGGCATTTACGTTCATTAAATTTCCGCTTACATCTCTGCAAACGCTTGAAAATATTGGAATGATCCTTTCGTTAAGAAGCTCAATTATCCAATTTGCAGAACCTACTAATTCCGGCTTGCCCACATATCCGAGTTCTTTATCAAAATAATTTGCTATAAAAGTTCCCCGGTCTATTCCAGATAACCCCATGGCTTCAAAGTCCGAAGAATTTAGTTTTGCCGCAAGCCGGGAGTTGATTAAACCTGCTTGTACGGCTGCTACTACTTCCATTTGTCCCATAGAAGTCACACGCTGTCCGTTTACAAATTTTGTTTCGTGCCCAAGTTTTTCAGACCACTCGGAAATGTTCTTACCTGCTCCGTGAACGATTATAATTCCCTGAAAGTCTTTATAAAGATTTTTAATGGAATTAATCCAAATGTCGGTCGAGGTAAATTCGGAAATAGTTTTCCCGCTAATTTTTAAGATGGCAATTTTCATATTATCTCCTCATCAAGTCCTGTAATCGGCGTTAATCTTTACATACTCCTCGCTTAGATCGCAAGTCCACCAGGTTGTTTCTTCCGAGCCTTCTCCTAAATCTATACTTATTTCAAATTCCTTTTGAGATAAAATTTTTGAAGCTAGTTCTTCGTCAAGTGTTAATGTGTAATTTGGTAGAAGCACAGGGAGATTATTAAAGCTGATAGAAACTTTAGCCGGATCAAAATCTGCCCCGCTTTGCCCCGCTGCACTTAATATTCTTCCCCAATTCGCGTCAGCACCGTGGATTGCTGTTTTAACAAGGGAAGAATTTGCAATTGATTTGCCGACTAAATCTGAATCTGATTTTGTCTTAGCTCCGCTAACTTTTATGGTTACTAATTTCGTTGCACCTTCGCCGTCCGAAACAATTGATTTTGCCATTTCAATTGAGACGGCTTTTAATGCGGATAAAAATACCGAATAATCATCTGAGTTTTTTACTACCGAAATTCCTGAAGCCCCGTTTGCTAAAAGAATTACCATATCATTTGTGCTTGTCTCGCCGTCGACTGAAATTTTGTTGAAAGAAATGTTCACCGTCTCTTTAAGTAAATCCTGAAGAAGATACTTTTCTATCTTAGCATCGGTTGAAATAAAACCAAGCATTGTTGCCATGTTTGGCATGATCATTCCGCTCCCTTTGCAAATACCGCCGATTGTTACGTCGCCGCTTTTCAATCTAACCCTTACGGCAAAAGATTTTATCTTAGTATCCGTGGTCATTATTGCTTCTGCGGCATCAAATCCGCCGCTGACGGAAAGCAACGGAATAATATCATCAAGGCCGATTTGAATCTTTTCAACAGGAAGTCGTTGTCCAATAACACCTGTAGAACTGATTAAAACTTCAGTAGGAAGGAGATTTAATTTTTCTGCACACCATCTTTGCATCTTAAGTGCATCGTCGTATCCCGATTCGCCCGTGCATGCATTTGCGTTGCCTGAATTGATCAAAATTGCTTTAACACTTTTGTCAAGTTTAATAACATTTTGCGAAATAACTAATGGTGCTGCCTTAACTTTATTCAAAGTAAATGTTCCTGCAGCAGTGCATGAATGTTCGGAATAAATTAAAGCAAGATCCTTTTTCCTTTTCTTTATACCGCAAAATACTCCGGCTGCCTTAAATCCCTTGGCAGATGTAACGGATCCATTCTCAATAAACTGAAACATTTTTAACTCCGTTATTTAGAAGGCTTAAGGTCTCGTCCCATCCGAATAGAATGTTCATATTTTGAATTGCCTGGCCGGAAGCTCCTTTTATTAGGTTATCTATTGCTGATGTAATTATCAAAACTCTATCTTTAATAGAGATATTTATATCGCAAAAGTTTGTATTTACTACCCAATTTAATTGTGGAGGAATTTCCCTGATCCTTACAAACGGAGATTCCGAATAAAAAGATTTGTACTTGCTAACTATTTCCTTTTCGGAAATACTATTTTTTAGGTGAATTGAAGTTGTTGCATAAATTCCTACTGCAACTGGTAAAAGATGAGTTGAAAAGATCGGA
>JAKBMG010000198.1 GCA_021831685.1 Bacteroidota bacterium | reverse complement strand
TTGATACAAAAAGTTCGTCTGTTTCTGATCCGGGGAACTGCTTTTCATCTAAAGGTTGTCCTTTTTTATTAAAATATCTTGCAAGGTTTTAATTGCAATTTATTAATTTCTTGCATTAATTGACAACGCTTTTTTACTATTTTCCTTTTATTTTTTCTCCTAAATAATATTTTTGGGACTTTTTAAGGATCGACTATTTACGTTAGTAATCTCAATCGCCTTTGCATTTAACTCAATGGACAAACGTATTTCCATAATTGAATCCGAAATGAAATACAAAGTCAACACCACGCTGCTCTTAGAAAAACTCGATCAAGTAAAAGATGACATCAACAAAAAGATCGAATCAGAAATCTCCCGGGTTTCCGTCCCTTCGGGAAAAGTCAAAAAATAAATACTATCCTGCCTTCAACCTGCTTTTTAATTTCTACTTTTTAATTTTGAATTGTTGCATATCCTCCCGTTGCTCCTGCTGCTTCACTTCATCCCGATTTCTCGGGGCTCGCCTATTGCATCCCGATTTTTCGGGATTCGTTCTTAAGCCGTTACAACTGTCATTATAAAATATCTTTCATAGGAATTTGATTCACCGGTTTCAATTTTATCGGAATCATTTTCTTTTATTCTTTATATTTACAAAAAGAATAATATTAAAATTTTGATGCCCGAACACCAAAACATAGAATACAAACAAAGCTGGCATGAAGACCATCTTAAAACAATTTGCAGCTTTGCAAATTCTCAAGGCGGTACTCTTATTATCGGTAAGGACGACAAAGGAAAAACAATTGGCATTACAGATTATAAAAAATTAATGGATGACCTTCCAAACAAAATTTAAAATCATCTTGGTATAACTGCTTCTGTAAATCTAAAAACGAATAAGGAAAATCATTTTATTGAAATAACTGTTCCTTCATATTCAGTAGCAATTTCATTACGCGGTCGTTACTATATAAGAACCGGCAGCACAACCTCTGAACTGACCGGCGCTGCACTAAATGATTTCTTATTAAAAAAATCCGGGAAAACATGGGATGATGTTATTGAGGAAAGGGCTACCATAAAAGATATCGATGAAGCAACTATTTCTGATTTCTTGAAAGCAGCGGAAAAAAGCGGAAGGCTTCCTAATCCAAATGGTCTAAGCACAAAAGAACTTTTAGAAAAACTCAGACTCACTACCGGCTCGCAAATCAAGCGTGCTGCAATTATTCTTTTTGGTAAAGACCCTGGTAAATTTTATCCGGGAATCTCCGTTAAAATTGGTCGCTTCGGTAAAAGCGATGATGACTTAAGGTTTCAAGAAGTAGAAGAAGGGAATTTATTTTATCTTCTCCGGGAAGTTCTTCTTCAAATAAATAGAAAGTTTTTAACCAAGCCTGTTGAGTTTGAAGGTCTCTTGCGAATTGAAAAAGGAGAATATCCTGCCGCAGCTCTCCGTGAGATGTTGCTAAATGCTCTTGTACATAAAAGCTACTTCGGTACTCCAATTCAAATCAGAATTTATGATAATAAATTGAGCATCTGGAATGAAGGGACTCTTCCTGAAGGTTTAACAAATGAAATCTTAAAGCAGCAGCATCCTTCACATCCGCGTAATCCAATTATTGCCGATGTCTGTTTTAAAGGCGGGTACATTGATGCCTGGGGTAGAGGAACATTAAAAATAATTGACGCGTGTAAACAAGCCCAGCTTCCCGAACCGGATATGAAAGAAATTCACGGCGGTTTTTCTGTAACATTGTTCAAAGATATTTTCACCGAAGAACAATTACGTAAAATGGATTTGAATGGCCGCCAAATAAATGCATTGCTACTCATAAAAGAAAACGGAAAAATTACAAACACGGAATATCAAACTATCAATAGTACTTCAGCTAGAACAGCTTTACGTGATCTTGATGAATTAGTGTCAAAACAATTGATTATGAGGATGGGAAAAAAGAAAGGTATATTCTATCAATTAAGAAACGGCGTATAATTGGCGGTATCATGGCGGTTATGGCGGTTATTTGGCGGATAAATTCAAAAACTATAAGAACATTCCAACTATTAGTATATGGGTTTAACAATTCATTATAATGGAAAATTTAATGAGAACGCTTCCCTTTCAGAAATGATTGAAGAAGTAAAAGACATTGCAGAAATTTATAACTGGCAATACACTATTTATGAAAAACAATTTCGTGCACGCTGTTTTGATAATGATTCCTTTAATGATGAGATATACGGTATTAGCTTTACACCTCCAGAAAGTGAATCAGTCTGTCTAAGCTTTCTATCCAACGGCAGAATGAGTAGCCCGGCTCATTTAAAATATTTAGGTAACGCCACAGACGAATCAGAGAAAAAATATTTATACATGCTTTCAACAAAAACACAATATGCAGGAAGCGATATTCACAAGCTTATAGTTCACCTGCTTAAATATATTAGCAAAAAATATTTCAAAGAATTTAACGTACAAGACGAAGGAAATTACTGGGAAACTGGAAACGAAAAGTTACTTGAAGAAACTTTCAAACGTTATAACGATTTATTGGATTCAGTTGGTTTCGCTTTAGAAAATGTTCCCATAAAACCCAATGAAACTTTTGAAGAATATTTTACGCGAATATTAGGACAAATTCACAACCGACATAAAAAACAATAACCTATTTCTATCAATTTTAATTTTACTAACTTACCCAATCAAAGCCAAATCCTTATAATGGTAATCGTCGACAACCAATTCTCCGGTCATTTCGTTCACGAAGACAAGATACATCAGAGAGTTGGATAGCAGCAATCTTTTTCGTAATGAATATAGTGAAGCTGGTAAAGACAGCAAATATTTTTTTCTTTTTTATCCCACTGGCCAAAAAGATACAAAAGGCAGTATCTGAGTTAAAGAGCTGTAATAAAATAACCGCTTGCATTATGCCGCAAGCGGTGGTGATATGTAATAGTTAAAATAGAATTTCAGCAAACCCTAATTATTCTTCGGATTAAATTATAACACCAGCATAGCTTATCCTTCTTTTTATTTCCCGCCTAATTTAACTTATCAAATTATCCTTTCAGTCCATTATTTGTCTAACCCTTCCTTTTTCTTTATACCCTTATTTCACATAATATTTCCCAATTATGAGTTTATTTCAAAAAGCTGAAATACTCTAAATGAGCAAAAAAAAGGCTGGTTTAACCAGCCTTTTAATAAACAAAAACATCTGCCAATTAGTTCTCCATAAAACTTTTTGGATATGTTTTAACATTATAACCATATTTTTGCTGTCCTACCATTCTGCATGACCAAACTAAATAAATGAATTAAATTAAAAAATAATTTTAAGATGGAAATTTACGTACACAATTGAAGAAAATAAAAATGAAGATTTTAAAAATTATTGTAATTATCTTTACAAAGTATTTTAATAGCTTAAAACCATAATCGATAACAATTTTAGTAAGTTCATGAAATATTTACATTTGTCGCTCTCCAAAATCGGGTTAAAAAGGTTAGATAATGAAGATGCCGTCGGCGTTTTTGAGATTGATGGCGGAATTCTTGCAATTCTTTGTGATGGGCTTGGGGGTAATAAAGCTGGTGAAGTTGCATCTCAATTGACTATCGATACAGTGCGAAATGTTTTTTCGGATATGGATGATGCCGACATTCTTGGAAAAATTAAATCTGCAATCATAGAATCAAATAAAATTATTATCAATAATTCTAAGTCTGATTCTGATCTAAAAGGAATGGCTACTACTGCCGAAGTTCTCTTCCTGAAAGATGATAATGCTTATTGGGGGCACATAGGCGACTCAAGAATCTATCAGTTGAAAAATAAAAACCTCAAACAACTTACTAAAGATCACTCCCTTGTCCAAAAACTTGTTGACGAAGGCTATCTAACAATGAAGGAGGCAGAAAGCCATCCCAACAAAAACATTATAATGCGTGCTCTCGGTGATAGTGAAATTATTGAAGTTGATTTAAGCAAACAAAAAATTAATCCGGGAGACAATATCAAATTTTTTATCTGTACCGATGGCGTTACCGCTGTTCTTAATGATGATGAGCTCCAAAATATTTTACTTGAAAATAATTTGGATGTCATTTCTAGCACTCTAACATCTTTAATTGAAGAACGTGGTGCCCCGGATAATTTTTCTTATATTATTATTTCAGAGGCTTCTTAAATGATAGGCAGGGTAATAGAACATTATAAAATTGTTTCTATACTTGGCGAAGGAGGAATGGGTGTCGTCTACAAAGCTTTTGATCTTAAATTGGAAAGATATGTTGCGTTAAAAATTTTAAGCAGGGAAGCCACAAATAACCCACAGTTCATTGCAAGATTTAAAAGGGAAGCAAAAAATCAAGCTAAGCTTACTCATCCTAATATCGTACCGGTTTATGGATTTACCGATGAAAATAATATGCTTGGAATTGTGATGGAATATGTAGAGGGGGAAACTTTGGAACACTTGATCCAAAGGAAAGGGAAGCTGGAAATTAAAGACGCACTGCAAATTCTAAAACAAATTCTAACCGGCTCAGGTTATGCTCATTCAAAAGGATTTGTACATAGGGATATTAAACCTTCTAATATTATTATCAACCAAGAAGGTGATGTGAAAATAATGGATTTCGGAATTTCGAAATCAATTCATGAGTCGAAAGGAATTACTAAAACCGGTACTAAAATTGGCACTATACTGTATATGAGTCCCGAACAAATTAAAGCGCTTGAACCCACTAACCAGAGCGATATCTATTCAATCGGAATTACTTTTTACGAAATGCTTACCGGGGCAACTCCTTTTGATTCAGGAACTGAATTTGATATTATGGAAGCTCATCTTAAAAAAAATCCGTCTAAACTTTCCGGACAAATCGCAAACATTCCTACTGAAGTTGACTTAATAATTAATAAGGCGCTTAATAAATCGATTATCAAACGTTATCAGTCCTGTGAAGAATTTTTAGAAGATGTAAATCAATTATTACTAAAACTTTTTACTTCGGAATCTAAGAAGAAAACTGTAGCTGAAAAAAAAGTACTTAGTAAGGGGAATATTTTTCCCAAAATCAAATTTTATTTATATGCGTTTGTATTTTTTTGCATACTGGGCGGATTATTTTATTTTGTCTATATTACAGTTTCCCAGTTTTGGAATGGTTCAGAAAGTAAAGCAAGTAATATTAATACACTGAATAACTATGAGGCTAACCAGCTCTTAAAATCTTCATGGAAAGTTTTACCAAGTCCCGTTTCTAATACCCTGAACTCCATCTATTTTATAAATGATTCTACCGGTTTTGCCTGTGGTAATCAAGGTGCTGTAATCTTTACTGTGGACGGAGGCAAAACTTGGCAGACACTAAACGACTCTTCGGGTATCGATTTGTATGATATCAATTTTTTAGGAGCTTCAAAAGGTTTTATTGTTGGCTCTCAAGGAACACTATTAAGTACTACGGATACAGGGAAAACATGGCAAAAAATTAATTTAAATACAAGCGAAGCATTATTTAAAATTTATTTTCTTAACGATAATAAAACCGGGTTTATTGTAGGTGCGAAAGGTACTATTCTTAGAACGAATGACAGAGGTGTATCCTGGAATATGTTAAATTCGCCTACACAAGAACTGTTATATAGCATAAGTTTTGTGAATAATAATACCGGATTTATAGTAGGTTGGAGTGGGGAAGTATTAAAGACAACCGACTCAGGAAATAATTGGATTGAAACAAAAGAATTTTCCGGTCAATATCTAAAAGACATAAAATTCTTTGACAGTAAAACTGGAATTGTAGTCGGCGGGGGAGGAGTAATCGCTAGGACGGATGATGCCGGAGAAAATTGGAAAATTATTACCTCAAATACTTCATCAGGGCTTTATGCCGTTAGTTTTTTGGATAAAAAGGATGGGATGATTTTAGGTGGAAAAGGAGAGCTTTTAACCTCGACTGATGGAGGGAAAAAATGGAAAGTTATTCCGAGCGGTAGTTTCGTTTCTTTGTTGGCAATATGGGAAACACCTTCAAAAAAAATATTTATTACCGGTGATAACGGAACAATTTTAACTAATTCAAAGTGAACGGTTTTGGAATCTTTCAGGAACATAATCTAAAAATAGTGAGAAAAATAATTGGACAAATTTGTAATTGAAGGCGGCAAAAAGCTATCAGGTAAAATTGAAATAAGCGGCGCGAAGAACGCCTCCCTTGCTTTAATGCCCGCATGTTTATTAGCTTCAGGGAAATCTCTTCTTTATAATACTCCGGAATTAAACGATGTTTTCACAATGATGAAATTGCTGAATCATCTCGGAGTTGAAAGTACATTCCAAAATCATTTAATGGAGCTTGATACAAAAAATATTACCAGCCAGGATGCTCCTTATGAACATGTAAAAAAAATGAGAGCCTCCGTGTATGTGCTGGGACCTTTGCTCACTAAATACGGCATGGCAAAAGTTTCCTTGCCAGGCGGATGTGCCTGGGGTCCGCGCCCGATAAATTTGCATTTGGAAGGGCTTAAAAAATTAGGCGCTGAAATCGACTTGGTGGAAGGATATATTATCGCAAAATCAAAAAGATTGACCGGAGCTAAGATAAATTTTGATGTCTCATCTGTCGGTGCTACCGGAAATATCTTAATGGCTGCCTCGTTAGCGAAGGGAACTACCGTATTAAATAATGCTGCGATGGAACCGGAAATAACTAACCTTGCTGAGTTCCTCCTGAAAATGGGAGCTAAAATAAACGGCGTCGGAACTTCTACTCTGGAAATTGAAGGTGTTGAGGAACTGCACCATACTGAAATGGAAACTATCCCCGACAGAATTGAAGCCGGTACTTTGCTGATTGCAGGTGCAATTACTAATGGCGCGATCACTCTTACTAATTTCCCTTCAAAATTAATTAATTCTGTCCTTGCAAAATTGGAAGACAGCGGTTGTAAAATCAATATCGAAAACAATTCTCTTTCCTTGGATGCCACATCTAATCAAATTAATTCCGTCGATATAACCACGGCAATTTATCCCGGTTTTCCGACTGATATGCAAGCTCAATGGACGGCTTATATGGCAATTGCCAATGGAACTTCAACTGTAACCGATACAATTTATCTTGATAGATTTAAACACGTTCCCGAATTATTAAGGCTTGGTGCAAATATTAACGTGAACGATAACCGCGCTGTTATCAAAGGTGTTGAAAAATTAAAAGCCGCTAAAGTAATGTCTACTGACCTTAGAGCAAGTGCAAGTTTGGTACTAGCTGGTCTTGCCGCAGAAGGCACTACAGAAGTTTTGAGAGTTTATCACTTAGACAGAGGTTACCAAAAAATTGAAGAAAAGCTAAGCTCCCTTGGCGCAAAAATTCAGCGTGTAAAAGGAAGTGAATATTAATTGTGGTGTATGTTAAAAAAATATTTACCGGATACAATTTCCTGTCGATTTATCTGTCCCTAATTTTTCTGATAAATCTTCTTCTTCAGTATTTACCCTTGACTAATGTTTTTGGTTATGAATTTTCCGCTGTTAACTCAATTCTTTTAAGCTTCCTTTCTGCCGTTTATTTTATTTCTGTGTACAAGAAATCAGGTGAAATTGAGAAAAGGAAGTCATTACTTAAAAATTTGACGATCGGATTTTTGTCCTTCATATTTTTACCGCTTATAATTTCAATAACTCACTCAATCTTTTCCATAAGCTGTTCTTTTTGGGATGGCCTTTTGTTTTACACCGTCATCACAATTCCATCCATTATTATCGGTGCTTCTCTGGGTTTAATTTCCATAAACCTAAACAAAAAATTGTCAATTCTCATTTTTATTTTTTTATATATCGCTATCTTATCTATTCCTTTGTTTGAATTCTACTTCAATCCGCAAATTTATTTTTACAACCCTATATTCGGTTTTTTCCCCGGTACAATTTACGATGAAGGATTAAGCGTAGGTTACCTGTTAATAATATACCGTTTGTTAAATGCAATTTATTTCGGAACTATATTTCTCGTTTTATTTAATAACCGTCTTTCTTTAAGCAAGCTAAGACGGGCACTTTTCTTAATAGGCGCTCTTATAATTGCAGCAATTTTTCTATACTTGTCGCCTCAGCTAAAATTTTCTACCAATTTTAACAAACTAAATAGTGTGTTGAAAAACGAAGTCGATACCGAACATTTTGTTATTCACTTTCCCGCTCAAATAGATCATAAACTTCTTAAAGCGGTTTGCTTAAGTCATGAATTTTATTATTCTGAATTATCTAAATTCTTTGGCTATGAAATGCCGGAAAAAATTAATTCTTATATCTTTTTGAATGACGAACAAAAAAAAGTATTAATCGGCTCGGCCAATGCCGACATTGCAAAACCGTGGCTTAGCTGTTCCTTCACATCTTTGGGTGATTATGAAGAAACATTGAGGCATGAAATAGCACATTGTTTTACTTCAAAGTTTGGAGTTGGTATATTTAAAGTTGCTGGTGGTATAAATCCCGCATTAATTGAAGGTGCCGCTGTTGCTGGCGACCCATATTTTGATGAACACACTATTGACTTCATGGCAGCTTTAGCATACAAGAACGGATATAAAATAAATCTACCTGGTTTGTACGGCGGATTCAGTTTCTACACCCAGACTTCTTCGCTTTCCTATGTCTATGCCGGTTCGTTTTCAAAATACTTAATCTCAAATTTCGGGATAAAGAAATTTGAAAAATTCTACTCATCAAATAATTTCAAAAAAGTTTACGGAACTGAAATAAATAAGACAGTTAAACTGTATTATAAATATCTTGATAGCCTGAAGCTTAATCTAAATCTCAACGAAGCAAATTATTATTTTGGATGGAAATCTATCTTCTACAGAGTTTGTCCACGATATGTCGCAAATCGCCTGACAAAAGCATGGAAGTATTTTAATGACAAAGATTATTCCTCAGCCGAAAAATTATTTTATGAAATTCAAAATCTAACAAGTAATTATTCCGGCTTAATTGGATTAACTGATTGTTTGGTTAAAGAAAACAAAACGCTTCAAGCTGCCGGACTCCTGAAAAGGAAAATTGAAGAATTTAAAAATACTTCCTATTATTTTGGTATTGAATTAAAATTAGCAGATACCGATTTCCTTACCGGAAATACTTCCGGTGCGGATTCATTATACAGAATTTTGCTTATCCAAAATCCGAATAGAAAATATTTTTATCTTGCTAAAGTCAGGTTAAGTTTGATGAATAGTGATTCTCTTTTAAAAACATATTTAGCAGGAAATAATTATGACCGGTTCCTTATACTGAAAGACCTGAATGTAATAAATTACGATTATTCTTCTCTACCGGTGCTTATTGATCTGGCAAAATATTTTAATATTAGCTACGCTATTATTAAACAGATGTTTTCAAAACCTCTTACCGTCGACAATTATGAAAGCAGTTACGCGCTTTATAAAATATCGGATTTTATGTTTGAGAATCTGAATTTTGAGACCGCCCAAAAAACCGCGGCACTTGCTTTGAAATACAATGATGATCCGGACTTCAATCTATTTTTAGAAGAAAATATAAAAAAAATAAATTGGTGTAATTCAAACGCTTCTTATATTTTTGCACACTCGAAATTTTATTAGTAATATACTTAAACACTAAACTATTTTTCTAAATGAATTTTACTCAAGACTTATTAAAATATCCTTTTATGACCAACGTCTCAAAATTAGCCGGCGAAAAAAACATTCAGGTTTTTATCGTTGGAGGTTTTGTGAGGGACCTAATATTGAATCGTTCAAGGAATGAAATTGATTTTCTGGTGATAGGCGATGGTGCTGAGTTTGCCTCCGCCTTAGCAAAGCTTTTTGGAATAAATAAAGTAACAATATTCAAGAATTTCGGTACTGCGCATTTTAAATTTCAAGATTACGATTTGGAATTCGTCGGTTCGCGAAAAGAATCCTACACTAAAGATAGCCGCAATCCTGTAGTTACATCCGGCACTTTTGAAGATGATATTCAACGCAGGGATTTTACAATTAATACATTAACAATATCGCTGAACGAGAAGACTTTTGGCAATCTAATTGACCCGTATGACGGGCTGACTGATATAAACAATCAAATAATTAAAACCCCGCTGAACCCTGAAATTACTTTTGATGATGATCCTCTTAGAATAATGCGCGCTTATCGCTTTGCTTCACAATTAAATTTTGCAGTTGCTGAAGATATTAACTTAGCATCAGGGAAGTTAAAGGAAAGGCTAAGGATTATTTCACAAGAAAGAATTACGGATGAGTTTTTCAAAATACTTGCTTCTCCCGCGCCTTCTGTTGGGCTTAAATTGCTCTTTTACTCCGGCGTTATGGAAGTAATATTTCCCGAAATTGCAAATTTATCCGGTGTGGATCAAAGAATGGATTACCATCATAAAGATGTTTTTCTTCATACTTGCCAGGTAGTGGATAATATCTCGAAAGCCACGGATAATGTTTGGCTCCGGTTTGCCGCACTTGTACATGATATTGCAAAACCACAAACAAAAAAATTTGTTGAGGAAATTGGCTGGACATTCCATGGTCATGAAGAGCTTGGAGCAAGAATGATGAAAAATATTTTTACTAAATACAAGCTTCCTTTTACCAAAATGGATTATATTGAAAAATTAATCAGACTTCATCTTCGTCCAATTGCACTCGCTAAAGAAGAGGTAACCGACAGCGCAATTAGAAGATTTATTGTCACTGCCGGAGAAGATTTAGGAGATTTGATAACTCTTTGCAGAGCAGATATTACGAGCAAAAATCCGGGTAAAGTTTCGAAATATTTAGACAACTACGAACGAGTTATGAAAAAAGTTTGGGAAGTTGAAGAAAAGGATAAACTACGGGCATTCCAATCTCCAGTTCGTGGTGAAGTAATAATGGAGGTGTGTAATTTAACACCGTCAAAGAAAGTCGGAGAAATTAAAACCGCAATTGAAGATGCAATACTGGACGGGAAAATTGGGAACAATTACGAAGAAGCATTTCAATATTTACTATCCATAAAGCAGAAACTTAACCCATAACCATTAACCTTAATTTAGTCACCTTACGCAAAAGGTTATTATTGCATAATGAGAAACCTCCGAGGTTTTCCTAAACCTCGGAGGTTTTGCAATTCACTTCCATTATATTTGAAATTGTCTGCGTAACATAAGTTAATTTAGTTAAATCGCCGTACAAGTAATTATCTTACCGTTTATAAAATTGGCTTTTTAACTATATGAGTAAATCGTATTTTTACATTTAAAATTGATTGGAATATAGAGACGTTAAATTAAACAGCATAACTCATTCAATTTTAAATTTGCGAATCAGAATATAAAAATTAAATAATATTTGGAGTTCATAATGCGCATCTTCCATAAATTCATTTTTGCCATTTTTGCCTTTTCGGTAATTACTTACGGACAGTCAGTATTAACTTTAGACAAGGCTATCAATATTGCGCTTCATAGGAATACTACTTTAGAGAAATCTATTAACAACGTAAAATCATCGGAATCAAATTATAAAGCTGCTTGGGGGGGGCTACTGCCGAGCATTAACGCACAGGGCAGTTATGGCTGGAACCGGTCAATTCAACCCGGCACGAGCGGCAGAACTTATACTTTCCAAGGTTTAACCATCAGTCTTCCTGCTACTCCAAGTTCTACTACCGATACTTATAATTATACTGCCGGAGTTAATTCCTCCTGGACATTATTCGACGGACTTTCTAATATTGTCGCAGTTTCACAGAGTAAAAAACAATTGGAATCAGCAAGGCTTCAACTTGAGAATCTAAAGCAGAATATTGTTTTTCAAACTATCAGTTTATACTACGCTGTTGTCAACAATATACAGTTATTAAAAGTAAAAGAAGACAATGTAAAATGGAATAAACAGAATTTAGAAACAATTGTTGAGAAAAATAAACTTGGTGCTGTAACTTTAGCAGATGTATATGCACAGCAAGTTCAGGAAGGTAATGCCGAACTTGATTTAATTCAAACAAAAAATAATTTAGAAATTTCCAAAAGTAATTTGCTCTATTATCTGGGTCTCGATGTACTTAGCAATTATTCTTTTACTGATTCGCTTACCGAGCAAGAAGAAAATGTTTTAAACACTGATCTTTCCGGTCAGTTCGGCAATATAGATGAGTTAGTTAATAAAGCATTAGCATCGAGAGATGATTATAAAAGCGCCGAACTGGATTTCCAAAGCGCACAAAATGGCGTTACTATGGCGCAAGGCAGTTATTTCCCACGGCTCACTAACAGCTTCGGTTATAATCTTTTTGCAAATCAATTAAGCAACTTATCGAAGTCAAGGACATATTCTGCCAGCTTAACCTTGAGCATCCCGATTTTCGAAGGTTTTAGTATTGATAACCAGGTACAGGCTGCAGAAGTCAATGCAATGAATAAGCAGGTTGATCTTAATGATCTCAGAAGAACAATTAAGCAAAATTTACAGCAGACCTATTTAAATATTCTAGCTGCCGAAAAAAGTCTTGAGGTGAATAAGAGAAACGTAGCTTCTGCCGGAGAAAATCAAAAAATTACACAAGAGAAATATAATTTAGGTTCCGGAACCCTGCTTGATGTTTTAGTGGCTAATTCAAATTATACCAACGCTCAAACCAGTTTAATTAATGCCGAGTTTCAATATATTGTGCTGAATCAGCAGCTAAAATATTACTTAGGCGTCCTTAACTATCGGCAATATGAATAAAAATTAAATTAGGAGAATATTTCAAATGGCAAATGATAAACAAAAAAAATCAAAGAAAAAGAGAATAATAATATTTTCTACAATTGGAGTGCTAGTAATTGCTCTTGCTTTAATTGCATTTCTTGGAGGGAAAAGAGATGAAATAGTTCCTATCCAAATAGAAAAAGCTTCCATAAGAACTATAACTCAAAGTGTAACAGCAACAGGTACACTAGACCCGGAATTTAAAGTTGTAATTACTCCGGAAGTAACAGGCGAAATTGTTGAACTGCCGGTTAAAGAAGGCGACTTTGTTAAAAAAGGGCAGCTTCTTATAAAAATAAAGTCAGATGCTTATCGCGCTCAAGTTCAGCAGTCTGAAGCAAGCCTTAATTCCGCTAAAGCTACTCTTTCGATGAACAAAGCACAGCTTGATAAAGTTACATCGGACTATAATAGAGCTAAAGAGCTTCGTGCAAAAAATCTTGCAAGCGATTCTGATCTTGAAACAGCAAAAAGCGCTTACCTTTCAGCTAAAGGTGCGTATGAAGGTGCGGAAGCACAAATTGCTCAAATGCAGGCAGCTTTAAAAGTTCAATTAGATCAATTAAGTAAGACATCTATCTATTCACCAATGACCGGTACGGTAAGCCAACTGAATGTTGAACTTGGAGAGAGAGTATTAGGAAGCGGTTTCAGCCAGGGAACAAATGTTATGACTATCTCCGACCTGAAAAGTATGCTCGCCGTTGTTGATGTTGATGAAAATGATGTCGTATTAGTTTCGCTAGGCGATACTGCTAGAATTAAAATTGACGCTTTCGGAGATAAAGTCTTTAAGGGAATAGTTTATCAAATAGGCAATAGCGCACTAACTACAGGTACAAGTACGCAGGATCAAGTAGTTAACTTTGAAGTTAAATTAAAGTTCGTGGATTTTGATAATAAATTTAGACCTGGAATGTCTTGTAATGCAAGTATTGAGACAAAAACTCTGAATAACATTCTAAGTGTTCCGATTCAAAGCGTTACGGCAAGAAGCAATATGTCTGAAGCGAAACAAGCTCAAAATACAGGTCAGGATAATCAAGCAAAGAAAAAAGATAACGGGAATAAAATTCAAGAAATTGTTTTTGTCGTAAATAAAAATAAAGCAAAAGCAGTTAACGTAAAGACAGGTATTAGCGACGATAATTATATTCAGATAATTGACGGATTAAAGCAAGGTCAAGAAGTTGTTACCGGAAGTTATAAAGCAATATCTACAGACTTACATGACGGCTCTGATGTTAAGGTAGAAAGCAAAAGTAAGATGTACTCTAAACAATAAAACTTAAGTTTGGAATTTAAGATGAACATAATAAATATTGAACATATTGCTAAAATTTATCAAGTCGGTACGGAAGAAGTTCATGCACTTCGGGATATATCATTGAATATTGATAAACATGAATATGTCGCTATAATGGGTCCTTCAGGTTCTGGCAAATCTACTCTGATGAATATGCTCGGATGCCTGGATACTCCGACTTCAGGGAAATACGAATTTACTGGAGTGAGCGTTAGTGAAATGTCTGACAACGATCTTGCAAAAATTAGAAACAGAGAAATCGGATTTGTCTTTCAAACTTTTAATCTTTTAGCCCGGTCCGATGCGCTGCATAATGTAGAACTTCCTTTGATTTATGCCGGTCTCCCGTCTGTAGAAAGAAAAGAACGTGCCGAACAAGCTTTGATAGACGTAGGGTTAAAAGAGAGAATGCACCATAAACCAAATGAGCTTTCAGGAGGACAACGTCAGCGTGTCGCGGTTGCACGTGCATTAGTGACAAGACCTTCGATTATTCTTGCCGATGAGCCGACCGGAAATCTTGATTCTAAAACCGGTGAGGAAATTATGCTTTTATTCAACGAAATTTATGAAAAAGGTAACACTATTATTATAGTTACTCACGAAGAATATATTGCGGAACATGCCGCGAGAATTATTAGAATTAAGGATGGATTAATTGAATCTGATTCACCTGTAGCAAATCGCTATATACCGAAGTTACATCCAGCGGTGAGTCAGTAACTCATGTTACTCGACAATCTTTGAAATACCTGTCTGCCGCCAGGCTTGCCTGCCGGCAGGCAGGTTGGAATAGTGGAGTGATGGAATCGACTAATTTTTCCAATTATTCCAATACTCACAATTGAAATCCTGAGTAAGGCAAATTAGTAACTCAAGTTGACCGCCGCTGAAGATAAGCCGTTAAAACGACTGATTTATAGTGTTTGAATAAAGCAGCCCACGACTTCAAGAGGCTGTGTGAAAATTCAAAAGTGATGAATAAATATTCCAATTATTATTATGAAGCTGTTTCTAAAATATAGTGTTTCTGTATTGCCCCGGCATTCATGCCGGGGTAGAGTCACACAAGCAAAAAATGGGCTTTAGCCCCATTAGTGCTATTTATGTGGCTAAAGCCAATATCATTTTTTGTTGATTAAATCCCCGCCATAAATGGCGGGGCAATTGATGAATAAATTTTAAGTAATAAAAATTAAAATGGCTTATACAAAAATATTAATATTTATTCTTTGAAAACTAATTTTCACACAGCCTCTCAAGTCGTGGGTAGCTTGATGTAAAACCATATTTATTAACCGTTTCAACGGTTTCTAATTCATAAATAAATACTAGCGGTCAACTTGAGTTAGTAATTTGATTTTGCGGTTTGAGCTATAATAATTATGAAATTAAATTTATGGAAATAAAATATGTCTAAGCTTGCTTTCTTATCGTACGAATTAAAAGAGAGCTTTATGATTGCACTAAGAGCAATTAGAGCAAACAAGATACGTTCTGCACTAACTATGCTCGGTATTTTTATCGGAATTACTGTTGTAGTCTTAATGACAACCGCTATAAAGGGTATTGATAATTCGTTTCAAAAAGGTATTAGTTCACTTGGTTCCGATGTACTGTACATTTCCAAATGGCAATGGTTCTCAAATACCGATTGGTGGAAAATGAGGAACCGTCGTCAAATAACAATGGAAGAATTTCAGAAATATAAAGAAATGGCTAAGCTACCCCTTGCTGTCGCACCAACTACCGCAACTAACCAAAATATTAAATATAAAACAAACGTGGTCAATAGTGTCTTTGTTACAGGCTCGGATGCTGATTATGTTAAAACAACCAACTTTACCTTTGACCAGGGAAGATTTTTTACCGATATAGAAAGCAACGGGGCAAGAAATGTAGCTGTCTTAGGAAGTGCGGTTTCGAAAACATTATTTCCTCATGGAAATGCAGTTGGTAATGATATTAAAATAGGTGCTGTTTCTTACCGGGTTGTAGGAGTATTGACGGAACAAGGAAGTTTTATGCTTGGAAGTTTTAATCCTGATAACCAGGTTTATGTTCCTATAGGCACTATATTTAAATATTTCCTTGATGAGCGCCATCAAAGTATTACGATTAATGTTCGTGCTGCAAGTCCGGCATTGCTTGAAGATACAAAAGAAGAAGCAGACGGAATTTTTAGAAAAGTAAGAGGCTTAAGTTTCAATCAACCTGATGATTTTTCAATTAACCAGCAAGAAGCATTAATTGAACAGTATAACAAAGTAGTCGGCGTCATTCAAATTGCAGGCTTATTTATTACCGGGCTTTCATTGTTTGTAGGAGCAATTGGAATTATGAATATCATGTTTGTTTCGGTACGCGAAAGGACAAAAGAAATCGGTTTAAGAAAAGCAATCGGTGCAAGGAAAAGTGCTATACTTGCGCAATTTCTTTTAGAATCTTCCATTATATGCTTAGTGGGAGGAATCATTGGGCTGATAGCAGCAATATTATTAAGTTTTCTTGTTAATCAATTCATCCCGACTTCCGTGCAATACAGCGCGGTAGTCCTGGCAATTGTTGTTTCCTTAATTACAGGATTAGTTTCAGGATTTGCGCCTGCATATACTGCGGCTAAGATGGACCCTGTAGAAGCTTTGAGGTTTGAATAAATGAAACTAAGTGAAATAGTAATGATTTCCCTTCAATCAATAAAAGGGAATAAACTTAGAACTATGCTTACTATTCTGGGTGTAGTTGTAGGAATATTTTCAATCATTGTTATAATGACAGTTATTACAATGCTTCAAGATAGTATTCAAAATGGATTTTCACAACTTGGACAAAATACTTTTCAAATTCAAAAGTTTCCGGCAATAATGTCCGGTGGTCCGGGCGCATGGTTGAAATATAGAAATAGAAAAGATATTACGCTCGATGATTATTATCGTCTGAAAAGTATGCTTACTGAAGCACAGTATGTTGGTGCCGAACAATGGCAAGGCGGTAAAGTAATTAAATTCGGTGCAAAAGAAACTAATCCAAATATTGAAGTAGCCGGAATTACTTCTGAAGCATTCAAAACTAATAACTGGTCAATTGCGTCAGGAAGAGAAATAAGATCTTTGGATGTACAATACTCTAACGATGTTTGCGATATTGGGCAGGATGTCGTCACAAAACTTTTCCCAAATATTGATCCCGTTGGACAATATGTAAGAGTTGACGGCCTTCCTCTTAAAATAATAGGCGTTCTTGATAAGCAGCCCTCAATGTTTGGTTCAAGCAGGGATAATAATGTTATAATGCCGCTAACCACTTTCGAATCCAAATATGGGAAGTACGGAAAGAGTGTTAATATTACGGTTATGTCTTATACCAAAGGAGACTATAATGCCACTATTGATGCCGCAATAGGCTATATGAGGACTATTAGAAAAGTTGAACCGGGGAAAGATAATGATTTTGATATTTATAGTAATGACTCCTTGATCGGACAGATTAACAATATTACGGGCGGAGTAAAAATTGGCGCAATGGCTGTATCGATTATTGCTTTGATAGCAGCGGGTGTTGGTATAATGAATATAATGCTCGTATCGGTTACAGAAAGGACAAGAGAAATTGGGATTAGAAAAGCAATTGGCGCAAGAAGATCATCAATACTTGCGCAGTTCCTTGTTGAAGCAATTACGCTTTGCATGATTGGAGGTCTAATTGGAATCGTCTTAGGGGTCGGGGTTGGTAACCTTGCCGGCTCTCAATTAAATGCCCAAATGGCAATTCCGGTTGACTGGGTGTTCATAGGCTTTTCATTATGTATCTTAGTCGGTATTATTTTTGGAACTTATCCGGCATACAAAGCCGCTAATATGGACCCGATAGAAGCATTGAGGTATGAATAATTTCTAAAAGTTAAAACTGCGTTAATTATCTCCGGCTTTTTGAAAGCAAATTACTTTCATTTAAATAAATAAAGTGGGAACTTTATGAAAATTAACGAAATAGTTTCCGTTTCTCTTGGCTCTCTTAAAACAAATCGCCTTAGAACCTTTCTTACAATTCTCGGTGTATCTGTCGGCATTATTGCCGGGAGTCAGTTATACGCAAAAGCTGTAATTCCTGTTGACTGGGTATTGATTGGGATGCTCACCTGTGTAGTTGTCGGAGTTATCTTTGGAA
>JAKBMG010000058.1 GCA_021831685.1 Bacteroidota bacterium | reverse complement strand
ACTGAGAAATCCATTTTAGACAGTTTTGAGACCTCTCTTTACGTTCGAGACTAAATAGGTGAGTTCTGCAACGCTCTCTGCGGGCAGGCAGGTAGGAGCAAACATTCACCCCGTCAAATAATTTTTACCTCTTGATGTAATATATCTTTTATCATATTTGATGGGGTGAACCCCGTCAAATAGCTTTGTATGCAATATTATTTTACATAATTGGTCCATATCGTACGTGTCCAATGAAATCTAAATATTTCAATTGTATTTGACGGGGTAAAGAAGCTTCAGCGGCGCAGACGAAAAAGGATTTTATATCAAAGATGGCGATAGCGAGCAAAGAAGCGAGAGAGACAAAATACTGGCTGACATTATTTTTACTCGTCACTCATTTAAATAATAACACCATAATAATAAAATAGTTATATTTACAAAGCGAACCTAAGTTTGTTCAACATTAGCATGGAAAATTATATGCCTATAACAGACGACAACATTAAAAAAGCGATAGAAATTTCAAGACAATTTGGCGTTTCTAAATTGGTTTTATTCGGCAGTGCAGTTGACGATATAAACTCTGCCAATGATTTAGACTTTGCAGTTGATGGCATTACAGGATGGAAATTAATAGAATTAGCGGCAAAGCTTGAGAACGAATTAAGAATCAATGTGGATGTTGTTGCAATTAAACCGGATGACAAATTTATCAGTCATATTCTAAATTATGCTAAAGTGCTCTATGCTTGAGCAGCGTTACATAGATGAAATAAAACTTGAACTTGAAAATATTCACATTGTCATTAAAGAGGCAGTGAATATCTTAACTGAATTTAGAGATGTTGAGCCTGATAACATTAGAAAAACTGCTGCGGGAAGCTTTTTAGCTCAATTTTACAATGGTGTGGAAAACATATTAAAAAGGATAATTAAAATGCAAGGACTTCCCTTGCCAAAGGGAGAAAATTGGCATTTTGATTTATTTAAAATGTTTTGTAATCCTACAAAGGAAAGCCTTCCTCTGCTTTTCGAAAACGAATTAGAAACCGAGATGAATTTATATAGAAAATTCCGGCATGTTGTTTATCATGGCTATGGTTTTCAGCTTGATTGGGAAACCATGAAAGAAGGCATTGAGAAAGTTGAAGTTACATTTCAAAAATTTTACGCAAAGATTTGGGAATATATAGTCACGGGATCTGAGGAATAATTTTTCAATACAACTGCAACCAACAGATAACTATATTACTGCCCAAAAAAGTGAGAGAGATAAGCAGTAGTTAGTAAAGTTTGAATTCAAAATTATTTTTACTTGTCACTCATTACATGTCACTAGTTACTAATTAAGCATTCAAAATTCATAATTCAAAATTCCTTTTCCCTATTGGGTTTCATTCAACATTAAGCATTCATAATTCAGCATTATTTTTACTTCCTAATAGTTTTTTGCCTTCATTCAAAATTAAGAATTAAGCATTCAACATTGTTTTAAATTCAAAATTCAGCATTCAACATTATTTTAACTTCAACATTCTCTAAAGTTCAAAATTCAACATTTTTTTTACTCGTCACTAATTTCTCGTCTTTATTCTTATTCGCATATATATTATTTTGTTTATGAAACTATTTTGAGGTTTTGAAATGTATAATACTATAGAAGTTTTATATAGAGACGGAAAAATTATTCCGTTAAAAGACGATATAAAAATAAAAAACGGCAAAGTTTTAATAACGGTTTTAGATGATGCCGGAACAAGTGAAGTTAGCAAATCAACTTTAAGGGATCTTTTAAAAAATAAAAATATTTTCCATAATTTACCCAAGGATCCATTAAAATATCAAAGAGAACTCCGGGATGAATGGTAAATTTTTATTTGATACCAATGCTATAATTGATCTTCTGAATAGAAATGATTTAACCTTAACCGAAGAACAATTAGATTTAATTTACTCTATTTCCATAATTACCGAACTCGAACTTTTATCCAGTTCCAATCTTGATAAGCCCGAAGAAGATGCCATCATAGATATTTGCAGCAATTCTAATATTGTTAATATTGATCAAGATATTAAAAACAGAACAATTAAATTAAGGAAAAAGTATAAACTTAAACTACCCGATGCAATTATTTGTGCTTCGGCTGCATCATTGAGCATACCTCTTGTTTCTAATGATAAGATATTTGAAAGAGTAGAGGAGATAAAACTTATAACTTTGAGCGATTGCTTGAAATAAAAAACTTAGACTAATATAATGCTTAAGTTGGAAAGTCACATTTGATAAAAAGTGTTAAATTGTCTTTCATTCAAAATTCTTTAAAGTTCCTAATTGTTTTTTGCTTTCATTCAAAATTAAGAATTCAAAATTCAACATTAATTTAAGTTCAAAATTCCTTTTCCCTTTTAGTGGGATGTACTGGAATAGTCATTTTAATTCTAATAATTATTATTTATGTTAGACTATAAATAGAGTATTAAGAGTAATTACCTTAGAAGATAAAATTACTATACACAATGCTTTCCCGGATAGGAGGTTTAAACTATGAAAATAAATTATTACCCTGACACTGATTCGATTTATATTGATTTGTCTTCAAAGACAAGTGTAGAAAGTACTGAAATTTCCGAAGGGGTAGTCTTAGACTACGATGGAAACGGCAAATTAGTTGGAATTGATATAGATAATGCAAGCGACAAACTTGATTTGACAGAAATGATATTGAACAATCTTCCGTCTAAAGTTCACAAACTTTCTGCTTAGCACTTATTTTTTAATAATTTTTCAAAGTCATCGAAATTATCAAATCATTCATTTTCTTGTTATTCATTCAAAACCTGCCTGCCGGCGGCAGGTTAATGTGAAGGAAGTTAAATATGTTAAAACCAATTAGAACAAAAAAAGATTATAAAGCCGCATTGGACAGAATATATATATTAATGCAAAAAGATTTAGAAGTAAATTCTAAAGA
>JAKBMG010000113.1 GCA_021831685.1 Bacteroidota bacterium | reverse complement strand
TCCATATAAATGGATTTACCGGAAATAATATAATCATGGGAAGACATTAAAAGATCGTTTATACTTGTTTGAAGTTCAGCAGATAATCTTTGTTTTTGAGTTTCTCTTTCTAATTTTATGATATTGTTATTTGTATTAGAAAGCTCAAGGAGAAATAGTGAGCTAATAATAACTAATAACATAAGAATGGCTAAAAATGCAAAGCCTATTTTTTTAGTAATGGACATTTTATTTCCTTTTCAAATTTGATAATAAAGCATCTTGAAGGAGATTTAATAAATCGCTTTTAGTAAATGGTTTGGATAAAGCAGCAATAAGCTTTGCCTCATAATTTTTTCTAATTGGTAATCCCACTTCCTTTCCTTTTTTTTATCACACGGCAACCTGTTGATTTGAAATAATTTCTTTTACAAGGTTGAATATATCTTTAGAGGAGAATGGTTTGGATAAATAATGTGTCATTCCTTTGGAGAGGAAGTTTTCTTTATCTCCATTCATTGCATAGGCTGTCATAGCAACAATGGGTTTGGTTTCATAGCCTTTTATTTTTCTTATTTCCTTAGTAGCTTGAATGCCATTCATAACGAGACCTAAGCCGATGTCCATTAAGATTAATGAGTAATCATTTTCTTTTGCTAATTCTATTGCTTTTGGCCCATCGGTGGCGATGTGTAAACTGCAAAGTTTCTTTAAACTGTAGGAAACAAAATTGATTGTAGTATTATCATTTTCCACTAAAAGTACTTTCGGATAATTATAATTAGCCGGAAGGGAATCATTTGATTTGACTATTTTATTTTTGACTGACATATTATCTTTTTCCTTTATTAAATCTGCATAGGGAAATCTTACCGTAAAAGTGGAGCCTTTCCCTTCGATGCTTTCTACTGAAATTATTCCACCCATCATTTCTACAATTTTCTTTGTAATTGTAAGACCAATACCGGTTCCTTCATAGTTGCGATTTAAGCCTTCGCTGGCTTGACGAAATTCTTCAAATACCAGATCTATGCTGTCCTTAGGAATACCAATGCCGGTATCGCTAACTCTAATAACAGACCACAGTTTATCTTCATAATTTTCTTTTGAAACAACGACTATTACTTCCCCTTCTCCGGTAAACTTTAATGCGTTGTTTACCAGGTTGTTAATAATCTGATAAAGGAGTTGTTCATCTACAAGAGAGAAAATATCATTTCCATTTATAATAGTTTTAAGGCTTAAATTATTCTTCCGGGCATAGCCTTCAAATAATTTAACAGTGTCAATTACTATGGAGGCAATATTGGTTATCTTAAGATTTATTTCCATGTTCTGGGCTTCAATACGTGAAAGATCAAGAATTAAATTTAACGTATTCAAAAGCCGGCTTGCGCCTGAATAGATATGTTCCATCATAGCCAAATGATCTTTGTCTTTCAACTCATCCTTTAGAACATCTGAAAAACCTAAAATGCCGATCATAGGGGTGCGAAGCTCATGACTCATATTTGCAAGAAAGTTGGATTTGACTTTGTTCATTTCCTCTGCTTTTTCTTTAGCTGCTATAAGCTCAGCCTCATATTTCTTCCTCATAGTCATATCTCGCCCGATAGAAGCAATACCTGATATTTCGCCAGTACTTAAATCCTTTACGTAGAAAGTATTTTTAGTAATCGGGATAGGTTGATTGGTCTTAAAATTTCTTAAAGAAGATTCCCCTTTCCAAAATCCATTTTTCCTTAAGGAAGGTAATTCCTTTTCCTTCCTTTGAAGCCAGCTTTCAGGAGTAAAAAAATCTTTTACAGCAAAATCAGAAACATCTGCATCGGGGTCTAAGCCGACTAACCTTTTGCCGGCATTATTTAAGAATAAAGTTTTATCATCTAAGGAGGAAACAGCAATGAAATCATTTGTATTATGGACCAGGGAAATAAGCCTTTGGTTTTCAAATTCGATTTTTTCTTTTTGTTCCTCCCTAAAGTTATTATCAATTGCATAGCTAATATCATTGGCTAATTCGCTCAAAAGATTTAATTCGCTTTGATTAAAGAAACCCTTTTCGGTTGAACCTAATACCATAATACTAAAGTGATTATTTTCAAGTTCTATAGGAAATACCGCCAGCGAGTTAATATTAGCAGCAACTGAGGGGTTAAGGTTAAGAGAACTTATTAGGTCTGGATTCAAATCATTAACTATAACCGGGCCATTGTTCTTTTTAATATACTTATGCATAAGATTAAGGTTATTTACAAGACAACCGTTTTTTCCCTTTTCATCCAAACTGCATTCTAAACAGTTATTAAACTTATTGATTATATCCTTATCCCTATCCTTTATACCAATGCAAGCATAGTTAAAGCCTCCGATATTTTCGGCTATATTTAGAATGGATTTAATAAGTCTTTCATTATTTTTCTCTTTAACTATTAGTTGATTTATTGCAGAAGTGAATGCATAGATTCTGTTAAGCTTTTTGATTTCCCTTTCATTGTCTTTTAATTGGGTTAGGTTTTGACCGATTGAAATGACACACTGTTCGCCATCAAGCTCAAATAATTTAGCAGAAACACGAATAGGAAGCATTTTCTTTTCTTTGGTCAACCAAATAGTTTCAAAATTACTAATAGTGCCTTCTTTAAGAAGTTTTTCTATAAAAACTTTTCTATCATCTAAATTAGCCCAAAAATCAGTAGCACTTTTACCAACGATATCATGTAGAGAACAATTAATTGCCTCTAATGCCGCGTTATTTATCTCCATTATCGTTCCATCTGCTAATCTTGATATAATTAATCCATCGGGACCGGAGATAAAAGCCTTAGAATATTTCTCTTCGCTTTTTTGAAGCTGGTGTGTGGACTTTTTTAAATTAGATATGTATTTATTTTGTAGGAAGTAAAAGGTTATTGTGGCAGAAAAGCCAAATAACACAAAGAGCATATAGTAATTAGCAAGATGTTTAATGTTGTCAATATTGGCTTGTGAATATTGATGAAGTGAAGTTCCAATTTCCTGGTTGAGAGTCAGGGTTAATTCGTCAATTTGATTTCTTAAAATTTTTTGTTGGGAATACAAAGAAAAAATATTAGACGGCAGAGGGGTTTTATTGGAGAGTTTATAATAATTTTTTAGAAATTGCGCCCGCTTATTTTGTAAAATATTAAGTGAATCTATCTGAGCCTTTTCAGGTGCTGAGAGATATTTATTCTTTAGTAATAACTTAAGGCATTGAATAACCTTATTCGAATCATTTTTCAGTTCAATAGAATTAGTTTTATTTCCGATAAGTAAAAAGAAATGGTAATCTAGTTCAATTTTATTTTTATACTTTTCAAATTCATCAAGATTAAGTAAAATTGATACCCTGTTTCTAATTATATCCTGATTTTTTTGAGAATCCATTAAATCCATATAGCTAATAATGCTGATCGACAATAAGTATATTATTGAAATTGGAAATAAAATTCTCTTTTTTATCATAATTCTCCTTCGGACTAAAGTAAATAAATCCCCAATTAGACAATATTATTGACGTTAAAAAAAAATTAAAATTTAATGTGTTGATAATGAACTACAGTGAGAAATTTCCAAGATTACTTTTATAATTTAGTTTTGTCAACAAGCTTTTCTATGTCGAGCAATATTAGCAGCCTGTCTTCAAGCTTACCGACGCTGGTTATGTAATCTGTATCTATTCCCGCCGTCATCTCCGGAGGCGGCTCTGTTATGCTTCGGGGTATGCGCAGAACTTCGTTTACTTCGTCTACTATAAACCCGACTGTTTTATCGCTTAGTTCTACCACTATTACTCTTGTTTTGTTGTCTTTCTCTATATGAGGAAGAAATAATCTTTTTCTTAAGTTAACTACCGGGATTACTCTTCCTCTTAAGTTAATGACGCCTTCTACAAACTCGGGTGAATTAGGCACTTTTGTTATGTTCATAATTCTAATTATTTCTTGAACACGCAAAATGTCTATACCGAATTCTTCCACATCAAGCTTGAAGGTAACAAGCTGCAGCAGCTCTTTATCTTCTTCGTGTTTTACAAGTTCATCAACTTCCGTTTGCATTTTTTACCTTTCTTAATTAGCGTGAACTATATGACCATTTGACCTGACAGCAAGTGTTGATCTGTCGTTTCTTCTTTCACTATCAATATTGAATTTTGATACGAGATTCTGCAGATTATCCGTCAGTCTATTTAAGTCCTCTGCTGCGCGGGCTATCTGCTGCACACCTGCTGCGCTTTCTTGCGTTACATTATTTATCGCTTCAATATTTTTACTTATCTGTTCTGCTGTTGCTGATTGTTCTTCACTTGCGGCAGCTACCTGTGTAGCACTATCTACTACTGCAGCCGAACCAGTGATAATTTGTTCCAATGACTCTCCGGCTTTAGATGCCAAGCTTTTCCCTTTTTGCACTTCTGATGTACCTTGCTGTATTGACTCGACTGCGCCATTGGTATCTTTCTGTATCCTCTTAATCATATCTGCTATTTCTTTTGTTGCTTTTGTGGTACGTTCTGCTAACTTTCTTACCTCATCTGCTACTACCGCAAATCCGCGTCCTTGTTCTCCAGCGCGTGCTGCCTCTATTGCGGCGTTAAGAGCAAGAAGGTTTGTTTGATCTGCTATATCGTCAATTACCTGGACTATCTCACCTATTTGATCGCTGCTCTTGCCTAATTCCTGAACAGTTTCGGCAGCTTTTGTTACCACTACGGCTATTCTATTCATTCCGTCGATGGTCTCGGAGATGACCTTTCCGCCGTCTTTGGCAATTTGTCCTGCATTCTTTGCTTCATCGGCGGTGTTGCCGGCGTTTTTAGTAGTTTCAAGAATTGTTTTAGTCATTTGTTCGACTGCTGCGGCAACTTCCTGAGCTTGAGAACTTTGTTCTTGTGCGCCTGCTGCCATTTCTTCTGAACTTGATGAAATTTGTGTTGATGCGCTTGCTGTTGCTGATACTGCTTCGGAAACTTCTCTAATAATATTTGCTAAAGACTCGCCTAAATTATTCACATAACTTTGAAGTCTCTTATAATTACCTTTGTATTCGCCTTCAATTCTTGCAGTCAAATCTCCTGTAGATAATGTTTCCATTGTTTTTTCAACTTGCTTTACCATTACCACAATTTCATTTATAGTATTATTAAAACCTTCAATAATTGTTTTATAACCGCCTTGGAATTTATCTGCGTTTCCTTTCTTTTCGAGCTGCCCATCGGCTGCCCATTGGGTCATTGAGTCGGTTTCTGCTTTTAATTCCTTTAAAGTTTTTGTAGTATTATTTAAAGCCGGGGATATTTCGTCTTTAGAATCTTTTGGTACAATCTCGAAATTGAAATCTCCTTCGGATATTCTTTTCATTCCGCCGATTACATTTTTCTGCAGGTCATCGGCGAAGCTGTCGATAGCCGCTGCCATAATTCCGGTCTCATCTTTTGTATTAATGTTTAAACGTTCACTTAAATGTCCTTTCCCGATTTCTTGAATCATAAGTGCAGTTTTATTAATAGGTTTACTAATAATTTTGGAAATATATAAGCCCAAACCTAAACCAAAGCCTATAGAGCCAATTATTAGAATTATGAGGTACAACCTTGTATCGGCATAATCCTGGCTGCTCTGCATATAAAATTCTTTACCGTCTTTTTCTTTTTGTCTCGCAAGTTCGGAGAATAGAGTATCAATTGCGTTTGATTTTTCTCTTACAGTGGTATTAAGTAAAGTAATTGATTTTTGTTTTTCAGCTAAGCTATCAAAATTGCCGAGAGCAATAACTTGATTTACTTCTATTTTATAATCATTCCATTGTTGTTCAACTTGAGCAATTAAAGCTTTCCCCTCATCTGATTTTATCAGAGGTGTAGCCGCATCTATATTTTGGAACAGTAGCTTTTCATAATTTTTCATATTAGCAAGGCAGTTATCCCTTTCTGTTTGAGACGTAGAAAGGAGATAATTGTTTAATGATCTGCTATAAGCGAGTAGATCGGAATTGGATTCTTTTATATAAGCAATTCCTCTCGTTTCATTATGATAAAGAGAGCTGAGCATTTTATTTATTGCACCCATATCGGTAAGACCCTGTATACCGACAAAAGCAGTAATAGCAGAAAGAATAAGAAAAGATACTATCAGCTTAACGCTTATTTTTAGATTATAAAACCATTTCATAGAATTCTCTCATTAATTTTTAAGTTTAATAACGATTATGGCCTATTATCGTAGGTTGGAAATATTATTTCAACTAAAATGTTTCAAAAGGGAGATTATTGTTTCAAGCGGAATTTATTAGGAAAATTTAGTGCGGTAAGTGATATATCATATTAAATTTTTCCTCAATTTAGAGGAATATCTTTTGCTGGCAATGAATGGCTTTTCACAATCTGTAATATATATTTTAATACTTGAGTTGTTACATTTTTCAATTTTTTCTACAAAGTTTAGATTAATTATTGTCGAACGGTGAATCCGAATAAAATTATTATCCGGGAGCATGCTCTCGAAGCTTGTAATAGATTTCCTAACCAAAAAGGATCTGCCGCTCATGAGGTGAATAGACGTATACTGTCTCTCGGAGCTAAGATATAATATATGATCAATTCTTATGAATTGCGGCTTGCCGTTCACTTTCAGAAAGAATTTATCAATCATAGTGTATTTCTTTGGCGCAATTTTTTCCGGAGATTTTGCAAATGAAGCTTTGAATATTTCTATACGTTTTAATCGTGAATTTATAGAATTTAGCACATCACTTGCCTTATAAGGTTTTATCAGGTAATCATCGGCTCCCATGTCCATACCTTGCCTCATACTTTTTAACTCAGCTTTTGCGGTAAGAAAGATAAAAGGTATTGATTTGAGAGAAACGTTGTTGAGAAATTCTTTCAATACATCGTACCCATCGAGTCCAGGCATCATAATATCGCAGATTACAAGATCGGGAATTTCCATTTGGGCAATACTTAGTCCATCAAATCCATTTCCGGCTTTAAGCACATGAAACCCGTTTTCGGTTAATAAGGCAACAAGATTTGCAAGAATATTTTCGTCATCTTCTATTACTAATATTTTCTTGTCCATATTTTATCCTTTCGGGATCATTACTTTAAACGTAGTACCCAAACCGGGTACAGAAGAAAAACTTATTTCGCCCTTATGAAGATCAACAGAATGTTTCACGATGGATAAGCCCAATCCAGTTCCCGGTATTTTTAAACTGTTGCTACACCTGTGGAATGGATTGAATAAATATTTTTTGTCTTTGATGGGGATCCCAATTCCTTCGTCGGAAATAACAAAATCTATAAATCTTTCATTTGATGAGACATTAAATTCGATTTTCCCTCCTCCCGGAGAATATTTATAAGCATTAGACAATAAGTTGACTAAAATAAAACGAAGTAATTGAGAATCAATATTAAATATTTTTTGCATAGAGGTATAATTAAAAATAAAATAATGATCTTTTCTTGATTTCAATCCGAGTTCTTCGATAATACCGGAACAAAATTTATAAAGGTCTAATAATTCCGGATTAAATTCTAGCTTGCCGCTATCAGCGTGGCTTAAAGTTAAAACATCATCCAGAAGCCTCGTTAAATATTCTACGGAGTTCATAATTCTCTCAATTTGCTCATTTAATTTTTCTTCGCTCCATTTATTCTTGTACATTTGTATTAATTCTACTGAACCTAAAATTGAAGTTAGTGGAGTCCTGAATTCGTGAGAAGTAATAGAAACAAATCTCGTCTTAAGCTCGCTTAGCTCTTTCTCCTTATCGAGTGATTGCTGTAGAAGCAATTCATATTCTTTTTCTTTTCTTATTTCTTCTCGCAGATTCATATTGGCTTCATCAAGTTGTTCAGTTCTTAGCTTGACAAGGATCTCTAAGCCTTCCCTATATTCACGTAGTTCCTCTTCTATTTTAACCTTTTGGGTTATATCTTCTTTTATTTGTACAAAATGAGTTATATCTCCGTTTGAATTTCTGGTGGGACTTATAATTGAGGATTCCCAAATCAACTCGCCGTTTTTATTTTTATTATGAAAAATTCCATTCCAGACATTACCTGCTAATAATGTGTTCCATAATTTATTATACTCATCTTGCGATGTATAGCCGGATTTAAGAATGCGGGGATTTTTACCTAATACTTCATCATAATGATATCCTGTGGTCATTAAAAAGAAAGGATTCACATACTCGATATTACCTTCCAAATCAGTAATGACTACCGAAACGGGAATCTGTTCAATTGCTTTGGAAAGTTTTCGAATCTCTTCTTCGTTTTTTTTCCTTTCGGTAATATCTATTTGGAGGCCTATCATTCTCTTGGCATCCCCGTTCCGTTTATATTCAATCGTGCGTCCAATGCTGTTAATCCACCTGAATGAACCATCTGCATGCCTGAACCGGTATTCTATATCAAATTCATTTTTCTTTTTATTTTTTATTACAAATTCCTTGTCTGCGGGATGGATTTTATCATTCCAACCATTTTTTAGTTGTACGTTTTTTTCGGGATCGTAACCGAGCATTTTGAAATACGTTGGGTTAGTATACAAAATATCATTTTCGATATCCCAATCCCAAAGGCCTATATTTGTGGCTTCAAGTGCAAGAGTTAACCTTTGCTCGTTGTCGCGTAATAATTTCTCAACTTTTTTACGGTCTGTAATATCCTCGCCGGAAAATAATATCCCCGTTATTCCTGAATCATCGCTTCTTATAACAGAATTATGAAACGCAAGCATTTTGTGAATTCCCGATTTACAGACTACTTCATTTTCAAAATATTCAAGAGTTTCGGTTTCACCGTTGAGCATCTTATTAAATACACTTCTGACCTTTTCCCCTAATTCTTTTTGAATGACCAAGTCAAACCAATTTTTGCCTAAGATTTCATCTGCGGAATATTCCAAAATTTCTGAACCTTTTTTGTTCATTAATGAAATATCTCCGTTTATATCTAGTTGGGCTAGCATTACTCCGGCTACTTCAAAATATAACTTTGCCTGGTTACGCTCTTTTATAATTTGAGATTCTGCTTTTTTGAGATCAGTTATGTCAAAAATGGTTCCTTCAATAAATCTAGGTGTACCATCAGACTTTTTTACAATTCTAACATTTTCCAAAGTCCATATCATACTGCCGTCGACTCGTCTACGTTGGCATTCAAAGTTTAATAATTGTCCGTTTTTCGACAACAATTCCAAATATTTTTCCCGGTCTTTCGGCGAAGGATAAAAATCCGCAGCCAATTGATGCAATCCCTCTTCTTTCGTTTTAAATCCAAAGATCTTTGCAAATGCAGGATTGCAATCAAGAACCTCACCATTAATAGAATTTCTAAAAACTCCGGCTAAATTATTTTCGAATAATTCACGATACTTTGTCTCACTCTCCTTCAATTCAACCTCAGCATTTTTCTTTCCTGTAATATTTGTGAAAGAGGTAACTACAGCAACAGGGTTATTTTGATTATCTTTAAATAATGGCTCAGAATTTATTGAAATCCAGACTAATGCCCCATTCGGCTTATGCACGCCCATAATTACATTACTTTCCGGTTTTCCAGTTTGAAGTGTTAACATGGAAGGATGTAATTCACCAGGGAATGGCGATCCGTCTTCATGAATTGCTCTCCAACTTACATCTATTGATTTTTTTTCAAAAATTTTATCATTGGAGAGGCCTAATATTTCTTGTGCGCTTTTGTTCGCTTTTACTATGGTTCCGTTTGAAGAATGAATGACAATTCCCTCATGTAAAGAAGATATTACTGAACGATGATGTTCCTCGCTTTCCTTTAAAGCATTTTCAGTCATTTTCCTTTGAGTTATATCCTCCACGAAACCTTCGATGTACTCAGGATCGTTTTTATCTCCTTTAACTACTCTCATATTCAAATTAGCAATGAAGGTATCACCGTTTAATCGCTTTAAAATAACCTCACTATGAACAAACTTTTTAGACTCGATAGCCTCACGGACAATTTTATTTCGCAATTCTGCTTGCATATATAATTTTTCCGCTGCATTAATATTAGCCGACATCATGTCTTCTGGTCGCTTATATCCGAATAATTCTGCAAGCATTGGATTGACAAGAAGTATGCGTCCTTCAAGAGTAGAATGAAAAATTCCTATAGGTGCATTCTCAAAAATCCCGATGTATTTTTGTTCTGAATTACGTATCAATTCTTCGCACCTACAGAGATTCTGTTTCAATTTTTCCTGTTCAATATTTTTTGAATTAAGAATTCTTTTAACTAATAGATAGAGGAAGATGGAGGGAAGAACCACAAATAACCAATCCTGAAGTGTTTTTATCATCCATTTACTTCCGGATATATAAAGGATATGATTTACCACATAATCTGAGAAAAGGATCAATGATATTCCGAAAATCAGATATAAAAAATTTATTTTCAAAGCTTTATATAGCCCGGCTTTAGTAATATTTTTTTTAATAAAACCTCTCATGCATATTATATATTTTATAAATATCTAATAAAAAAATCCCTATAAGGTTAAATTAGACTACTTAAATAAATAATTATGATTTTAATATTTTGTTTAAAGGTAACTGATATGTGTCAATAGATTAATGGATTCATCGAATTCCTTTCTCCTATTCCCCATTTAAATCAAAATTATATTAGAATTGATATATATAAAGTTAAAAATATTTTAAAAAAGAAAAAAGGCGGATACATTTGAAAAATATTTTAGGATTTAGACTATGGAATTAACTTTAACCGGCTTCTTAATTAATCAATGTAGTAAAGCAAGCAGAGTCAAGTGTAAATTGAGCCTTTCCGTTGCTAACTCTAACAGATTTAATTTTATCCATGCCATGATGCTCATCAGTTATATACATGTTTAATGCCTTCACATTACCGGGAAGACCGGTTAATGTAACCTCCCGTTTGGCACCGTTATTTACGATATGCACAGTATAAATTCCATCCTTAATATCTCCGTATGCGACACAACTGATATTTGGGCGGTCGCATTTAATAGGCAGATTAAACGAACCACCTGGAGTTAAGCCCAGTTGCTTTAAGTTCCAAAACCGTTGAGTTGATTTTAGAGGCCCGGGAGTACCGTAAATACCGCCGCCGGTTAAAACCGAATAATCGGAAGTTAATTGCCGCTGCAAGACTGGAGACGGTGATTATTCCGCCTCAATGCTAGCTTGAGAAAGGAATAGGTAAGAATTGAGAGAGAAATCCCCATTAAGACCGGTAGGGCAACAAACATATTCTTAGTGCCCGGAACAGGACTCGAACCTGCATGCCGTTGCCAGCATTAGACCCTGAACCTAACGTGTCTACCAATTCCACCATCCGGGCAAAAATTTTTTATTTATAATATATAATTTACAATTAAATAACTTTTTATTCTACTATTTAGGATCTACAATAGTGGACTTTAAACCTTGAAATAAGACCCTACCAACCTGAATCTCCTTTCTTTTCTTCTTTCTTAATAACGCCGTTGCCACCGTGGATATTACATTTTGGGGGCAGGTTATTTGCGTTAATAATATCAGTAACGGTAACCGGGCAATATTTTGTAGCGAGCCTTGTATCCCCGTCATCCATAGTAGTTTTACAGAATGCTACAGTATCGATTCCGGAAGCCATTTGGAAATATTGGACAGGAAGATTTAATGTCTTGTACGCATTTTCCATAAACATTGCCCAAATAGGAAGCGCTGCTGAAGCTCCTTGGCCATAAGAGCTTGTAAATTTGATTCTATGGTCATCAAAACCTACCCACACTCCTGCAACTAAATTTGGAGTATAACCAACAAACCAAGCATCGGAATAATTTTGAGTCGTGCCTGTTTTACCGGCACAAGGATATTGAAAATATCTTCTAACTCCCGCACCGGTCCCATAGTTAATAACATCTTCCATCATGCTAACCATAATAGAGGCGGTTTGCGGTGAAATTGCCTCTTGATAATCCGGAACAAATTTATCAATCAGGATACCATTCCGGTCTTCAATCTTTAGAATAGAAATAGGATCTACATGAATTCCTTTATCCGGAAAAGTTCCATAGGCAGAAGTCATTTCTAAAGGAGAAACTTCGGAAGTTCCCAAAGCTATCGAAGGCACCGCGTCTAACGGCGATTCTATCCCCATTTTATGGGCATACTTAACAACTTGTGAGGGAGGAGCCATATTACTTATAGTCAATCTTCCTGCAATAACATTTATTGAATGCGCAAGCGCTTGGCGAAGCGTAATATAGCCGCCATACTCATTTGTTTCAAAATTATCCGGCGACCAGCCGTTATAATTAAACTTTTGATTGAGCAAAGTATAAGCCGGGAAATATCCGTTATCGATAGCAACAGTATAAGCAAAAGGCTTAAACGACGAACCAGCCTGGCGACGAATACCCGAAACATGATTTAACCCGCGTCCAAAATCTTGGTTTGCTCCCCCAACCATCGCTCTAATTTGTCCGTTTGTGGGATCGATTACTACAAACCCGACTTGAATTGTGGTTGCAGCTTTCTTAACCGAGTCAACAAAAGCCGGGTCAAACTTTAGCTGATTATAAACTTGTGCCTTAGCGTCTGGGTTAGAGGCAGCATGATATAAGGAGTTATCTCTAATAGCCCTATCTAAAATATTATCCAACAAAGCTTGATGCTTTTTCCAGTTCCAATCTTTATTGAATAGTGCTTGATATTTTTTCAGATGATCTGCAGCAGCTTTATTAGCAATCTTCTGCATTCGCGAGTCAAGCGAAGTATAAATATTTAATCCATCGCGATAGAGATCGTAGCCATATTTTTCAGACATAGCAACCATTTGCTGGCGGACGTATTCCATAAAATATGGAGCAATAGTTTGATTGCCACCGATTTTTTCAGAAGCTAAAACAATCGGTTCAGCTTTATATTTTTCATAATCGGTTTTGCTAAGTAAATGGTTCGTAACCATATTATGCATAACTAAATTTCTTCTTCTTACGGCATTAGCCATGTGTCTAACGGGATCATAATATTCAGGAGATTTAAGAAGCGCAATTATCATAGCAGCTTGCGGAAGGGTCAATTGCTTTCCGTTTTCGTTAAAATATACATGAGCAGCGGACTCAACTCCGTAAGCGCTTTTACCGAAGTAAGAAACATTTAAATACATTTGAAGTATTTCCCGTTTAGTAAAAGTTTTTTCGATTTGAACAGCCGTGATCCATTCTCTAATTTTTCTTACGCCGGTTTGAAAGATATTTTCGTCTTTGACTTTAAAGTGATAAAGATTTTTTGCGAGCTGTTGAGTAATAGTGCTAGCACCTTCGCGAGAGAAAGTAAAGACATCTTTTATAATTGCTTTGAAGACCCGCCCAAGATCAACACCCCAATGATTATAAAAATCTCTATCTTCAGTTGAAATCAATGCGTTAGCAACGTAAGGGGGAAGACTATCTATTTTTGTCTCGATTCTGTTTTGGATATAAAATTGTCCGAGCAATTCACCGTCGCTTGTAAATACCTTGCTTGCAAGCTGAGGACGCGGGTTTTCAAGTTGTTCAAGAGATGGGAGGCCGCTAATGACAAAAATTCCGAAAGCAATAACAAAGAGAGAAATTATTAGGGCAAGAATTAATTTTGTTTTTTTAGAAAAGCGGGATTTAGATTTTTTCTTGTTCCTATAGGAATGATCATTAAAATATTTCTTATATTCAAAATCAGATTGCTTATTTGCCATTTTAATTCCAGTCAACTATTTCAAATTTATTATTTTCAAATTTCCCATAACACGGGGCATCGAGCCAGGAGCCAAGGTTAATATAAACGCCATTTTTATAATTTAGAAAACATCTGCGATGAAGATGACCGAGCAGGACATAATCATATCCCCCGTCGATTTTCATTTTTGCTGCTTCGAATAAACCGTCTTCTTCTCCATAATCTTTTTGGGATGTATAATCTCTGCTTGATTTGCTAGTTGAGCTTGCAATTGAAACGCCAATGTCCGGGTGAATCCATGAATAAAATTTTTGGATCAATTTATTTCTTAAAATTACTTTTAATATTTTATAACCGAGATCGTTTTTAACCATCCCGTCACCATGACCTATAAAAAATTTTTTATTATTCAGCGTAATGCTGATTGGGTTTTCATACATCAAAGCGCCAATTTCATCTTTAAAGAAATTTTGATGCATAAAATCATGATTACCGATCAGGTAATGAACTTTTATTCCGTGATCCGTAAGATCCTGAAGAGCGGTAAGAGTTCTAAAAAATCCTTTTTGGTAAACGCGTTTATATTCAAACCAATAATCAAAAAGATCGCCTACTATAAATAATTCCGAACAGTTGGTTTGAGCAAAATTCAAGAATTTTACCAGTAACCTTTCCTTGCGGTTTTCCAAATCTTTTGACTGAAGCCCAAGATGTATGTCGGAAATAAATAGATAAGAGTCGTTCACAAAATTATTTCAATTGTTATAGAGAAAATATTGATTGGTTTTTTTGAGACCAAATATAGATAAATATTAATTATTTTTCTTATGCTCGTCAAATTCGGCAAGCAGCCAGTTATAAGGATCTACTTTGATTACAGCAGGAGTCTTAGTCATAGGGAAAACAAAATTTTGTTGCCGTTGATTAACGAAAATCGTTTTAATCTCTTCGCTATTGTCGGTATAGACAATTTTAATATCAAGCGGAAATTGGTAGACGTTATAGCCTGTTTGTGTCTGTGCAAGATTGAGTGTTAAATTATTTTTATCCGTTTCCCAGGAATAATCGACATTCAAAATTCCGGAGCCATCAAACACCCATTGGTTAAAAAACTGTTCAAGGTTTTTGCCGGAGATTTTTTCGCAAATATTTTCAAAGTCTCTAGTAGAAGCATTTTTATATTTATAAGTCTGGTAGTACGTACGTAATATTTTGAAGAACGTTGAATCGCCGACTTCATGGCGAAGCATATGCAATACCCAAGCTCCTTTTTCATAAACCGTTTGACCAAACAAATCTTTTGGATTATAAAGCGTTCCGTAAAAATTATCCCGATATTTGCTTAACATTGCAGCTCTAAGAGCGTTGAAACCGCCGATATGTTCTTTATAAAGTGCTTCACAATAAGAAGCAAAACCTTCATTTAGCCAAATATCTTTCCATGTTTCAGGACCGACAGCATCTCCCCACCAGTGATGTGACAGCTCGTGGGCATAAACATCATCAAATAATTTGTTTCCGCCTATAAAATTTGAACCTATTCCGGTAAGGGTCTGTGTTTCCATGGCTCCGAGCTGCCAAAGAAATTCGGCTATGCCATATTTTTCCTTGATGAACGGATATTCGCCGAAAGTCTTTGCGAAAAAATTGATCATATCTGGATGATCCTGAAAATCTATTTTAGCATCTTCTAATTGATTCGGAAAAACATAATAATCAATTGACATAGTGTCTTGCTTATTCTGAGAAATATATTCCTGTGAAAAGGTTTTATAATCCGAGGAGAACAAACAAATCAAATAGGTTGAAATAGGATAATTAGATTTCCAATAGTAAGTTCTTCTGGAACCATTGGTAGTGACGCCCATGAGCAAACCGTTTGACGCGGAGACTTCGGAGGAGTCGTTGGTGATTTTTATATCAAGCAAAGCTTTATCCGATGGAATATCGTTGCAAGGGAACCATGTTGAGGCATAATTCGGTTCGTTTAGATTATAGGTACAGGACATTCCGTTAATTTCTCCGAAAACAAAGGAGGAAAAACCGACTCTTTTCGGAGTACCTTCGTAAACAACTCTTATATTAAAGGTATCTGACGTGGTATTAAAATATGGAATTGATAGGCAAGTACCTTTTTCTTCATAATTTGATTTTTCGCCATTCAATGTAAGCAAAGATATTTTCATGTTGTCATAAAAGTTTAAATCAATTTGTTTGATTGTTTTATCTAATACAACCCCGGTGATTGTAACATCACCCTGAAGGAGTTTTTGCTCCGGGAAAAGGTTAATATTCAAATAGTATTTTAAGATATTGATTTTAAATTGATTCGGAGAGGCATAATCTTCCGGGACATTATCAAGAGTGTAATTTGAAGTCCGTTTAACATTTTTAGATGCTGTGCCTATCTGCCAGCCGGTGAATAGAAAGGCTAAAATCAAAATGGGGAAATATAACTTTATTTTTTTTTGCATCGAATAAATTGCTTAAGTTAAAAAATTATTAAATACCGCAAATAGAATTTGTAATTCTAAATATTACAATTATTTTTAAAGAGTCTAAAAAACAGTGTAAAATTAACAAATAGTCTAATTGCCAAACAATCCATATTTAGATATATTGGACAAAAAATAAGGAGGAAATATGACTTTCCCTGGTTCGTCAATTCTCAGAGATACAATAACGATGTTATTGGCGGGTGGTCAAGGTGAAAGACTTTATCCACTTACAGCACATCGAGGGAAACCATCGGTTCCGTTCGGCGGGAAGTATAGAATAATTGATTTTGCATTATCAAACTGTCTTAATTCCGGATTAAGAAGAGTTTACATATTAACGCAATATAAATCCGATTCGCTTAACCAACATATTTTTGAGGCATGGAGCATATTTAATCCGGAATTAGGTGAATATATATATTCAATTCCTCCGCAGAGAAAATTAAATAATGAATGGTATATGGGAACTGCAAACGCCATTTATCAAAATTTAAACTTATTTTCAACGGATAAAAAAGCAAAGTGGGTTTTGATTTTAAGTGGCGATCATATTTATAAAATGGATTATTTAAAAATGCTTCAGTATCATGTTGATGTTAAAGCTGATCTTTCTATGGCGTGCATAGAAGTGCCAGTGGAGGAGGCTTCGCGTTTCGGTATAGTAAGTGTTGACGACAAATATGCCGTCAAATCATTTACCGAAAAGCCTGCAGATCCACAAGAGATCCCAGATCAACCAGGTTTTTGCTTTGTTAGTATGGCAATTTATGTTTTCAACGCAAATGTTTTGCGTGATGTATTTTTGGAAATGGAAACTCAAAAATTAAAAGCGCACGATTTTGGTAAAGACGTTCTTCCATACATGATAAAATCAGGAAGAAATGTTTTTGCTTATAAATTTTATGACGAAAATAATAAGACGAAGCCTTACTGGAAAGACATAGGCACAATCGATAGTTATTACGAAGCAAGCATGGATTTAATAAGCGTCACTCCGGAATTTAACTTTTACGATAACGATTGGCCAATGCGCACCTATCAGTACCAGGCGCCGCCAGCAAAGACAGTTTCGCATGAAGGAGAAAGAGTCGGAAGAACATTAAACTCTTTAATTTGTGACGGTACGATTGTTTCCGGAGGCTTAGTAGAGAGATCGTTGCTTGGACCGAATGTTAAGGTTAATAGCTTTAGTTACATTACAGATTCAATCATAATGAACAATTGCAATATAGGTAGGCATGCACGAATAAGGAGAACAATTATCGATAAGAATGTGCTTGTGCCTGAGGGTTATGAAATTGGCTTTGACCTTGAAGTGGATAAAAAGAAATTCCATGTTACCGAAAGCGGAATAGTCGTAATAAGTAAGAATCAAATTTTATCAACTTAATTAAATTTTAAGATGAAGAGATTACTCATGTCTAAGGTCATTTCTTAAAAAATCTATTTGATATATTTTATCAGATAGATTTTTTAAATTAAAATCAATTTTATACGAGATGAATTCAAACCTTAAAACAAAAATAAAAAACCTTCCGGGCAGCCCTGGCGTTTATCAATATATGAACGACAAGGGAAAGGTGATTTATGTTGGGAAAGCAATAAACCTAAAGAACCGTGTAAGGAGTTATTTCCACAGCGGAGTCATATCTCCCAAAACTCTTGCGCTTGTAAATAAAATTGCGGATTTACAGATAATAACTACTGATAATGAAATTGAAGCATTGGTACTTGAAAATAATTTAATAAAGGAATTAAAACCTCGCTACAATGTCAATTTAAAAGACGACAAATCTTACCCATTCATAAAAGTTACCAAAGAACCTTTTCCCCGGGTATATCCGACGCGCAGAGTTATTAGAGACGGTTCAAAATATTTTGGTCCTTACACAGACGTTAAAAATATGAAAGCTTCGCTTCGGACTATTAATCAAATTTTTAAGATCAGAAGCTGCAAATTAGATTTGACAAGAGAAAACATTGAGAAGAAAAAATTCAAAGTATGTCTTGATTATCACATAAAAAAGTGCGATGGCCCTTGCGAGAATTTGATTTCAGAAATTGCGTACAACGAGATGGTTAATGAGGTTGTTAAGTTATTAAAGGGAAAAACTGATGATCTTATTAAAGAGTTAAATAATAAAATGCAAAACGCCGTTGACGATTTGAATTTTGAAAAAGCCGCTGAAGTAAGAGACAAATTGAATCAGCTCATGGCAATAGCTTCTAAGCAAAAAATCGTAAGCGAAAATTTGGAAGATCGCGACATAATTTCGATTGCGTATGAAGGAAGAGATTGTGCTTGCACAATTTTCAACGTCAGAACCGGTAAGCTTGTGGGAAAAAAACAATTACATTTAAGCCTGGAGGAAGGAGAAGAACTTGCAAATCTTTACGCCTCGTCAATTAAATTCTATTACACTGAGTTTGTAGAAATTCCTGATGAAATTGTTTTGGAAACAGAGCCTTCCGATTTTTTACTTTTAAATGATTGGTTGAATATAAAGGCGGAAAGAAAAATAAAATTCTTGATCCCCAAACGCGGCAATACATTTTCTCTTTTAAGAATGTGTAAGGAAAATGCAACGCTTCAATTAAAAGAAATTCAATTACAGAAGATGAAGCGGGAAGGTCACGTTCCCCATGTACTGGCTGCTTTGCAAAGAGATTTAAGGTTAAATGTGCTACCGAGAAACATTGAATGCTTCGATATTTCTAACTTGCAAGGGACAGATACGGTTGCAAGCATGGTAGTATTTGAAGACGGAAGGCCTAAAAAAAGTTTATACCGGAAATTTATTATTAAAGAGGTAGAAGGACCTAACGATTTTTTGAGCATGCAGGAAGTGATAAGGAGAAGGTATTCGAGATTACTTGAAGAGAAAGGAAGTCTTCCGGAACTTATAATGGTAGACGGAGGAAAGGGGCAGTTATCAAGCGCAGTTGAAATTTTAGATGAACTTGGTTTTCGCAAATATAATATTATCGGATTGGCGAAAAGATTGGAAGAGGTATTTTTTCCGGGACAGACGGAACCAGCATCAATTCCCAAAACCTCTTCAGGGCTAAAGTTACTTCAACAGGTAAGAGATGAAGCGCACAGGTTTGCAATTACATTTCACCGGAATAGGCGAGACAAACGAACCCTAAAGACTGAATTGACAGAAATAAAAGGAATTGGAAATTCTATCGCTCAAAGATTATTAAAGGAATTGGGAAGCGTGGATGGAATTAAAGCGGCTGACTATAATAAACTTTCAAAAGTGGTCGGTAAACAAAAAGCTGAGCTAATTATTAATTATTTTGACAAAAATAAAAATTGAGGTAATTAAAAAAATGATATTTTTTATTAAATTTCATACTACAAATGAATATGAAAAGAATTTTTTCTATAATACTTATTAGCGTAATTCTGGTTGATGGCTGTTCTTATTTCAGACGCAAACCGGAGCGTATGGAAATATCTGTACCAGCTTTGAAAATTTTGATAACTCAAGCAATTAATGGAAATGCGAAAACTGATTCATCGTTATCTAATTTAATCGATCTTTCTCTCCCTGTAAACGGGAACTATAACAACTTAGAAGTTGGCAACATTTTTACTCCGTCCGGCAAAAAATATTTTACAGTTCTCCTTACCTATCCGAACCCAATATACAACCGATTAGCAATTTATGATTCAGATTTAGATTTACTTTTGTTGGATAAATCTCTTAACGGATATATAAGTCAGTCAATAATAAAATTAAAAACCCGGGAATATCTTAAAGTTGTTGAAGATTTCAAATCAAGAAATATTTTTGAATTGAACCGGGTATCACTTTACCAAGTAACAGACTCATCGGTTTTTTTGGTCTTTCGTGATTACACAAAGTTAATTTCTCCGAAGGATATTTTTACTCAATTAATTACAAAAATTTCAAGCGACAGGATTTTAACGGAGATAACAAGTTCTAAGCAATCTCCTATTTTAGGTAAGTCAGATGCCTTTAATTATAATTATTCAGAAAGAAAATTTACAAGTACGCAAAATATTTTTTCAAACTTTGTAGTCGATCAGATAAGAAATTTTAAGGATATATCCGGAATTCAAGAAATTACAGATTTTAAATCGGAGTTAGAATCCGTCGGTATAGACACGGGTATTGATACTCTTAAAACAACAGCAAATGCGATGAATAACGAGGGATTTTCGTTAACGCTAACTGATAACTGGAGAACTCTTAAAAATATATCGATTACTTCTTTCTTAAAGGAAGAGATAAAAGGCACGAGATATATCAACGAAACAATTGGAGCTTCAATTACAGTTATAATGATTCCGGCGGAAGATTCGGCCGAAATGTTTGTCAACTACAATTTAGATAAGATAACCGCAGGCAAATACCGTGTTCGTTATTCAGGTAAAATTGAGTTAAAGAAAGACTTCGTTCAATTTTTTGAGTATTCTTGCGGGACAAAAAAATATTTGCTAATACTTCAAGCATCAAAATATACTTACAATGAGTATAAGGATGTATTTCAAAATATTATTAATTCATTTGCAATAGAATGCTGAAACATATTGAAGGAATTTTGAATTAAGGTTAAGATTTTAAGGCAAAAATAATATTATTTCGTTCAAATAAGTGAAATGACACATAATTTTGATTAAACTTTCGGGAAAATTTATCCGTCGCGACGGATAAAAATAATTTTAGCATTAAAAGCAAAAATTTTTATGATAATACTATAATAATTATTTTTAAAGGTAATATGAACATTTATTTAATCCGGCATGGTGAGGCAGAAAAATCGTCGTTCAACAAAAAAGATTTTGACAGAGAGCTTACAAACACAGGTAAAGTTAAGTTAAAAAACGCAGCGCTAGCCTGGAAAGATTATATTATTCCTTTCGATTATTTAATTTCATCCCCGTTTGCAAGGGCTTTACAGACGGCGCAGATAATTGCAGAATATTTTGAAATTAAGAATGAAATTATAGTCGATAAAAAACTTTCTGCCGGAAGCAGGACGGACAGCATTATCGAAATTGCCAATTCATTAGAAGCGGCAAATGTTGCATTTGTAGGACATCAACCGGATTTTTCCGAACACGTTTCAAATTTAATTTCGACAAACGGCGCTAATGTAGATTTCAAGAAGGCAGCAATTGCAAAGATTTTTTTTCATAGCAAGGTGCATCCTTCAAGAGGGATTTTAGAATTTTTAATTCCGGCAGGCATTTTTAATAAATAAAAAAGGGCAACCGGCTACACAAACTGCATGCTTACCGCTGCTTCCTTCCGGATCTGACGGGGTTAGGCACTTATTTGTTAACCGGCGCCCAAAAAGTTTATTTTTAATAAAGTGTAAAGATTGAAAAATTAATACTATAGATCAAGTTTTAATGAAGGAAAATTTTATATTTTTTTCCGTTTCATAACTTTACTATTCTGTTTACGTTCATGTAAAGAATTCCTTTCCCAAAAAACTCCATTTTCATAACCTTGAATTGACTTATCATTTTCTGCTGCCTTCAATCTTTTTTCAGCAAGGCAGCAGTAATATTCATCCAGTTCAATTCCGCTATAATTTCTACCGAGTTTTTTTGCTACAACAGCTGTAGTTCCGGAACCAAGGAAAGGGTCAAAAACTAAATCGCCTGGATTAGAACTGGCAAGAATTATTTTTGCTAAAAGTTTTTCTGGTTTCTGTGTAGGGTGTTCCGTATTTTCAGGCATAGACCAGAAAGGGACAGTTAAATCCGTCCAAATATTTGACGGAAAAGTTATTCTAAATTTACCTTCATCAACATCATCCCAATCTTTAGGCTCGCCAATTTCATTTTTGTAGGGGGCAATTACTTTTCGTTTAATCTTCACATCTTCGATATTAAATGTAAATTTATCTGAAGCAGTAAAGAACCAAATATCTTCGGAGCAATTTTTCCAGTTGGTTTTAGCTCCCCTTCCCTTTTCTCTTTCCCAAGTAATACGATTACGAATATTAAAATATTTTCGGGCAACTTTTAAGATAGCTTGAGAGGAGCGCCAGTCTCCGCAAATATAGATAGATGCATGTGGTTTAATCATTCTAACAAGTTTGCTGAGCCAGGAATCAATCCAATTTTCATATTGATATTCATCCATTTCCTTAAACGAAGTACCGTTAAATTTTTTATCAAGATTGTATGGCGGATCAATAAACAATAAATCAATGAAACTGTCAGGTAAGAAACACATAGTCTCAAAAATATCTTGATTTATTATTTTGTTTTGAAGTTGTTCTTGTGAGAGCATAGAGATAGCCTGTAATAGATTCTTTTTAAGTTTACTCTCTTCTTCCAACGAGATAGATATTGTTCTATTACGAGGAGCTTTTTTATTCCGGGGAATTTGTTTCATGAATCATTAGACATTTTATCGGGGATTTGTGAAATCTCTTTATATTATTTCCAATCACTTCCGAACTTAGATTGAAGCTTTGTATACTTTTCTCTTATAAACTCCAACTCCTTAATAATTATTTCCAATTTTTGAACTAGCTTATTAGACATATTTTTTGTTACCTCATCGAATTTGCCTTCCCTTGCAGCAGTTTCCAGATCATGGCAAAGTTCAGAAACAAAATCGACTCCTAATGTCACGCTGCTTCCTTTCAACTTATGAGCGCTAAACTGAAGGCTTTTAGAGTCTTTATTTTCAACAGCAGAAATAATATTTGCAATATTTTTAGGAAGCTCGGTAATATAAATTCCAAAAAGTTCGATTAGGAAATCTATATCACTTTCGGTTTGAATATCGTTAAGGAAAGTAATCTTTTCTTCGTCAATAATTTTAGCAGCGGTTTTTTCTTTTTTCGTTTTAGAAATTAGCTCGCCTCTTTGCTGGTCAATAATTCCACTCCATTTAGTTAAAGCAAACTGAAGCTCATCAATCCGTATCGGTTTAGATATATAATCATCCATTCCGGCAGCTAGACAATCTTCTTTATCACCTTGCATTGCATTAGCCGTCATAGCAATTATTTTGGGGCGTTTGTCTGCTTGAAGTTCGTTAATAATTTTTTTTGTTGCCTCATAACCATCCATTTCCGGCATTAATATATCCATCAATACAACATCGTAATGAATTTTTTTTACTGCATTAAAAGCTTCTAAGCCATTGGCAACTACATCAATGCGAAATCCCATTTTATCTAAAATCCTAACAGCAACTTTTTGATTTACTGCATTATCTTCGGCTAATAAAATTCTAAGAGGATGTCTTTCTGCGAGGTCGGATTCTATTTTTATTTCATTATTGTTTTTCCCCTTTTTTATGGCTGGGGTTCCAGATAAAACCGAAAGTAGAGTCTCATAAAGCTGAGCTTGTTTAATAGGCTTACTGATGAATGCCGAAAGATTTATATCTCCATAAGAAGAATTTTCTTTTTTTCCCATCGAAGTTAAAATTACAATAGGAAGTTCTTTGCCAGCATCACATTTTCTAATTTCTTGCGCTAATGTTAAACCATCCATCTGCGGCATTTGAAAATCGAGAAGAGCAATATCAAAAACTTCTCCACGTGAAACCCATTCGATTGCAGACTGCGGATTTTCGGCGATCTTCGCAAACATACCCCAGCTATCAGCCTGTGCTTTCAGAATTCTTCTATTTGTTTTATTGTCATCAACAATCAAGATTCTTTTACCGGCGAGCTTAGGAACATGTCCGTATAAATAAATTTTTGATTGAGATAAAGCTGCTTCGCTTTTGACTGAAAAATAAAAGGTTGAACCGCTGCCAAATTCACTTTCTACCCACATCCTACCCCCCATTAATTCAGCGAGGCGTTTACTGATAGCCAGTCCAAGCCCAGTACCACCATGAGTTCTTGTTGTAGAAGCATCGACCTGGCTAAAAGATTTGAACAACCTATCCATTTTATCTTCAGGAATTCCCATCCCGGTATCTTTAACCGCAAACAAAATTTCATAAAGACCGTCCTCGATATGCTTAGATGAAACGCTTACAAAGATTTCACCTTCCTCAGTGAACTTAATTGCATTGCTGATTAGGTTAGTTAAAATTTGTCTAAGGCGTGTAACATCGCCTTTGATTGAAATCGGAGTGCTAACATCTACTTGATAAATAAGGTCTAATCCCTTCTCACCTGCTCTTGAAGCAAGCAAGTCAAGCGAATCTTCGATACAATCACGAATATCAAAAGGCTGCGTTTCAAGTTCTAATTTGTCTGATTCGATTTTTGAAAAATCAAGGATATCGTTTATAATTACAAGAAGCTGATCTCCGCTTAGCCTAATGGTGTCTACATATTCCCGTTGCTCATCATCCAAATTGGTATCCAACAGCAAGCCAGTCATTCCGATGACACCATTCATCGGAGTTCTTATTTCGTGGCTCATTAAAGCAAGAAACTCACTTTTAGCTTTTACTCCGGCTTCTGCTCTAATAACTGCGGAGTCAAGCTCACTATTTTTCTTAAGAAGCTCTTCCTGGATATTATTCCGTTTTATTATTGCTCCAAGCATTGAAGACATAGTTACTAAAAGAGATTCTTCATTTGCAGTCCAGACACGATCAGTTTTACATTCGTCAAAGCCAACAAAGCCCCAATATTTTTCATCGATTATGATAGGGACTAAGATGATGGATTTAATATTGCCGTCGATAAAAACTTTCTGATTTTCTTTCGGCAGGTTGTTTATTATGAAGTTTAGAGATTTTCCCTTAGAAAAATTATCGTAAAACTTTAGTGTCTCAAACCTCGAATAAGAGAGCCTTTGAAATGCCGCATCTTCAATCTGGGATTCTACATCCTGAGAAGCCCATTCATAAAGCAAACTTACGAACATCTCTCCGGTATCTTCATTTTCTTTATGCTTAAAAACATAAACACGGTCAACAGCAGCAGCAATGCCCAATATTTTTAGGGCAGCAGGAAATCCGAGATTAGGGTCATTTACAGATATTAATGTTTTGGTTGCTTCAGAAATTCCCTGAAGTAAAATATCTTTTTTCCTTAACAATTGTTCATTGGTTTTCCGTTCAGAAATATTGCGGAAGATGCTCAGTAATAATTTTCTATCCCCAATTCCTTCAAGCATTGAATGAGAAATATCAAAATATATTTTTTCTCCATTCCAGAGGATAGGGCTTTTTTCAAAATTACTTTGGAAGGCATTATTTTTAAACTTAAAGAGATATTTTTTCAGCTCAATTTCAGAATTCTCAGGCGCATACGTTTTAGAAAAGAATTCTCCTTCGATTCGAGATTTAGGCTTGCCAATCATCTTAGAATAAGCCTGATTGCACATAAAAACAATCCCTTTTTCATCGGTCAAACGTAAGCCGTCGTTTGCTTTTTCCCAAACATTTCTAAAAATATTTTCCGATGTTCTTAGTTTCTCCTCAGCTTTTATTCTATCGGTCAAATCGTGAAGTGTACCTTGTCCTACATACTTTCCATCCAGTAAAAATATTTTTGCGCTTAATTCAATTGGTATAAGTTTTCCATTTTTGTGGATTATTGATAAGTTTTGATCTTTCACTTTTTTATCCTGAAAAAGCCTGGATAAAATTCCCAGAGCTTTTTTTAATTCGGAGTGTGATACGAAATTAACAAACGAATTACCGAGTACCTCATTAACTTCGTAGCCAAAAATTTCCTTGCACGAATTGCTTATAAAAATAATTTTCCCTGTTTGAGAAATTCTAAAAATTACATCAACAGAAGTTTCGGCGAATAGACTTTGCATTATATTGTCATCGGTCGTAAAAGCAGCAAGTGTTGAAAAATTTTCCACAACAGATTGAAATCGCACCGGAATAATCTTTTCGTCGAGAAGTTTGAAGAGAAGTTTTCTAAAATCCTCTGGATCTTTATCTACCAGGTTTTGTTTAGATTTTTTTAATTTTTCCAATTAATAAATATGCTTCCTAATAAAATTAGATTTACAATTTCATTTTACAAATTGATTAAAATCATTCGAAAAAGGATTTCTTTTTGAGGTTTTAATTTATAAAATTTGAATCATCTGTCCAAAATAATAATATGAGATTTCCAAAAGTAAGTCAGTGCATTTATTTTTAAATAATAGTGACGTACATTTCTACTGTTCAAGATAATCCATATGTTTCGTAAAAAACTGGATTATACTCTATTTTGGGCAGATTTTTGCATTTTCTTAATAAAATCCCTCGGTATTTTGAAAGAGTTTCATCGGTTCAAGTTGAAAATAATTTTTCTTTGCCAGCAGATGGTGAATGTGCCTATGTTAACTTTTTTCCTTTACAAATAAATAACTTAATTCTTAGGAGCGAGTTAAGCTATTATGAGAGAATTTCTTTAGTGTGATTATGGGAAAAATGTAGGTCCAGTGTGATATCAGTACAGGATAAAGCTATTAGAAGGCTTGCTATAGTGCATTCAGAGTGTATTCACAGTGCATTCAGAGTGCATTCATAATATTTTAGGGGTTAGTTTTGATTTGCCTTTCCTTTTTTGAATGGGATTGGAAGAATAAAAAGGTATCAGATAAAAAGTTATAAGATGCAGAGATAAAGAACAAATGTCTGACTATATTAAACATATTATATTGTAATTTGTGAATCAAGAAGAGGAAAGAAGTTCCGGATCTGTCTTTAATTTTTTCCAATCTATCGAAATTTTTTTGGACAGGAATGGCGTTCTGAGGAATCTTTTTATGAATGTTAATTTTAAGGGAAATATTATGAAAGGAGATTCGAATAATTTTAGATAGAACAATCAGTCATGGCAATTACCAAGCAAAGCTTTAATAAAGGTAAGGATAACAGTAATGTTAACCTCCTTTCTAATATTCTAACAATATTAGGAACTCCCTGGTTTGTGGTAACTAAGGTTGGCCTAAGAGAAATATACCAGGAACTTAATTTCAGCAAAGTTTTTATAATTATCCCTATGTTGCTATTATTTCCCCTTGTGGGGTTTAAATTATTCATTTATTATTCCGACCTTCAAGGCTGAAATAATTGTACGAAGTGAAAAAGGAAGGGGTTCGGCATTGACAGTAAATTTTAGTCAAAAAATGTGCATTTAGTAAATGAAAATTCTCAAATCATTTTTCGCTATACAGGATAAAATTCCGGTAGAGAAAAAATTATCATTCGGGTTTGGGCTGTCAATAACAGTCGTTATTATGTTTAGTGTGTTTTGGTTTCATTCAAAATTGGAGCTTCACAAAACATCCGAATTAATAGTAGAAAATTCAAAGCTTCGGGTATCAATCCACATGCTTATCTCTTCCTTAAATCAGCTTGAAGCAAAACAAAACCGTTCTTTTTTCAGAGCAATTTCTCAAGAGGACTCTTTATATTATAGTAATACTTTCAATTACATAAAAAGTTCAATGAATAATATAGAATTATTGATAGATAATGACCCACTTTCATTAAAATACCTGGATTCGCTTAAATCGGTAATACAATATCACTCTTTAACTTCCGCCGGTATATTTTCTTTACTTAAGCAAAAGGATCTAAATAAATTGAGAATCAAAGATCGCGCTTTCCGGCAGATATACGGATACCTTTCGGCTATTGATAGAAATGAAGAGAAAAAAAGTTTCGATTATGCCCTTAAGTTTCAAAACCTATCCGACAAGAGCATTTACATCCAAGTTTTACTTTTGGTCATTTTTGTTTTAACATTAAGCATTTTCTTTGGGTTTACCATAAAAGACGTTAAGAAAAGAAAGGATCTAGCTGCCAAAATTTCCGAAAGCCAAAAGAAATTAAAGACAATAATCGACGCCGCTCCAGAGATTATTTTTGTAAAAGGATTAGATAAGAAATTCGAATTAGTGAATTCATCTTATTTAAGAATTTTTGAAGTTGACGAACAAAATATAATTGGCAAGGACAACTCATCGATTCTGTCAAAAGCAGATTATTTAGAGGCTAAAGAGGAAGACGAACAAATATTAAAGGGGAAAAAGGAAATAAATAATATTGAAAGATTGATAACTATAAACATCAGAAAAGCCAAATGGTTCAAGATTAACAAAGCCCCGATATTTGATGAGTATAATAATCTCACCGGTATTGTAGGAATAATGACGGACATTACCGAAATAAAAGAATATGAAACAGCATTGAAAAATTCTAAGGAAGAACTTTCAAAACTAATCGTTCAAAAAGATAAACTTTTTTCGATCATTGCGCATGATTTACGCAGCCCTTTCAGTGGTTTATTAGGTTTTTCTGAGTTGCTGCTTGAAGATTTTGATAATATTTCGACTAGTGAAAAAATACTTTATATTTCCAATATCAATTCATCATTAAAAAATCTTCTATCACTTATAGACAACCTTCTAACGTGGGCACGGCTTAATTTAGATAAAGTTAGTCATGAGCCTAAAATAATATCTTTAGATTCAATTATTAATTCTGTCTTCAGATCCTTGGCGATAGTAGCAAAAAACAAGAACATCATTCTTAAGAACAATGTCAGCTCAAATTATAATTCTTATGCCGATCCCGACATGATAGAGACTATTATCCGTAATCTTGTATCAAACGCGATTAAGTATACTCGCGAAAACGGTGAAGTCAGGATAAATATTTCAGATAAAGGGAATAACATTACTGTTTCTGTGGAGGATAATGGTTTAGGAATGAGCCCGGAAATGATTAATAATCTTTTTAAGGATGGTACTCAAGAAACGACAAATGGAACAAATGGGGAAGCAGGGACTGGGCTAGGACTTTTAATCTGCAAAGAATTTGTCGAAAAGAATGGCGGCATAATATGGGTAGAAAGCGAAATCCAAAAAGGAAGTAAATTTAATTTTACTCTGCCGAAAGCGGAATAAAACGGATAAAGATAACCTTCATAATGAATCAGATAAAGATATTTTTATTTCAGCTGATATGACTATGCTACATTCGGTAATGCAAAACTTAATTACAAATTCAATAAAGTTTACAAATGGTGGTGGCTCAATTAAAATATATTCGGCAAAGGTATGCAACGATTTTATGCACATAACAGTTTCAGATCACGGTATCGGAATGACGGAAAAATAAACAAAAATTTTGTTTGGTTGAAGCTACATCTACCAAAGGGACAAATGATGCGAAAGGGACAGGTCCGGGATATATGATTTGCAAGAAAATGATTGAACGGAACGGCGGAACAATTTCTGTAAAAAGTGAATTGAGAAAGAGTGCAAGTATTTCATTCATATTACTGAAATATGATAAAAGTTAGCATGTAATGTTTTTCTTGAATTGAGTAAAAATATTACATAAGTTTCGATTGAAAAAATTTTTATTCATTATTGAGGGGATCTCATTATGAAAACAATAGTAACAATGCCGGGAGACGGCATTGGAAAGACAGTACTACCCGAAGCCATTAAGGTATTAACAGCAGCCGGATTTGTTGCCGAATATATTCATGCCGATATAGGATGGGATTTTTGGTGCAAAGAAGGGAATGCGCTTCCTCAAAGAACAATTGATTTACTTGAAAAACACAAGATAGGATTATTCGGCGCTATTACGAGCAAACCGAAAGACGCCGCAGCAAAAGAACTTGAACCTTCGCTTCAATATAAGGGCTATGTTTATTTTAGTCCTATCGTTGGATTGCGACAGCATTTTGATTTGGATATTTGTATCAGACCTTGCAAATCCTTTAAAGGAAACCCTTTAAACTTTATAAAAAGAAGCAACGATGGATTTGAAGAACCTCTTATTAATACCGTAATCTTTCGTCAAAATACTGAAGGTTTGTATTCGGGAGTTGAGTGGACAAATCCGCCCAAAATTGTCCGCGATGCATTCGAAACTCATCCAAAGATGAAAGCATTTAAGGATATACCGGGCGAAGACCTTGCAATTTCGACAAGAATAGTTACGCGTAATGCCTGTAGAAGAATAATCCGTGAAGCTTTTGAATATGCACAAAAATTTGGATACACGAACGTTACTATTTGCGAAAAACCAAATGTACTTCGCGAAACTTCCGGCATGATGTTTAACGAAGGGAAAATAATAGCCAAAGAATATTCCGGGATTCAACTTTGGGATACCAATATTGATGCGCAAATGATGTGGCTTACAAAAAATCCCGAAATTTACGGAGTGATAGTCGCCGAGAATATGTTCGGTGATATTGTTAGTGACGGATTTGCGGGGCTAGTAGGCGGTCTTGGATTTGCATGTAGTGCAAACATCGGAAAAGATGTTGCCATATTTGAGCCAACACACGGCTCGGCGCCAAAGTACCAGGAATTAAATCCACCGATTGTTAATCCAATCGCAATGATTTTAAGTGCTTGCATGATGCTTGACCACATTGGCGAAAATGAAAAAGCTAACACTATTAGAAATGCAATAGCAAAAGTTATTGAAGAAGGAAAAGTTAAGACATATGATATGATGAAACTGAAAGGCGGAGCAGATGTTTTTAAACAAGGTGCTTGCACAACTTACGAGCTAACCGATGAGATAATAAAAAACTTGTAAAACGAAAAAGGGAATCGTAAGACGGAGAAGAAATTAGATATTCATATTTGTTCCCCGTCTTTCGTTTCTAATTCATCAAAATATTTTAGGGAAGTAAAAGGATGAAAGATAAAGTTCTGGAAATCTGGCCTGAAATAAGTTGGATTAAAAATGACGAACTAAAAGGGAAAGTTCTTGATTGTTGGGTTTATGCAATTGAGAATAGCGTTTTATCAATTGAAGATCTGCAAACAATCCCCTTCTCATTGCTTCTACGAGAATGCAAGATCCCTTTCCTCACTCACAAAAGAACTGCCGTACAATTGGCCGTGGAAATGGCTAAGATTATGAAAAATAATTTTGGCGATGAGATCCAAATCAATATGGATTTTTTGATTGCCGGAGCCATTTTAATTGATGTCGGAAAACTTTTAGAATACGAAATAAAGGCCGGCAAATTAACGACAAGCGAATCAGGAAAATTAGTGCGTCATCCTTTTAGCGGTTTAGCCATTGCCGATAGATTTAATTTACCCGCAGAAGTTCAACATATTATTGCAACTCATTCCAAAGAAGGAGATTTAGGAAAACGAACGATTGAATCGATAATTGTTCATCACGCGGACTTTGTAAGCTTCGATCCGTTTAAAGAGACAGGGAGATAAAATGTCACAAACCTTAATCGAAAAAATCGCACAACGATATGCTGCTGGCTTAAAGAAAAATCACGAAGTCCACAGCGGAGATTATATAACAATTAAACCAGCTTACGTAATGACGCACGATAATACAGGGGCAGTAATTCCCAAATTTAAAAGTATTGGTGCATCAAAATTTTTTAATCCGCGTCAGGCTGTTTTTACTTTGGATCATAATGTCCAAGATAAGAGCGAGAAAAATTTACATAAGTATAAAGATATAGAAAAGTTCGCAAAAGAAATGGGAATCGATTTTTATCCTGCCGGAAGAGGAATCGGACATCAGATAATGTGCGAAGAAGGTTATGCCTACCCAGGCAAAATGGTAGTTGCATCCGACAGTCATTCAAATATGTACGGAGGTCTTGGTTGTCTCGGAACTCCTATCGTGCGAACAGACGCTGCATCAATATGGGCAACCGGAAAAACATGGTGGCAAGTGCCCCCTATTGCGAAAGTAATTCTTAAAGAAAAATTAAGACCTGGAGTAACGGGCAAGGATCTAATAATTGCGCTTTGCGGATACTTTAATAATGATGAAGTACTGAATCATGCAATTGAATTTTCTGGAGAAGGCGCTCATAATCTGACTATTGACGAAAGATTTACAATTGCGAATATGACAACTGAATGGGGTGCTTTAGCAGGAGTCTTTCAGATTGATGAAATTACTATTAATTGGTTAAAGAATAGAGCCAAACAAATTTCTGCGCGGGGTTTAGCCGGAGTACCATCAGACAGCGACGGAAACGGCGTTCATCCAAGATTAAATACTAACAGAATACATAAACTTGAAAATAATATTTGCAAAGCTGATGAAGAAGCGTTTTATTCAAAAGAATTGATTATCGATTTAAGCTCAATTCAACCTGTGGTATCGGGACCAAATACGGTTAAGACAATTACTTCGCTTTCCGAAATAAAATCAAAAGAGATAAAAATTAACAAAGCATATTTGGTTTCATGCGTTAACAGCCGTGTAAGCGACCTTGCCGAGGCAGCGGCTGTTATTCGAGGAAAGCGGGTTGCAGAAGGTGTAAAATTCTATATAGCCGCGGCATCAAGCGAAGTACAATCAGAAAGTGAAAGGCGTGGTGACTGGCAAGCTCTTCTGCAGGCCGGCGCAATTGCCTTGCCTTCCGGATGCGGTCCATGCATAGGTTTAGGTATGGGATTGTTGGAGGAAGGCGAAGTCGGGATTTCTGCAACAAACAGAAATTTTAAGGGAAGAATGGGTTCTCCTAACGCGACTGCTTATTTAGCTTCACCGGCTGTAGTAGCAGCTTCGGCAGTTGCCGGTAAAATTGATTACTCATGGGAATATTGCCCATGTAAAATTTTTGGGGAGATTAAAATAAATAAAAAATCGAACGACAATATTTCAAAAGTTGACATCATTAAAGGTTTTCCTAAAGAAATTGGAGGAGAATTAATTTTCTGCTATCAAGATAACTTGAATACAGATGGGATATATCCTGGGAAATACACTTATGTTGATGATTTTACTCCGGAGCAGCAAGCAAAAGTTGTAATGGAAAATTATGATCCAAATTTCAAAATACTTGCAGAAGAAGGAAACATTCTCGCTGCAGGATATAATTTCGGGACAGGGAGCTCGCGAGAACAAGCGGCAACTGCAATCAAATATAAAGGAATTAAATTAGTAATTGCCGGGTCTCTAAACGAAACCTATAAGCGTAACGCTTTGAATAACGGATTACTTTTAGTTGAATGCCCGGATTTGATTAATGATTTAAAGAAAAGATTCGGCAAAGAAAATCTAACCGTCAAAACCGGGCTTTTCATACAAATCGATTTCATCAATTCTAAAATACATTTTAACAATAAAAATTATTATATCGATCCGGTCGGAGAAGCAGCACAGGAATTGATTGTTGCAGGAGGATTGGAAAATTGGATTAGTGGATTAGTGGAGTGATGAAATTGATATGTTTTTTCCATAATTCAATTATCCCAAAAGGATTTTCCTACTTAAAGTGAGTTAAGTAAGTCAAAATTAATAAAAAAATAGAAAATAAAGTTGAGGAAAGTCAGTGATGCAAAAATCAATCTCTCGCCAAATATCCGAGTATGCCGTTGGCCTCAAATATGAAGACTTGCCAATAGAAGTTATTCAAGCAGCAAAAAGATTTTTGTACGATTCCATCGGTTGCGCATATGGAGGTTATCATACTAAGGATGTAAATATTCTGCGAGATGTTTATAGAAAAATGGGAGGAGAAAAAGAATCTACTTTAATTGGTTTTGGGGATAAATTACCCGCAGTTAATTCTTCCTTAATAAATTCTTTAATGATTCGAGCGCTTGACTTCAATGACATTTACTGGAAAGAAGACCCTTCCCATCCTTCTGATTTAATTCCCGCCGCGCTTGCCGCCGGTGAGATGGTCAATGCCTCTATGGAAGAAGTAATTACTGCCATCGTACTTGCCTATGAATTTGAAGAACGACTTAGTGAATTTGCAGTACCAGGAATTCGTGAGCGGAAATGGCATCACGCAACGTTAACTCAATTTGTTTCCCCGATAGTAGCGGGAAAACTTTTAGGATTAGATGTTGATCAGATGGTAAATGCTATCGGGATTAGCGGAAGTCACAATTATACTATCGGCTGTCCAACCGCGGGCAAACTAACGATGATGAAAAATACTGTTGACCCATTTGCAGTTCAATCAGGAGTACTTTCAGCAATAATGGCTCAAAAAGGTTATACCGGAACAGAGGCTGTCTTTGAAGGTAAAGAGGGTTTTATGGATTGTTTCTTCGGCTGGGATGCGAAAAATCAAAAATTAGACCTTGTAAAAATGCAAGGGAGAGAAAATCTTGATGAATGGAAATGGAATATCAACAAGTTAACCGGAAATCTAGGAGAAGGATTTAAAATTCTTGAATGCGGAATGAAAGCCTTTCCTACCGAAGCATTAACGCATTCTCATATCACTGCTACTTTGAATGCAGTAGTGAGGAACAGGATTACTTACGATAAAATTGAATCAGTTACAGTCACTACTATTGCACGAGCTTGTGATATTTTATTTGATTCGCATAAATATCATCCTGAATCAAGAGAAACTGCAGACCATTCCCTTCCCTATTGCATTGCTGCCGCCTTAGTCGACCATAAGGTTACTACGCAATCTTTTTCAGAAGAGAAAATGAAAGACCCAAGAATATGGGAAGTGATTACTAAAATCAAAGGTGAAGCTTCTTCAGAGTTTGAAAAAATGTTTCCAGAAAAGCAGCCTTCGAAAATTGTAATAAAGACAATAGATGGAAAAGAATTTTCCGAATATCTTGAATATCCGAAAGGCGATCCGAGAGAGCCGATGACATCGGAAGACCTTGAAAATAAATTTAATGCGTTATCATCGGAACTACTTTCTTCTAAGCAGCAAAATGAGATTAAAAAAATGATCTTCTCTTGTGAGAAAATGTTTGTAAGAGATTTTATGAATAGACTAATAATTAAGGAATAATAGGACGCAGATTTTTTATGATATAACTATGATTTTTAAGATCATAACTAAATCATAAATGATCTTAATTCATCTGCGTCCCATTTCAGGATAATATATGCAAACAAAAAACTTAATATCGTTCGCCGGTAAACGAGGAAACCAAATTCGTTCGGATTGTTTTGTTGAACTCGGATCAAAGCCTTCAGGCGGGATTAATCTAAATTTGAAAAGTAAAGTCGCTTCGATGTATGGCGCATCGATAGAAAAGCAAATAAAAGAAATGTGTTCCTTCTTTGGATTGAAGAACGCTAACATTTTGATTGAAGATAATGGCGCTCTTCCATTTGTCCTTGCTGCTCGATTTGAACTCGCAGTAAGAAGGTTATTCCCGGAAATCGATAAAGAATTTCTTTTACCGGCAAATAAAAATAATCTTTACCATACCTCTAAAGAACGATTAAGAAGAAGCCGTCTTTATCTTCCAGGCAATGAACCGAAATTTTTTCTTAATGCAGGGCTTCATCAGCCGGACGGAATAATTTTGGACTTGGAAGATAGTGTTGCTCATTCTGAAAAAGATGCTGCACAGTTACTCGTGCGCAATGCTTTAAGAAGCGTAGATTTTTACGGCTCTGAAAGGATGGTAAGAATAAACCAATTACCACGCGGACTCGACGATCTGAAATTTATTGTACCTTATAATGTTCAAGTTATTCTAATTCCAAAATGTGAATCACCGAAGCAAGTAATTGGCATTGAAGCTGAAATAGATAGAATTAAAAAGAAAAATAATATTTCTAATGAGATTTATTTAATGCCGATTATTGAAAGCGCATTGGGAATTATTAAAGCTTACGAAATAGCTACAGCTTCAAAAAATATCTGTGCATTGACAATCGGACTTGAAGATTATACCGCAGACATTGGCACACAGCGAACACTTGAAGGAAGAGAAAGTTTTTTTGCAAGGTCAATGATAGTAAATGCAGCAAAGGCAGCAGGCGTTCAAGCAATTGATACCGTTTTTTCCGATGTAGGCGACATGGAAGGTTTGCGCGCGAGCGTTCTGGATGCTAAATCGCTTGGTTTTGAAGGGAAAGGTTGTATACATCCGCGGCAAATTCCGGTGGTTCATGAAGTTTTTGCTCCGACAGCAGATGAAATTGATAAAGCAAAAAAAATTGTCGCCGCTTTTGAGGAAGCAAAAGTAAAAGGAATAGGTGTCGTTTCTCTTGGAAGTAAAATGGTTGACGCACCGGTAGTAAAAAAGGCGATAAGAATTTTAGAATTGTCTGGTAGAAGTTAATCACTGACAATACACTATTTAAGGAAAATAAATGCGATTAATAATCAACGCTGCTGGAAGATATGTGCCGACCGAAGTAAATGGAGTTAAGCAAATTCCTTTCACGGGAATAAACAAGTTCAGACCAAACGGAAACAAAGCAAAACCGATGATTAATTCTTGTATAGATTACCCTCAAGACGGAAACAAGATAGTAAAAAATCTAAAAGATGCTTTGAAACGTGCCGGGTTGAAAGATGGAATGACAATTTCAACCCACCATCATTTGAGAAACGGTGATGTGCTAACAAATATTTTATTTGATACGATTCATGAACTAGGAATAAAAAATATTCGCTGGTTTCCAAGCGCTTCTTTCCCTGTTCACGAATATTTAATAAAATATTTAGAAGACGGAACAATCCATCATATAGAAGGAAGTATGAACGGTCCGCTCGGTAAATTTACAACTGACGGGAAAATGAAAGGGGTAGGAGTTCTACGTTCGCACGGAGGGCGTTACCAGGCAGTGCAAGACGGAGAAGTTCACATAGATATTGCTATAATCGCCGCTCCTACAGCAGATTTTTTCGGTAATGCAAACGGAGTTTATGGAAAATCTGCATCAGGATTAATTGGTTTTGCATTGGTTGATTCTGAGTACGCAAATAAAGTAATTGTCGTTACGGATAATCTCGTCCCTTTTCCGTGCGTTCCATGGCAAATTCAGGGAAATAATGTTGATTACGTTGTTCAAGTTGACTCACTCGGAGATGCTTCTAAAATAGTATCCGGCACAACCGAAGTTACAAAGTCCCCAGACAGACTTTTAATAGCCGAGTATGTTGCTCAGTTTATTGATGAAGCCGGGATAATGAAAAACGGGTTTTCATTTCAAGCAGGGTCAGGCGGTACAAATTTAGCTTTTGTACTTTATTTAAAAGAAAGAATGAAAGCAAAAGGAATTAAAGCAAGATTTGTCCGCGGCGGCAGCACGAAATATCTGGTTCAACTTTTAGAAGAAGGGTTAACAGATTACATTCTCGACGGACAGACCTTTGATCTTGAAGGAGTAAGAAGCATGAGGGAAAATCCTAATCACGTTAATACAAGCCCTTTTACAAGCTACAACTTTCACGGGAAAGGAAATTTTGCTTCGATAGTAGATGTCGCAGTTTTAGGCGCTACCGAAGTTGATATAAATTTTAACGCGAACGTTGTTAGCCATTCGGACGGATATTTACTTCATGGTATCGGCGGCTGGCAGAATTGTTTATATTCAAAATGCACAATACTTGCAGTACCGTCATTTAGAGACAGAATTCCAGTTATCATTGATGAAGTTACAACTCTCTGCGGACCTGGAGAGTTAATAGATGTTATCATTACAGAAAGAGGGATAGCCATCAATCCAAAGAGAAAAGATTTAATAAAGGCGATGAAGAATACTTCCCTACCAATAAAACCTATAAAGAAAATTAGAGACGAAGTTTATGAAATATGCGGGGTTCCGGCTAAACCAAAAATAAATAAGAATAAAGTTGTAGCTGTAATTAAGTGGGTTGACGGAACATTGATTGATTCAGTATTTCAAATTAAATGATACTTTCGGTATAAACAAGAATGCCCATTTCGAAAAAAATCGAGACGGGCAATCTTGCTGCTTATTCATTCATGCAATCGAAAACTTAGCTAATGTAATGCCGGATCAAATCCGGCATTACATATATTCAACTACAAGCTATTTCTTCTTTTTAGTTTCATCGTCAACTACTTCATAAGAAGCATCTTGAACTTCTTTGTCGTCGGACTTCGTTTCGCCATTAGAAGAAGCATTGTCACCTGCTTGCTGCGAAGCATCACCGGGCTGTCCTGCTCCGGGTTGCGCATAAAGTTCGGAAGCAATTTGGCTCCACACTTTATTCAAAGATTCGGTAGCCGACTTTATCTGATCGGTATTATTAGAAGCAATAGCATCTTCAACCTTTTTTATTTCAGCTTCAAGTTTGCCTTTTGAATCAGCAGACATTTTATCTTTCAAATCTTCAATCTGTTTCTTTGTTTGGAAAACTAAACTGTCAGCCTGGTTCTTTACTTCGATGCCTTCTTTTTTCATCTTATCTTCGGCAGCATGTTCTTTTGCGCTGTTCCTCATTTTTTCAACTTCATCTTTTGACAAGCCGCTTGAAGAAGTAATCCTAATGCTTTGCTCTTTACCGGTAGCTTTATCCTTTGCAGCAACGTGAAGAATACCGTTAGCGTCAATATCAAAAGTTACTTCAATTTGAGGGACGCCTCTAGGTGCAGGTGGAATTCCATCAAGATGAAATCTTCCTAATGACCTGTTGTCATTAGCCATAGGACGCTCACCTTGCAATACATGAATTTCAACAGACGGCTGACTATCGGAAGCTGTCGAAAAGACTTCACTTTTCTTTGTAGGTATTGTAGTATTAGCATCAATCAATTTTGTCATAACGCCGCCAAGAGTTTCAATTCCAAGAGAAAGAGGTGTAACATCGAGTAAAAGGACATCTTTAACTTCACCGGTTAAAACGCCGCCTTGAATAGCTGCGCCGATTGCAACAACTTCATCAGGGTTAACGCCTTTGTGAGGTTCTCTATTAAAAATTTTCTTAACTAAATCCTGCACCATAGGTATTCTTGTTGAACCTCCGACAAGAATTACTTCATCAATCTGTGAAGCAGAAACGCCAGCATCTTTTATAGCTTGCTCGCAGGGAATTCTTGTTTTTTGAACAAGATCGTCTATAAGCTGTTCAAATTTTGCTCGTGTCATAGTGATGTTCAAGTGCTTCGGTCCATCTTGCGTTGCAGTAACAAACGGAAGATTAACATCGGTCGATGAAGATGAGGAAAGTTCAATCTTGGCTTTTTCAGCGGCTTCTTTTAATCTTTGCAAAGCCATTGGATCTTTACGGAGATCGATGCCTTCTTGTTTTTTAAATTCATCGGCTAAAAAATCGATAATTCTTTGATCAAAGTCATCTCCGCCAAGGTGAGTATCACCGTTAGTAGATTTAACTTCAAAAACGCCATCGCCAAGAGCGAGTACAGAAACATCAAACGTTCCCCCACCAAGGTCGTAAACGGCAACGGTATGATCTTTTCCTTTTTTATCAAGACCGTAAGCGAGCGCTGCAGCAGTAGGTTCGTTGATAATTCTTCTTACTTTAAGACCTGCAATTTCACCGGCATCTTTAGTAGCCTGACGTTGCGAATCGTTGAAATAAGCAGGGACAGTAATAACAGCTTCTGTAACTTCCTGCCCTAAATATTCTTCAGCAGTCTTTTTCATTTTTTGAAGGATCATTGCGCTGATTTCGGGAGGAGAATAAACGCGGTCGCTAATTTTAACACGCGCTGAATTTCCGTCGCCAGAAATCACTTCATAGGGAACTTTTGTTTTCTCGTCTTGCACTTCGCTAACTAATCTTCCCATAAATCTTTTAATAGAAAAGATTGTGTTTTTGGGATTAGTGATAGCTTGTCTTTTAGCCGGCTGGCCAACCAAACGATCACCATTTTTTGTAAAGGCAACCACAGAAGGGGTAGTCCTTCCGCCTTCTGAATTTGGAATTACAACCGGGTCGTTGCCTTCCATAACGGCAACGCACGAGTTTGTCGTGCCTAAGTCTATTCCTATTATTTTACCCATCTTACTTTTACTCCTTAATGAATGAATAAGCGGTTAATTTTTCCGCTGGTTTATGAATAAGTTATTTTATTTCAATTGTTTTTTCTTTAGGTGTTTTTGTTTCAGCTTTTGCAACTGAAATTGAAAGAACACCATCTTCAAATTTGGCTTCAATACTCTCCGGATTTATACCTTCGGGCAAAGTAAACACTCTTTTGAAATTTCCAAAATATCTTTCATTTCTTAACAATTCCTTTTCTTTTTCATCTTTAAACAAGTTTTTCTTTTCTCCACTAATGGTAAGAACATTTTCCTTATAAGAAATTTTGAGATCATCTTTCTTAACGCCCGGCAATTCTAATTCAAAATAAAATTTATTTGAATCTTCAGAAATATCCACACGTGGGCTGAAGGTAAAGCCAGAATCTAGATTTAAGTTTGGAAAATCTTTATAAAATTTTCCGCAATTACCATAAAAAGACTTGTCAAATTCTTTTGCTGGTTGAAATTTTACGAATGTCATTTTTAACTCCATTTATTAATAATTTTGAATTAGGTACACATATTAAGTGCCAAAATATATTTTAAGCTTAAATAATTATAAAATAACTATTTAAGCGTATGTCATTAGAAATAAGATATTTTACCCATTTAGGCAGACAAACGGTAATTCTGGCACAGACATATAATTTAATGGCTAATGCTGTGACAATTTTTGTAAATTTGCTTATCTTTGATTAGCAAATCAATAGAGGTTAAAAGTTGTTCAACTTTGAGAGTTTTGACACCAAGGTCGACACAGAAGTTATAGGCAGAAATTTTATTTATTCTGAGGAGGTAGAATCTACCAATTCATTTCTTTTAAATAAGTCCAATAAATTTAATTCAGAAGGCACTATCCTATTAGCAGAAAAGCAATCTAAAGGCAGAGGAAGAAAAGAACGAGTTTGGTACAGCGCAAAGGGACAAAATCTTACTTTTTCTATTTTGCTCACAAGTAAGAAATATTTCGGTAAAAAGTTTAATTTACTAAACTTTGCAACTTCGCTTTCCGTGGCATTTGCACTTGAGAATTTATTCCAGCTAAAGACAGAGCTTAAATGGCCAAATGATGTTTTAGTAAACGGAAAAAAAATCTGTGGAATTTTACTTGAGTCGACGTCTCAAGGTAATAAAATTGAAAGAGTAGTAATTGGTATCGGGTTAAATGTTAATCAGGCTTTATTTCAAGGAAATTTTAATTTAGAACCTACTTCGATTAAACTTGAGCTAGGCGAAAGCGTTGATCGAGAGAAATTACTTGCCGAGTTATTAAATACTTTCGAAGAAATACTTCAAAAGATGGAATCGAAGCCTGACGAAATCATGAAAGATTGGAAAGATCGTTGTAATTTAATCGGAGAAAAGATTTCTGTAACAGAAGAAGGCAATACAAAGTATGGAATTTTTGAAGACTTAGACGAAGAGGGTTTTTTGTTATTAAAGACAAAAAATAAAATTGAAAAAATTCATTTCGGCGATTTGAATTCGGCACAATGATCTTGACTTGTGATGTTGGCAATACCAATATCAAAACCGCAGTTTTTCGCGATGACCAAATTGGAGAAATCTACACCTTTGATAAATTAAACACTTTATTTTCTTACCTCGGGAAAATTCACCCAGAAAACTTTGCAATCGCTTCAGTAGTACCTTCCACAACAAAAAGTATAACCGATTATTTGGAATCAAAGTTTGGAGTGATTCCTTTAATTATCAGAAATGACCTAAAATTCAATTTAAGAATTGATTACGATTCCAGCGAAACTTTAGGAATCGATAGGATTTGCTCAGCCGAAGGAGCTTTCAAATTATTCAAGAACTCAACTGAATTTAATAGTTACACCGAAAAAACTTATTTAATTACGATTGACTTCGGAACAGCAACGACTATCAATATCATACGTTATCCGGGTATTTTTTCTGGAGGATTAATTGCACCCGGATTAAAAATGATGTTCAACTCCCTTACTCAAAATACGGCGCAGCTTCCGCATGTGGATGAGAAAGATTTTAAGCAGATGATAGGTAGAGACACAAAAACATCGATCGCAAGCGGGGTAATAAATTCAATTTTAGGCATGATTGAAAAAACGTTAAAACACCTTAAAGAAAACCTCGGTGCAGGTGAGATAAAAATTTTCATTACAGGAGGAAATGCGGAAAAAATTAGTCCTCACCTTAACATTAAATATGAAAATCAAAAGGCGCTTGTACTTTTAGGAGTCAAAGCTATTTTTGACATTAACAGATAGCACAATTTAAAATTTAAGAAACTTTAATAATTACATTATCTATCAATCGTGTATTTCCGATTTTGCAAGCTATCAGGAAATAATATTTCCCCCCGGATATTAAGCTATCAACCGGGGAAAATTTTCCCACATCCACAATTCTTACATAATCAATTTTAGATGAGTCAATGGAATTAATTTCATTAATCATCTTAGAAATTATTATATCTGTTAATCTTTCCCCTTCCATTACTAACTTTTCGGCGAGTTTGAGCGCTTTGAATAAAACCAGAGCATCGCTTCTTTCATTAATAGATAAATAAATATTACGTGAACTCATCGCCAAACCATCTTTTTCGCGAACGATTGGACATGCAATTATTTCAGTAGTAAATTTTAAATCTTTTGTCATTTGGCGAATTACAGCAACTTGCTGTGCGTCTTTTTGACCAAAAAAGGTATAGTCAGGCAAAACACAATTGAAAAGGATGGAAAGTATTGTTGCTACTCCCTTAAAGTGAAAAGGGCGAAACTCACCTTCAAGAATACGGGAAATTTCATTAACTTCAACAAAAGTCTGGTAATTAGGTTGATAAATTTCCGAAACGTCGGGAATAAATAGATAATCAGCACCGCTTGCTGTCAATAGATTTTTATCATGCCTAAGATCGCGAGGATATTTTTCAAAGTCTTCGTTGGGTGCAAATTGAGCCGGATTAACAAAAATAGAAACAACTGTAACATCAGATTTTTGCTTAGATTTTTTAACAAGCGAGATATGACCTTCGTGGAGGAACCCCATCGTCGGCACAAAACCTATCGCCTTATTCTCAGCTTTCAACTTTCTTGAAAGCCTTTGCATTTGCTTAACGCTAGTAATAATTTTAATAGGTTACCTCAGAAAATTAACGATAAGACATTATAGATATTATTCTTTAATTCTTTTCTGGGTGAGATAACATCAACAAATCCCTGTTCGAGTAAAAATTCTGATTTCTGGAATCCTTTGGGCAAATCTTTACCGATTGTCTGTTTGATAACACGAGGACCGGCAAACCCGATAAGAGCTTGCGGTTCGGCAATATGGATATCACCAAGCATAGCATAACTAGCAGTTGTGCCTCCGGTAGTTGGGTCTGTTAAAACCGAGATGTAAGGGACATGAGCGTCGGCAAGTCTTGCAAGGCGTGAACTTGTTTTTGCCATTTGCATAAGAGAAAAAGCTCCCTCCATCATTCTTGCACCACCGCTTGCAGAAATTATAATTAATGGAATTTTATTTTTGAAAGCCTTATCAATTAATCTTGCAAGTTTTTCGCCAACAACAGAGCCCATGCTTCCGCCGATAAATTTAAAATCCATACAACCGAAAGCTACATCCATGCCATTTATTTTTCCAGTACCTGTTTTAACTGCATCATTCAATCCAAGTTTTTTTATGGTTTCTTGAATTCTATCTTTGTATTTCTTAGTATCTTCAAATTCGAGCGGGTCTCCGGAACGCATTTTTTTATCCATCTCTTTGAATGTGCCTTTATCCAAGATAACGTCAATATATTCCTTACTTCCAATCCTAAAATGGAAACCACACTTTGTGCAAGTCCATAAATTTGTTTCTAATTGTTTTTTATGAATTATTTCTCCACAACTTGAGCATTTTTCCCATAATCCGTCGGGCAAATCTTTTTTTTGCGAGTCAGGTGAAATATTTTCTTTTGATCTTTTAAACCATGCCATTTATAAAACTCTACTTTGTTACGTCAGCAAATATTGTTAATGATTTGCGAGGATGTATTGGATCGTTTGTTGTAATTGAAATTACTCTGTTAACTTTTCCGTTCAAACCGGCAGAATCAAATTGAACACGAATCTGAGATGAATCGCCCGGTAAAAGTTCCTTTTTCTTAACTACGGCGGCAGTACATCCGCAAGATGTTCTTATGTCTTTTATTATTAAAGTTGTGTTACCACTATTTTTTATTATGAAAAAACATTCCACAACCTGTCCTTGTTTGATTGAGCCAAAATTATGTTCGGTTTCAGGAAAGTTAGCCACAGGATGGAACGAAGAATCGATCGGGATACCGGAAAGCGTGGGTTTATTATCAGGATAAGCACGGGTTACAAATAACTTCAAATCCGGATTATTTGGATCGTTGGTTTTTACAGTAACGTAGTTATCTTCGGGATTAGCTTTACCCTTGCTAACATAATCAATATCCAAGTGGGCAGAATCTCCGGGCATCAAGCTATTTTTATCAAGTGTAGCTGTAATACAATTACATGAAGACTTAACACTGGATAAAGTAAGAAGAGCGCCGCCCCCGTTATAAATTACAAAAGAATGTTCAACTGAAGTTCCGGCAGGAGCATTATTGAAGTCGTAATCTATTTTAGGAACAGAAACAACCGGTCCAATTGACTGAGCAATACAAAACGAGAAAAAGAAAACAACCAAGGTAATTATTTTCTTAATCATTTTTTTTTCTTTCCTTTACAACAAAATTTTTTAGATAATTCGGCTCAAGAAAATCGTAATCATACACTTTCAGCTTTTCTCCGAAGAGATTGCACCACTTCGCTATAAACGAGGAATTGGGCGCAGAAAGATTTTTTATTTTTCCGTCTAGCGGAAAGACATTACCAAAAGTTAAAGTATTCTTTATTCTTTTGCCAAATTCGTCCCGCTTGATTATACCCAGATTCTCCGCAAATATATAACTATTCCCTTTAACTTGAAACTTGGCAAAATATAACTCTTCAACATTAACTTTGTTTGCAATAAAAAAATCACTATCACATTTTAGGTAATTTGCAATTTGCAGTGCCATAGCTTCAAAAGTAGGCACTGAAACAATTGGTAATTTAGCTCCAAAAGCTAAACCTTTTGCAGCAGACATTCCGATCCTTAAACCGGTAAAAGAACCGGGGCCTGCAGAAACTGCAATTGCATCCAGGTCTTTTGCATTAACGCCGGAAGATTTCAAAACAAAGTCGGTAGCTTCAAATAATTTTTCGGCGTGGGAGTTTTTCAGATTAATATTCATTTCATAGAAAATTTCGTCCGAAAAATAGACACAAATACTACAAAGGCTTTGTGAAGTTTCAATAGCTAATACCGGCTTTGATTCATTCATATTTTATAAAATTAAAGTCTCTCGAAAGATCATCGTTTAAGGTAATATTTACTTCAAATCTTTTTTTTGGTAAAATAACGGGGATCAAATTACCCCATTCAATAAAAATTACCACACTATCATCGTTAAAATAATCATTGATCCCAATATCAAAAAGCTCGGAGACGTTATTTACCCGGTAAAAATCAAAATGAAATACTTTGAACTTACCGGAATACTCATTTACGATGGCAAAAGTTGGAGAAGTTACGTTATTTACTCCAAATATTTTTAAAGTATGCTTAATAAAAAAAGTTTTACCTGCTCCAAGATTACCGTTCAGAACAATTACATCTCCAGATGAGATGTAATTAACAAATTCACCGGCAAGATTTATTGTATCATCTTCGGTAAAAACTTTCTTTGTAAATGGGAAGTTCACTTTTATTTTGGTTCCATTGTTATAATTGGTAAAATCATTTCTTCCATAGAAATTCCCCCGTGCTGAAAAGTATCTTTGTAATATGTCAAATATTTATGGTAGTCGGTAGGATAGACAAAATAATAATCTTCCTTGGCAATAATATAATTTACAGTAACGCCGCGGCGCGGTAATTTAAATTCATCCGGATTTTTTACATATACAGCATGCTTTTCATCGACTTTAAGATTTCTTCCGTATTTAAATCTTAAATTTACTGCGGCTTCTTTATCGCCTAGGACTTTGGCGCCTCGCATAGATCGAATGCTGCCGTGGTCAGTAGTAATAACTATTTTTACATTTTTTAGATTAGCAAGAGCTTTGAAAGTAGCCAGCAAAGAGGAATGTTTAAACCAGCTATCGGTTAATGACCGGTAAGCGGGTTCGTCCGGAGCAATTTCTTTTAATAAATCGGAATCGGAGCGACCATGAGCAATCATATCGAGGAAGTTTACAACAATAGCCGTAAGATGTGTGTGCTGATATGAAAGAATATTCTGCTCAAAATTTCTTCCCACTTCGGGATCAATTATTTTGATATACTTCAATTCATTTCGCAGTTTTATTTTCTTTCTATCCAAAAGGAGTTGGAGCAATTCTTTTTCATATTTATTCATACTCTTTTCTTCATCATCCCCACTAGACCAGTATTGAGGATAATTTTTTTCAATTTCGGAAGGATAAAGACCGCTGAAAATCGAATTTCTTGCATACGGTGTTGCCGTCGGAAGAATTGCAAAATAATATTCTTTATCGATTTTGAAATATTCTGTTAGATGTTTTTCCATCAAAAGCCACTGGTCAAGTCGCAGGCAATCGATAATAAAATAGAAAACAGAAATATTTGGTTCTTGAAGATGGTTAAGAACATATTTTTGAGATATCTGTGGTGAAAGAAGCGGCGTATCAATATCGCCGGGTGAAGTAATCCATTTTCTATAATTTCTCTCAACGAATCTTGAAAATTCTTTATTACCTTCTTTCTTTTGATCATTGAGCGACTGGCGTAAATTTATTTCCGGATGAGTATCAAGTTCAACATCCCAATTAACAAGCTTTAAATAAATTTCAATCCATTCTGCAAAGTCCATTTGATTTAAGAATGCGCGCGAAATTTCATTAAAGTCTGAAAGATAATCCTTTGCCGCATATTGGCTAGTAATTCTTTTTCCTTCAAGAATCTTTTTGCAAACAAGAAGAACTTGACTCGGGTTAACAGGTTTGGTCAAATAGTCTGCAATTTTCCCACCGATGGCTTCATCCATTAAACTTTCTTCTTCACTTTTCGTAATCATAACAACAGGAATATTTACATTCAATTCTTTGATCATGCTTAGAGTCTCAAGCCCGCCCATTCCGGCCATCATTTCATCAAGGAAAATTAGATCATATTCGTTTTCTTTAACCGAAGAGACAGCGTCTTCCCCATTTGTCGCTGTGTCAACGACATAACCTTTTTCAGATAAAAAAATTATGTGCGAACGGAATAATTCTATCTCGTCATCAACCCATAAAATCCTTTTTTCTTTCATTACAATCTTTCGTTTAGTTTAATTGATTTTAATACCTGGATAAAATCGCTATTCAAAATTTACCAAAGAAATTTTTCCAAACCAGAACTTTTAATCACACAATGATTCTAATAATTTAATCTATTTTGTGTGCATTATTGAATTGAAATATGAACATCTAACCCGGCTTGATTCGTAGTAGTCGGCGGAATTCTTGAAGCGCCGACGGGTTCAACAGAAGATCGAGTGTAAAAAATTGCGATGGTTACTTTTGAACTTATTGTATATTTCACGCGAGGTTCGATTGAAATTCTGTTAGTGCCATCTTGCGGCGTTCCGCTGTCTGTGTAGTTATCCATATTGTATAAAACTGTTGATGTTTGAGAATTAGTATATGAGAAACTGAACTCAATATCATTCTTTAATGAAATTCCGAATATCGGAAGCTCGAAACCAGATTTGGTATAACCGGCAGTTATACCAATATCGCGTGAGAATGCTTCGGTTATATTTGAAGTTGAGACTCCAAGATCAAAAGTCGAGTGAGTAGAGTATTTTATACTGCTCGTTAAATTTCCCTTCCACAATTGTCCAAAAGTAAAATTCAAACCGACAAGCGGTGTAAAGCCGTAGTCAATTCTTTGAGATTGTGTTATTCTTGTCCCATCGGGAGAAATGTACCAACCTTCTGAGTAAGTAGAAGAGTAAGCATGTTCAAACGAAACCCTTTGCGCAAATGATTTGAACGGATAAAATTTTTCCAATCCATCCCAGGAAATTGACCAGTTCGGTCGCGGAATGTAGCTAGCAAAGTTTTTTAAGAAACTAAATCTCGAAAAAATAGGTAAAGTTTCAAATCCTTGCGTAAAAGCATCGGATAGATTTTGAGAGGGGTTAGATGCTTGAGGATCATATAATTCGTGGACTCTTTTTATTCCGCTCTTTAGTGCGCTCAAAAAGAAAACCGGAGGCAGTGAAAAGAATGAACGTGTTATAGTCCCGCTTGAACTCATTGATTGAATAGCAATATTTCCTGTAGTAGAGTCTGCCGTAAGCGAAGTGCTTTTATTCATGGACCAGCCGACTCTCCAATTTAAATCAATTTTAGCTCCTTCCCACAGGGGTTTAGAAGTGCTGAAGGATAGATCGTTGCTTTGTGAAAATACATCCTGCAAAGTAACACCGGAAACGCGCCTTCCGACAGTACCGCTCAATCCAAGCATAAAAGTTCTTGAGGGTCCGTTATTCTGGTTGAAAGACAAACCCAAGAAATTATTGAAGCCTGTACCTTGGCCTTCAATCCCGGATTTTGAAAGGCTGTTACTATTACTAAAATTTAAGGCAATCGATTCGTAATCGAATAAAAGCACTCTAACAACTGTTTTAACAACATCAAAACCTTTCCTTAGAATTTCAGATTTACCCAATTTCTTGGCCTGTAAAGAATCATGAACAACCGCCGTATCTTTTATAGCTAAATTAGGATTGGAAGGAACTGGATTTTTGATTCCGGCTTTTTTCTGATTATTTAATTCATTTCTTCGTAACTCCTCTTGAATATTTCTTTCTCTTTCTAATTGCAAGTTTGATTGAATAGAATTTTGACTTGGATTCGATGAATTAGGTTCGGCAAAAAGCGGGTCCATCAAAGATTTTAACCTAAGTGTAACTCCCACCGATGCCTTTGAATTATATCCGGCACTTCTTCCAGCTTGCTGCTGGCTGAAGTTATTTCCCCATTGATAAGAAACATTATATGATGCGTTTATCGAAAAATATTGGCTAATATTCCATAGTGAAGGTAGTCTTGGATTTGAAGTGACGCTTAAATTCTGCTGGTATAGAAAATCATTACCAAAAAAAGCATGTGTCAAAATTTCTTTCCAAATATAACTTTCAGGACGCTGGTTATTATTAGCGTCCGTTTCCAAAAATGCTAATGAAGAGCTAATATTCATGCTGTAATTTGTCGCAAGGTTAAGAAATCCTCCATCAGTAAGTTTCCATGCCATGTTGAAGCCGCGAGAAGTTGAAAAGTTTCTGGAAATAATTGGCGTATAAAAAATATTATTTACCGGACTTGCGACATTAGTATTCCTGGATCTGCTTGCAGTAACATTTAAGGAGAAATTTTGAGGTGCATAATATAACTTTAAATCTCTGTAATCCTTAAAGAAGCTAAGGATCGTTCCTATGACTGGAATTTTAACAAGTGATAAATAATCATCAGGGCTAAAATTAAGACCATAATTGAAATTTGCATTCCACTGCCAGCTTAGATTTGACAAAACGGTTGGGCTTCTACTGAATGACTTATTATAATTAAATCCCAAAGACATGGCGTTAAATGTATCTCGAATAAACCAAAGAGAAGTCGGAATTTTCAACGTAATACCTGAAGCCGAATAGGAGTCTGATATATTTACTGTTTGTGCTGATGATATTAATTGCTTAGCGCTTTGAGTAATTTTTTGATGTGTATTAACGGTGTCGTTAATTGCAATTTGCCTTTGCAATGCAGCGGAATTTATGTTTATATCAGTACCTGGCAAATACTGCGGTTTCCCGACAGATTCCGTATGAGAATAATTTAATGATAAATTACTGCCGGGCATATGAAATGGGATTAATTTTAGAAGATCAATATTTGTAGATAGACTCCAATTTTTAGAGTCCATTCTTGAGCCATACTGGCTTGATAGGGGATGGAAATAGGGGTCTGTATGACTAATATTGAAGTTTACAGTCAACAAATCGGCAAGTTTAAACGACGTAGAAAATGTATAAGCCGAACCAGGGTGGTTGTCCGCACCGATAACTCTTAATTCATCCACCCAAACAGTACCGGAGACGTAACGCGGCTTATTAGTATTGTTTGTTCTGTTTGTTATTCCTAGCGTTAAATATTTTACAGCAGTGAGAGTAGGTTTCCCTCTAACAGCATAGGAAGCACCGCTTTGACCAATGAAAAATCTTGCAACGGTTGTTACACTATCCAGGTTCTGTTTTAAGGCGGTCAAATCACTAAAGATAATATCAACATCATTCCAGCCGGGCTTAACGGGCTGCCGATATTCATAATAATTAGAGCTGTCAGTTCCAAATTTTAAATAAACCTCGGAAGTATAGCTTCCGCTTGAAGTATCTGATATATTATCTGAAAACGAATTTGGTTTATCATCGCCGTGAATAAATAATTTCATTTCCCTGTAATTAAAAACATCGAGCGGTTTGTATAAATATTTAACGGCTTCACGGGATTGTCCCGCAGGTAAATCTGTCAGGGTTAAGCTTAAAGATTGTTCGTTGAGTCGAACTGTTGTTGTAGTTTGTGTCGGATCAATCGGTCTTGTAACACCGGGGGGACTATAATAGTCAAGATTATCTTCAACGTTTACAACCGAAACAGATAATGTTGAGTCATTGTACACAGTATTTTGCCATTGATTACCTGAAAGATTAAACTCGGCAAATCTTAAATGAACAATGTCGCTAACTCCGGCTGCAAACAACCGGATAAATTCTACATCGGAAAAGCTCGGTTGCCCCACAGTTAAGGAAGTATCTTTTAACGGTATCCGGTACAAATACCAATTAGCGTTATCTCCACCTCCAGCAATATATGGATTTGTGTTTTTATTTGTATCTAAAGGAATAGCATATCTAAAATAGCTATTTACCAAATCAAGATTACCGTTACCATTTAAATCTTCGGTATCGGGAATACGCCCTATATCCGTTAGGACTGCATTACCTTCCGTGCCGTTGACATTATACCATTTCATAATATCATTATTCGGGAGATTTGTATTCAAAGCGAAATTATCACCGCTAGGGTCAGCATTATTATGAGAATTGGGATATGCTGCCCTTTCCTGAGCGTCATTCATTCCATCAATACCGATATCTGCGCCCGGCGCAAGGATTCCATTATGATTAATATCCTCCGTATGCAAAGTTCTATCCGGTATTACAGCTTCGCTTATTCTACCAAGGTCAATAAAAATGCTATCCTTAGTTGATGTTCCAGGCTCAACTTGCATCCAAAATTCTATGTACTGAATATTTTGGGCTTGTAAATCATTAGCAGTTGACGATAGCACTTTCATCATTCCGCCCCAGTTTTTCTTTGGGTCTTGAAGACTTGGGTAATAGTTGTAAGTCCCGGGTGAATCCGGCATAAATACAAAATCCATTACAGGCTCTTGTTGTTGTCCAGCAGCGGCATCTTTTCTGTTACCCCAAATAGCCGAGATAAGAACATCGGAAGGAGTAATAGAATACCAAAAACTTTTGGCTTTATAATTCATCCTTTGCAGAGAACTAAGGCCTGCAAGAGAAGGAATTTGATCCGGAGGACTTAAATCTTTCCAACCTGTATAAGAAACTCCTATAGGTATTAAAACTTTTGCTCCTTCAAAATCATCAACATAAGCTACGCTTTGTCCGTGGTCATCCGGAATATTGCTTGTTTTAGTATTAGGATTAGGTTTCATGTAAGCATATTCTCCGGCAAGTGTAAGCGAAGACATTTCCTTTGTAGAGATTACATTATCCAATGCATTAGTTAAAAAAGGAAGATTGGCGCTTGTATTAAAATCAACCCCCATGATTGTGTTGCTTAACGGTTCTTCTCCAATCCTAACTTTATCGCTAAGAGTCTGCTGATTTAAATTTAGAATTGAAAATCCAAGCTTTGTTTTAGGGGAAAAGTTAATTAATCCTCGTGCACCGACAAGAGTTTTTGAAGCAAGCGAGAAAAGGTCGTTTTGCTCAAAAGTGATACTTAAATTTGCGCCTGGTACTAAAGCCGCGTCATTTCTAATTGTTAATTGGCCAACATTATAGTCAACAGTGTAATCCACCCCTGGAGTTAGTTCTCTCCCGTTGAGAGTAACTCTAACGGAATTTTCCACAACGTTAAATCCTAGCTGATAAGTTGAGCTTGCCTCGCCGGAAAATTGTCCGGTTAATTCCCATTTGTCATGAATTTTATCATTTTGTGCGCCGGCAGCAATAGTATCGTATACTGACTGAAACTTTAGTGAGTCGGGAATGCTAGAGGGGAAGTTTTTTCCGAATGGTTCTAAAGTCGGAAAAATAATTTCACCTTGAACAGGAAGCACAGTAAGATCGGGGCGCCAGTCAAAAACATTATCCGGATTTGCATTACCGCTTGCATCGTAATTATCTAGACCAAAGGCATTAAGTAAACGCACAGTTGACCCACTTTGGGTAGGAAGCTCAACTACGGGGTCTGCGCCCGGCGATTCATATTTTATATTGAACACAAAACCAGTTTGCTTAATATTTACACCTCCGATCGGATAGATGTTTTTAAGCAACAACTTCCATGCTTCGGTCATACTGGGTTTTAAATATGCAGGCTTTACAAGCTTAAGAACTAATTTTGAAGAGTCGTTTGCAGCAACCGCATTTAAGAACTCCCCACAAAATCTATCATCCTGTGAGCCGTTGGGGTTGCCAATGCGGTAAGCAACTGCTATAACATCCTGATCCTGTATTTGAGTATTGAAAGTTATATAACCTGTTTCTTTGTGCAGAGTATAATCGACATCGGGAGTTAATAAGACGAATCTTCCGACTTCAGTTTGACCGGGTACTGGATTTACGGTATCCGAACGGAATGCATCAGGATAATTGGGACTTGTACCAACAGTCTGAGCAGTTAAACTGGGAAGATTTATATATGCAATAGCCTGTCTTTCTTTTGAAGGATCGTAAACCAAACCGCTTTGGGATTTCCAGACCTGTATATCCACAACTTGATAATTAGGATTTATCTCGGGAGTAGCTTTTCCATAATAATTATTAAACATATTCAAGTTGGGATTTGTGCTTGCATAAACAGTGTCAAGAAAATAATTATTAGTAGCATAATTATAAGCTCTAATAGAAAAATTCTGAGACGTTGTCCCGCTGTTTACGTTAACGGTTTTAATTTCGCCTTTTTTCTGACTTGCTAAAGTGGTCAAAGAAAGAGGTCCAAGCTTAAAATTTGCTTTTATTCCAAATAAAGCTTCGCTTCCACCTACCAGGGGAGAGGTTTCGAGAGAAACGTTTCCAGCTTCTATACTTTGAATTATCTCATCCTCGTAACCGGTATATTTAATTTTCAGTTGATTTTGATATTCAAAAGTACGCTGCGTATTCCAGTCGGCGCTAATATTTAATTTGTCACCTATTGTTCCGTCTACATTTATTTGGACTTGCTGCTGAAAATCGGGTTGGTTAATAGTATTTCCTAAATTTGAAGCAGTAATTCCCTGAGTGGTTGAGTTGTTCCAGGCAGCATGGATATCAACAGCACCGCCGATTCTTAGACTAATTTTTGGTTTTCCGAAAATACTTAATACACCAACACTCGGAAGAGGAATTTCAAAGTTAGTAATATCTTTAATTAATTGGGTTAGTTCTTTTTTTGAACCCTTATATACATAGTTATCATTAAGTCTATTCCATATTTGCTGTTGGTTATTTGCAAGACTTAGTTTTAGATATTCGTCAATTGGCATTCGGAGAAGAACTTTAGATACATTTCCTGCCGTTGTTTCTCTAATTTCAACAAACTTTCCTGTTGAATCTATTGTAACGGTTCTATTATAAATTCCCGGAGCGGGCTGGGCAAAGAATTCTGATTGATTTCCAAGGCTAAATTTAACATATGGAACATCGGTGCGGGTGTACTTAAAATATTTTATTCTTGCTGTCGAGTCTATCGCCAATGAATCAATTTTGAGCGAGTCAATTTTGAGTGAATCATTAAGCGCCAAAGTGGAATCATTTTTTAGGAGAGGTTGTTCAACTTTATTTCCATAAGAGTTTTTTAGGGAATCAGATTGTGTTGGTAATGGAATCTTGATCGATTTCAAATTTTCTTTACCGTTCAATAAAGCGCTTTGATATGATACTCTATTATTTTTTGCCTGTTCATGCAAATTATAATTAAAGATTGCATTAATCCAGAACGATTGATTAACTTGTGAATTGGAAGGAGAATCAAAGCCAAAATTTATTGCCGCATAAGATATAACTGCTCCAAATAAGCAGAAACGGACAATCTCCCAAATCAATTTTATGATTCTATCAGTGATAAGTAGCCCTTAATCGAAATATTTATAAAAATAAACTAGTAGAAAATAACTATATGCATCCTCCAATTTTATTTTTTTTGCACGAAAAAATTATACAAATTAGCCTTTAATATCAACCTTGATATTTTACTATTTACAATGGTTGAAAACATAAGTTAATAAAGAATTTATTATAAGGTAAATTTTTTTTCGCCCAATTTATTACGACCAATTTTTAACTTTTAGCATTTCCGCTTTGCTATTTTATGGATTCGTAAATCGTTTTATTAAATCCCTATAAAGAGAAAATTTTTCAACCAGTTCTTTTCTATTTGCTAATTCAAAATCAGCAAAATCGAACCCCGGTGCCACAGTACAGCCAATTAGCGAATAAGAAGATTTATCGATTACTTCCGCTGCAAACCAATTTTCTTTTTCAATAGCGATTTGGAAAATTTCACCTTTATCCAAATTATTTCCAAGAACAATTTCACTAAGACCCATGGAATCATTAAATATATAAATTTTAATGCTGGTGCCGTCATAAAAATGCCAGAGTTCATCCGACTTCAATTTGTGAAACTTAGAAACTTGTTTGCCTTCGAGCAAAAAATAAATTGAAGTCGAAAAATTTCTCCCGCCGGAATATCTACCTGGAAGGTGTTCAGCAAAATAAATCTCACCCGAACGATAGATCTCTTTATAATATCCTCCCTCCGGATGTGGATTTAGCTGAAGTTTCGTTACATAATATTTTGCTTTTTCATTCATAACTTATTCTTTTAGACAAAAAATACGCATAACCTCACTCGTTATCACAGAAGAAATTTTACTCTTTTCTATTTAAACTTACTTTATTTAAATTACAAAGAGGTTAAAAACGAAGAGAAAGATTTTGCTCAAGATGAAAAAAGTGTTTCTAACTATCCTAATTCTTAGTTTGATTATATGGATTTCAATTAAAATTGATTTGGCCGGATTTTTATTTAACAAAGTTAACTCAATTACAGAATCCGGATATTCATTTACAATGTTCATCAATAAAAAGCATTATCTTTTTAAGTCGATTGCTATAGACTCTACAACGAAGACCTCCCGCATAATTGAGCTTGAGAAAATTTTGAATTATCAAAGTTTCGCTGGTCAAGCTATCCACAAGCTTTTAAAATAACAAAAGCGCACAATCTTAAAAAGGATGAAACTGTGCGCTTTAGTTATAGTACTTTTTTCTATCTTTTTTCCAGTGGAACAAAGGAACGTTTAGTTTCGCCGGTATAAATTTGCCTCGGACGGTAAATTCTTGCGCCGGGAGTTTCGCGCATTTCTTTCCATTGCGCTATCCACCCGGGAAGCCTTCCCAGAGCAAACATAACAGTGAACATATTAGTAGGAATTCCCATTGCACGGTAAATTATTCCACTATAGAAATCAACATTGGGATAAAGTTTGCGTTCAATAAAAAATTCATCTTTCAAAGCGATTTCTTCAAGGTTCTTTGCAATATCCAAAAGCGGATCCTTTACGCCGATTTCAGACAAAACCCTATCGGCGGAGCCTTTTAGAATTTTAGCTCTCGGATCAAAATTTTTATATACTCTATGACCGAAGCCCATCAACTTAAATTTTGATTCGCGATCTTTTGCAAGGTTAATATATTTTTTATAATCCCCACCATCGTTTTTAATTTTTTCGAGCATTTGAATTACTTGCTGGTTTGCTCCGCCATGAAGCGGTCCCCAAAGCGCACAGATACCTGATGAAATTGAAGCAAATAAATTAGCTTCACTGCTTCCAACCATTCGCACGGTAGATGTACTGCAATTTTGTTCATGGTCGGCATGCAAAATTAAAAGGAGATCCAAAGCTTCTTCAACAACTTTAGGAACTTCGTAAGGCTCTGATGGCACCGCAAACATCATATTCAACATATCGGCGCTATAGCTAAGGTCGTTCCTTGGATAAACGTAAGGCTGCCCGATAGATTTCTTATATGAAAAAGCAGCAATGGTTTTTAATTTTGCCAGTAATCTAACAATATTCAGTTCAACGTCGGCATCATATCCAGCTTCTGGATAAAACGCAGATAATGAACTAACCATCGCTGAAAGAATTCCCATCGGATGAGCAGTAGGAGGAAAGCCTTCAAAAAATTTTTTCATATCTTCATGAATCAGGCTATGATGAGTTAGTTGAAAGTGAAATCTTTCGAGCTCAGCTTTATTTGGAAGATGTCCAAATATGAGCAGAAAACTTACATCAATAAAGTTAGATTTCTCAGCTAGTTCTTCTATCGGATATCCGCGGTAACGAAGTATTCCTTTTTCTCCGTCAATAAATGTAATAGAACTTTGGCACGAGCCGGTATTTCCATAGCCGGAATCAAACGTTATTGCGCCGGTTTTATTTCTTAATTGAGAGATATCAATTCCTACTTCATCTTCGGAACCAACAGTTGTAGGTAAGTCAAACTCTTTATCATTGATAAATAGTTTAGCTGTATCGGTTAGAGTTAAATGATCTTTATTCATTTTAATCCCCGGAAATTTGTATATAAAATTTTGTAATTAGAAAGTTCTTACAATCGCTTATTACGATAAAACGAAAATGATTATGGAATTTTGATTTGCTAGATTGGCTCCTTTCTATTGTATGTGGATGGAATTTGATCATAAAAATAAATGATTGAAACAACTTTGTATAAAAATTAATAACAAGCGGGATAATAATCAACTCAATTTTTCTTGTGTTACTATCCGAAAGTGTAGGGTCAGAAAACCTTTTTTGGGGTGCCTTATTCTCAAAATAATAAGAAAAGATGTAGGCTAATATGATTGTCCAATAATAATTTCTGCTGCAGTGTGCCCGCTTTTGACAGCACTTTCTATTGTCGACGGCAAGCCGGTATCCGTCCATTCCCCTGCAAGAAAAACATTTCTTAATTTTGTTCTTGCCGGTGGTCTTAGTTTTATTATATCACCTGACGGAATAAATGTTGCCCGTTTTTCTTTAATAATTTTATATCTAATAACCAACTCTTTTTTAATTTTTGTAAATTTTTCAATCTCAGACATAATAATTTCAAAAATTGCTTCGTTTGATTTCTCTGCCAGTTCATTCGCATGGCTAATAACGATAGTGATGTGTGTGCCGTGGTTAAAAATCCAATGTACTTCAGAATCAATCAATCCATAAAAAGTTTTATCCAATGGATTTTCGTTCAACCAAATATGAGTTGACAGAATTGAAGAATACTTGAGATGAAACTTATCAGTAATTATATCCGGAGAAATCTTTTCAATCGCAAACAAAGGAACTGCGATTACAACAAAGTCAAAATCCGTGATAGTTCTTTTAGAGGTAATTATTTCTGAAACTTTTTCATTTTCAATTTGCAGCGATAAGACAGGCTCTGAAAAAAAAATTCTCCCATTATTTTCTTCTATAAATTTTTGAGCATGATTGCAATAGGATTCACTTAAACCATATAAGGGGAGGACAATTGTCGAAGAGGAATTTCCCTTGAAAAATATTTTCCTCAAGACATCCGCAAAAATTTTTGCAGATGCATTTTTAATATTTGCATTCAAAGCGCCAACCGCGATAATTTCCCAAAATGCTTTTCTAATGTTTTCGTTTTGATTTCCATTTTCAAGCAACTCAGCAACGTTCATATGATCTAATTTTTTTTTAGAAAAAAACGGAAGCGTCAATATGAACTTTAGAAGCTTTAGTCTTTCAAAAAATGTAATGGCTTTATAATTTAGCAAACCAAGCAATAGATTTAAAGGATAAAAAACGGGGAAAGATTTTAATGGTAGAATTTTAAAATTGGATGCAAGAAAATTTACCTCTAATCTTTTTTGAAAATGAAAATTATCTTCAGCTTTAATCAGTTTAATAAATTTTAGAGTTTCTTCATAACAACCCATCAGAATGTGCTGTCCGTTGTCAATTACGGTGCCGGTATTCTTATCAAGGAAGGAATAGGCACGCCCGCCTAGCTTAGACGAAGCTTCTATGAGTTCAACATTATATCCTGCTTTGGTAAGGTAGACTGCAGATGTTAGACCGGCAAATCCTCCTCCTATTACTATGCATTTCTTCATTAATAAACTAGGCTGTACTTTGCCCAAACGCCTACAGCTATGCCCACCTTTTCCACTTTAGAGACTTTAATATTTTTATGGTAAACATCGTAATTAGCGTTTATAATTTTTTCAAGTATTTTATGATAGATATGCTGCATAGCTCTAGCGGCAAACATGGAATATTTATCGTCAAGGTTAAGTGCTTTTGTTGCACGGTCAAAAAATATTTCAGCGCGGTTTACTTCATATTGCATTAAAGATTGGAAATTTCCGTTATACGTTTGATTAAACAGTTGATCTTCTGAGTAATTAAACTTCTGCAAATCCTCCTGCGGTATGTAAATCCTCCCGTTAAGTGAGTCCTTCTTAACATCTCGCAGGATATTAGTAAGTTGAAGAGCAATACCTAGGTCAACGGCAAAGTCTTTAGCGGATTTATGTTTGTAGCCAAAAATCTCTATACACATTAAGCCGACAGTAGAAGCAACGCGGTAGCAATAAAGCTGCAAGTCCTCAAAAGTAACATATCTTTTCTTTTGAAGGTCCATTTCCATTCCTTTTAATAATTCGAAGAACGGGTCAGTAGGGATATTAAACTGGGTGATTGTTTTACCGAGTTTATTTAGAAGCTGGTAGTCGGAATGCCCGCGTAAAGATTTTTCTAATTCAACTCTCCATTTGTGCAGCTTATCATATTTAATTTCGTCCGATTCGTTTTCGGTATCAACAATATCGTCTGTTTTGCGACAAAAAGCATAGACAGTATTCATTGCATCCCGTTTTTCCACGGGAAGCAAATTGAAGGCATAATAAAAACTACTGTTACTGCCTTTCGCTATTTCTTTTACCGAATCACTCATAATTGAAAGAAAGACTTTATTAATAGAGATAAAACATCTTTTTTTGTTATTTCGGGGCGAAAATTAAGGACATTATAATTAAGCAATCTTATTTTATCTAAAATTTTTTCGCCTCCCATGATGGTCCATTTAATTTCATAATTCAATCTTCCATTTAAAAACAAAAGAAGGTTCTTGCCATCGTCAAATAATTTTAACGTCCTCTCAACATTATGCTTTACCATCCCCTTTAAATTAAAATTATTTTCATTCAACTCAAACATTTTTTCAGTGACACCAAATTTTTCCATCTCTTTTGCCGGGTAATAAATTCTGCCCTTTTGAAAATCTAAGGCAGTATCCTGCCAAAAATTTGTTAGTTGAAGGGCTGTGCAAATTGAATCTGAATAATTAAATGCATTTTCGTCACGGATATTGTATAACTCAAGGATTAGTCTTCCGACCGGATTAGCTGAGTTGACACAATAGCTCTGAAGTGACGAAAAGTCCTCATATCTTTTAACTGTAATGTCTTGCCGAAATGCCTTTAAAAGGTTATAAAAATATTTGAGCGATAGGTTTTTTTCTTTCACTGTTGAATGAAGTGCTAAATCAAATTGATTTGAGAAGTTGCCTTTTAATGTTTCGGTCAATCTCGTTTCGAATTCATTGAGTTGGATTAGTCTTTCTGCTTGAGTTAATGTCCCTTCATCCGCGATATCATCTGCCGTTCTTGCAAACCAATAAATTATAGCAATATGTTTTCTTAAGTCTTTTGGAATTAGGAAAGAGATGACTGGAAAGTTTTCGTAATGATTCTTTGCAAACCTAATTGCTTCATTATAAGCAGAATTTCTATCCATATCACTAGTGTTAATTAAATTCGCCATGAATCAGTAGTTTTCTAAGCCTTTTGATATAATTCTTATATAAAAATGTGAATTACTCTTGAATATTGTTCTAGGAGGGAAAAATAATTAAATTTGTGCAGTAAAAATAATTTAGTTAGAGCCTTTTGAAAATTCATAAAGACAATAATCGTTCGACTTACCAGGTTGAAAGCCAGCACATAATATCCCGGTTCTTCTACTAGGACATTTCCGCTTAAAATCCTTAGTTACTTTTTTTATATACTAATTCAACTTATACAATGATAAATTTAAAAGAAATTAATAGACGCAGAACTTTTGCAATCATATCTCATCCTGATGCAGGAAAGACAACACTTACGGAAAAATTCCTATTGTACGGAGGTGCTGTGCAGCTAGCCGGTTCGGTTACGGCAAGAAAGAATCAACGATCATCTACATCCGATTGGATGGAGCTTGAAAAGAAGAGAGGAATTTCAATCAGTTCGACAGTCCTTCAATTTGATTACAGAGGATACAAGATAAATTTACTTGATACTCCGGGTCACGAAGATTTCTCCGAAGACACCTACCGTGTTTTAACAGCCGTGGATGCAGTCGTGATGGTAATTGATGCTGCAAAAGGAATTGAAGCTCAAACAAAAAAATTATTCGAGGTGTGTCGTAAAAGGTCAATACCGATATTTACATTTATAAATAAATTAGACCGCCCTACATTAGACCCGCTTGCATTGATTGATGAATTGGAAAGCGTTCTGAAAATCGGAGCTTATCCAATGAACTATCCGCTCGGCACTGGCCTTGATTTCAAAGGTGTATATGACCGGATCGGAAAAGAAATTCATTTATTTGAAAAAACAACAGGCGGCCAATTTATTGCTCCCGTTTCGGTTCACAATGTTACAGACCCCTTCGTGAAAGAAAAATTAAGCCCCGAAAATTATGACCGTTTAATCGAAGAGCTAGAAATGCTCGATACTGCGGGGGAACAATTTAATTCCGATGCGGTCATTCAAGGTAAATTAACTCCGGTTTTCTTCGGCAGCGCAATGAACAATTTCGGTGTGCAGCTTTTGTTAGACGGATTTCTTAATTATGCAATTCCCCCTGCGGCAAGAATAAGCACTTCCGGAATTGTAAAACCTGAAGACGATAACTTTTCAGGATTCATTTTTAAGATTCAAGCAAACATGGACCCAAAGCATAGGGATAGAATAGCATTTCTTCGAGTTTGTTCGGGAAAATTTACTCGCGATATGCAGGCTACTCACGCTACTTCAGGGAAAAAACTTCGATTGTCTAATTCTCAAAAACTCTTCGGTCAAGATCGCGAAACAATCGACGAAGCCTATGCAGGCGATATTATTGGATTTGTAGGGAACTCAAACTTTGGAATCGGTGATACGATTACAGAAGATCCGGCAATTATCTATCATGAAATTCCAAAATTCGCACCGGAACACTTTGTATTCATGCACAATCCCAATCCTTCAAATTACAAAAAATTTAGAGACGGTCTTGATCAGCTTTTGCAAGAGGGTGTTATTCAAGCCTTCTACTTAAAAAGTTCATATCAAAAAGTTCCACTACTCGGTGCTGTTGGACCTCTTCAATTTGAAGTTGTTCAATATCGTTTGCAGGATGAGTACGGTGCGGAATCAAGATTAGAGCAAACAAACTGGAAAGTATTACGGTGGGTTTCGCCTGAGATTAGCGATGATCAATTAGAGAAAATTGTCCTGCCTGCCGGCGCTGCTATTGCAATGGATTCAAATGACAGGACTGTAATTTTATTAACAAGCGAATGGTCAATGAATTATTTTATTGAGAAACATCCGAAAATAGAATTATCCGACATTCCGTTCACGGCAGAAAGTTTAACTGGTACTATCTAAAATTTAGATTTTCCTACTTAGAAGTAAGAATTATTTTCTCATTCAAATTATTTTTAATGTTGTTAACAAAATTCTTGACGGCATCAAAATGTTTTGCTTTAATATCCTTTGATGATATTGAAAATATCTCGTCACATGAGAATCCGTTAGACGATATTGTTTGATAATTTTTCTTAAATGAAATACCATTTTCTCTGTCAAAATAATTTGACGGCAAATCTTTTATAACATATCTATCATTGGGAAGATTTACTTTCGTTTCAACATTTTTTGAATATGGAAAATTAAATTCCAGATCATATTGTCTTTTTTCTCTTGCAAGCCATGAAAAGCTAGGAATAATATTAACCGAGTAAATATTCAGAAAGCGAAAATTACCTTGCGTTATTATTGCATTTGGAACATTCAACTTAAATTCTAACCGGAGATCTGAATTCACAGAATCGAGATTGTTTAATGAATAGTCTGTGACTTTAGTATCTAAATGATTATCAGCAACTAATGATTTACAAAGTTTAATTATCTCGTCTTTTGTTTTATCATTGAAATATGATCTATAATTATAGTTTAATTCGCCTTTGAATTTAATTGAAATATCATAGTTTGCAGGTTGTTGTTTTCGTATGAAACATCGATGTTTATATCCTTTTCATTATCTACGAATGAAGTTTGTGGAATCACTTCAATCTGAGAAGTCCTTACATTATTGAGTACTAATGTATTTATGCCTTGGCATTCAGAGGGAAGTTCTCCTAATTTACAATGGTCAACTTTCGGGTCCATCCAATATGAAGAACTGCTCTTTGTGGTCGCTTTAACTATCATATGGTTAAAATTCCATGAAGGGAAATCAGGATCGACTCTTCCTTCACTAGAAGTTAAGACCAAAACGGGTTTAGTATTAATATTCACTGAACTTAATAAGCTTACCAATAAAGCTGATTTATCTTTACAGTCGCGGCATTTCCTTTTAAGTACTTTTTTCAGGCGAATTAGGAATTATTCCACCCCTACCTAATTCGATTGCTACATAACGAATCGACTGAACATAATCAAAAAGCTTTTCTATTTCATTTGAGCAATTCTGTGTTAGTTCTTTCGCTTTATTATTTATCCTGTCTGTTATAATAACTTTAGGCTTGTATAGCTTAATGTAATACCAATTTGATATATCATCCCATGATTTCCAATTGCTTGGCGCAAACTTTACATATTTAAGATAATTAGTATAAGCCGGCCTCATTGGATCTGGGTCGAAAGCAGGTACATTCTTTTTTGTCCAAGTAAGTAATACACTTGCATCAAAAGAATATTTTTAAACATTCTTTATAATTTTAAAGAGATAGAAATTTTATCCTTTTAATAAAATTGATTTATTATTTAGATAATTGCTACATTTGAATTACTTCTGAATTTTCGATAAATCATCATAGGAACGTCTTATTATCTGGCATAAAATATGAATCTTTAATAAGAATATGATTAATCAAATATTGTAAAAACATTTGAAATTTTTTAATAATTAAAATGGTAAAAAATTATGAAGAAAATTTTTCTACTACTTCTTTTTCCTTATATATCAACATTCGCGCAGAATTATCAATTAGTATGGTCAGATGAATTCAACGGACCTACACTTGATAATTCCGCATGGACATTTGATTTAGGGAACAATAAAGGCTGGGGAAATAATGAATTGGAGACATATACCAACAGCTCAAACAACATTTATATTCAGAACGGATACCTTTATATAAATGCGCGAAAAGAGAGCAACGGTTCTTATACTTCTGCAAGGATAAAGACTGAAGGATTAAAATCGTTTCAATACGGAAAGATAGAAGCAAGGATGAAGCTTCCATTCGGTCAAGGAATGTGGCCGGCTTTCTGGATGTTGGGAGACAATATAAGCTCCGTCGGCTGGCCTAAATGCGGCGAGATCGATATTATGGAAATGATAGGCGGTCAAGGAAGAGAAAATACCGTGCACGGCTCGGCTCATTGGGGTGGCGATTTTACTAACACTTACACTTTAAATTCAGGAACATTAGCAGACTCATTCCATGTTTATGATATTACCTGGACTCCAACGCAAATTGCATGGCATATTGACGGAATAACTTATAATGTACTAAACACTTCTCCGTCTGCTTTAGAGGCCTTTAGGAAATCGTTTTTCATCATTCTTAATCTCGCTGTTGGCGGAAGTTGGCCGAGTAACCCTGATTCTTCGACTGTATTTCCTCAGCAATTGGTAGTTGATTATGTTAGAGTTTATAAAAATATTTCGGCATTGCCTCAAATAAATTTAAGTTCTCCATTAAATAGTTCAACTTATGCAACACTTTCAGATATTCCGATAAATACGAATGTTCAATACAGCGGAAAAATTTCTAAGGTGGAATTTTTTCAGGGTGCACTAAAAATAGGAGAATCCGATATTAGTCCTTACCAAATGACATGGAGAAATGTTAGTCCGGGAAATTATTCTATCTCAGCAGTAGTAACAACAGATTCAGGATATCAGGCGACATCAAGTTCGTCAAATGTAACAGTAGGAAGCGGTGGACAAGCTCCGTATTCAGGTAATCCGACAAAAATCCCGGGGACTATCTATGCCATCAATTATGATTTAGGTGGTCAAAATTCCGGGTATTACAATACAGCAACAACAAATAACGGAGGGCTTTATAGGAATGACAGTGTCGGGATAGAATCATGCGTCGATAACGGAGGCGGTTACGATGTCGGCTGGATTAACCCGGGTGAATGGTTAAATTACACAGTTAATATAATAGACAGCGCCACATATAATTTCAATTTTCGTGTTGCTTCGGAATCGGGAGGAGGTTCGCTGCATGTCGAAATAGACGGGATTAATGTCACCGGTTCAATAACAGTTCCGTCTACCAGCGGATGGCAAACATGGACGACAATTAGCGCAAACACTATTTTATTGAAAAAAGGCGTACACAAGTTAAAAATTGTTTTTGATACCGGTGGATTTAATTTTTACAAAGTTGATATTGTAGAGCCAGGGCTAACAGGATCTATTCAAATATTATCGCCGGCTGTAGGGGAAATCTGGCAGGCAGGCTCTGTGCAAGAAGTAAGATGGAACAGCTATTCGATTTCAGATTTAATAATCGGGTTATCAACGAACGGCGGATCAAGCTGGAGCACATTAGCACCGGATGCCCAGGCAATTTATGGATTTTTCAGATTCTTAGTTCCAAATGTTTCATCGCAAAATTGTTTAATTAAAATTTTTGACAAGAATAACTTATCCACTAGCATCTCTTCAACAGGTGCATTTTCAATTGCAACACCTATGGATGTAAAAAATTCGCCTACAGTTATAAAAGATTTTTCCTTGAACCAAAACTATCCAAACCCTTTTAATCCATCGACTAATATCGGATTTTCGGTTCCTCATAGAATGCACGCAACCATTAAAGTCTATGATGTCCTCGGAATAGAAGTCGCAAATTTATTTGACAGTATAGCAGAAGCCGGGAGAAACTATAATGTTCAATTTAATGCCTCTGGTTTAAACAGCGGGATTTACTTCTACCAGCTAAAGACCGAAGAATCCATTCTTACAAAAAAAATGATCTTAATAAAATAGTATCAAATCAGCTTAAAACTAATCTAATTCTCATCTCATAAGAAATATTTTATTATGTTTGCGCTATATTAAAGGACAAAAGGGTATATTTGAGAAGGAAATTCTTCGATTAATTGGTTCGGAACAAATATTATTTTATAGAGAGCTTTTAGAATCCAATCAGAGTAAATTGACAAAGACACATTCAAAAAATTACTATTTAATCATAGTAACCCTTGCTACTTTGCTAAGCATACTTTTCAGCATTCAGTTTCTTGATAGTCTGGTTGCTTTAAAGGTAATGGAGATACTTAGATCAAATCATGTATTGCACACTTCCACATCAAACATCCCCGATATTTTACCTTACATTGTATACATTGGGACTGCAATCATGTGGTTTGATTTCTTATATCTTTCGCATAGCAAGAGGCGAGATGATCAAAGGCGGTTTCTGCAACTGGCTGCTCTGGCCGTGCCTATAGCGTACATATTAAAAACCTATCTACAATATGCATTTGGAAGAACAAATACAAGGCTTTGGTTGACTACTCATACGGAGCTAAAATTCAACTGGTTTCATGGAGCAGGAATAGGTTGTTTTCCTTCCGGGCATATGACTGTCTTTACAGCATTCGGTGTTGCGGTTTGGTATATATACCCCCGGTACCGGCGGATTACTGTTTTGGGACTATCGCTTCTCGGAGCCGCATTGATCGCAACTGATTACCACTTCTTAAGTGATGTAATTGCAGGCGCTTATATTGGGATGTTGGTGACTTATATTATTCAGGCCACATTAAAAAAATTCGGACTTAATCTTTGGATTACAAACAATTATAAATTATAAACTCACCTTACGCAGGATTTTCCTTTAGAGTAATGGAATGTTGGAATAAAAGGAAAAATTATTCAATTCCACTACTCCATGATTCCATTACTCCAATTATCCAGCATTTGCGTAAGATGACTAAATAATTAAAATATTCACGTCTTCGGATGACAGGTTTAACATAAAACAATAATATCGTTCACAATCTTATAAATAAAGCCGGTGCTAAAACCGGCTTTATTCTTTGGGAATTTTATTCTTCCAGAGTTGAGATATTTCCGGGATCGAGACCCAGGGCTTTTGCTTTAAGGACTCTTCTCATAATTTTCCCGCTTCGCGTTTTCGGAAGAGAGTCAACAATTTCAACACTTTCAGGTTTTGCAATTGGCCCTACTTCGTGTCCGACATGTTGTATCAATTCTTCAATCAACTTATCGCTTTTCGAGAACCCTGCTTTTAAGATAACATAAGTATAAATCGCATTACCTTTAATGTCATGCGGCAGTCCGATTGCGGCAGCTTCAGCAACTGCCGGATGGCTAACCAGGGCACTTTCAATTTCCGCAGTACCAAGCCTATAACCTGAAACTTTAATTACATCATCAACTCTTCCGATAACCCAATAATATCCGTCAACATCGCGACGGGCAGAATCGCCGGTCATATAAACTCCAGGGAACCTGTTCCAATATTGACTTACATACCTATCAGGATCATTATAAATTGTTCTTATCATTGCAGGCCAGGGATTTTTTATAACAAGATATCCTTCTTCATTTGGTTTTACTGATTCACCATTTTCATCAACTATATCCATTTTAAGACCTGGGAAAGGTAGAGTCCCGGAGCCTGGCTTCAAAGGAAGGCATGGCATAGGGGTAATCATAAACATTCCGGTTTCCGTCTGCCACCATGTATCCATGATAGGGCATTTCTCTTTTCCGATAACTCTGTGATACCATTTCCAGGCTTCAGGGTTAATTGGTTCGCCTACGCTACCAAGCATTCTTAAAGAAGAAAGATCATGGCGGTTAGGCCAGGCTTCGCCAAAACGCATTAAGCCTCTAATAGCAGTGGGAGCAGTATACAAAATATTTATTCCGTATTTCTCTATCATTTGCCACCAGCGATTAGGATAAGGGTGAGTAGGGGCGCCTTCATACATAAAAGAAGTAGTGCCATTTAGCAAAGGACCATAAACGATATAACTATGCCCCGTGATCCAGCCCGGATCAGCAGCACACCAGTAGCGATCTTCTTCGTGAATATCAAAAACATATTTTAGAGTTGAATAAACCCCAACCATATATCCGCCGTGAGTGTGGAGAATCGCTTTGGGTTTGCCGGTCGTTCCCGAAGTATAAAGCATAAAGAGAGGATCTTCCGCATCCATCACCTCTATGTTACATGAATTATTAGCAATAGGCAGAGCCATTAATTCGTGATACCACATATCGCGCCCGGCTTCCATATTCACCGGCTCGCCGGTACGTTTTACTACTAGGACACTTTCTACTGTCGCGGCACGCTGCAAAGCTTCATCGGCTATCTTTTTAAGTTGCACAATTTTTCCTCTTTGATAAGAACCGTCGGCAACTATTAATACTTTTGACTGGCTGTCTTCTAATCTTTCATGAAGTGATTCGACAGAAAAGCCGCCATAAACCACAGAATGTATTGCCCCTATTCTTGCGCAGGCAAGCATGCCGATCATAAGTTCGGGTATGCGTCCCATATACAAAGTAACCCTATCGCCTTTACCAACCCCAAGACTTTTAAGAACGTTTGCAAACTTGCATGTTTCTCTTCGGAGGGAAAAATAAGAGAATGATCTAAACTCTCCGTTTTCACCTTCCCAGATTAATGCTAACTTATTACGACGGTAGGTTTCAACATGAACATCGAGACAATTGTATGCAATGTTGGTCTTTCCGCCAACAAACCATTTATAAAAGGGTTTGTTAGAATCATCTAAAACTTTATTCCACTTTTTAAACCAGTGAAGATTTTTTGCTTCTTTTTCCCAAAAGCCTTCATAATTTTCAGAAGCAAATTGATAAATATCGTCACATTTTGCATTTGCATGTTTAATGACTTCTTTTGAAGGATAATAAACGTCACCGGAAAGCTGCTGATCGCTCATACAAAAGAGCTCCCTTCTAAGTTTAAGTTTAAGATTAAGTTCAAGTTATTAGTAAACAATTATTCAATGTCATGGATTCATATGTAATTGACTGTAGAAATTAAGATAAGCAAAATTTAGAATCAATATTAGTTTAAAGAGAATTTTCACTTGGTTTGATTAATGTTACATCCATTTGCCAGATATGATTATTAGTTTGTTTGTATTCTCATTCTTATATAAGTTACCAGTGAAAAATTATCGGGGATAGAGATGTTTAGAAAAGTATCCTTAGTATTGTTTGTTTTAATTTTTTCAGTTCTATTATTTAGCCAGTCCAATAAAGTTGTTGTTTTGACTCTTAACGGAGCAATTAATCCCGCAGCTTCGGATTATATAAAGTACGGGATAGAATATTCTGTTAAAGAGAATGCTCAGTGCATGATATTAAGGCTAAACACTCCCGGGGGACTTCTTGAATCAACACGCGATATCGTTTCAAATATTCTTCAATCACCAATTCCCGTAATTGTTTACGTAGCTCCACAAGGTTCGAGAGCGGCATCTGCAGGAGTATTTATAACTTTAGCGGCAAACATAGCCGTAATGGCTCCGGGCACTAACATAGGAGCTGCACACCCAGTTTCGCTTCAAGGGAAAATGGATTCGACTATGACTGAAAAGGTTACAAACGATGCAGCGGCATTTATCCGGTCTATTAGCGAAAAAAGGAAAAGAAATGTTAAGTGGGCTGAAGATGCCGTAAGAAACAGTATTTCAATTACCGAATCAGAAGCCTTGAAAGACAGCGTAATCGATCTTATCGCAAATAATTTAAACGATCTTTTAGCAAAAATAGACGGTAAAGAAATAACCACAGAAAGCGGCAGCGGAACTCTTCATACCAAAGGAGCAAAAATTATCTATGTTAACATGACCCTTCAGCAAAAGCTTCTTAGTCTTCTAAGCGATCCCAATATTTACTATATACTTTTTATGCTCGGTACACTCGGTTTGTTATTTGAATTATATAACCCCGGTGCTATTTTCCCGGGAGTAATAGGAGTTATCAGTTTGATATTATCTTTTTATTCGATGAATACTTTGCCGATAAATTATGCCGGACTCGCTCTAATAATTTTCGGAATAATTCTTTTCGTTCTTGAAATTAAAATTATAAGCCACGGAATTTTAACAGTCGGCGGAGTTACGTCGCTTGTACTCGGGTCATTTATGCTAATCAACACTAATGCAACGCTTGGCGGAATGGATATTTCTTGGGAACTTATAATTCTTATTGCAGTTTTGACACTTGGATTTTTTCTCTTTGCGATTGGATACGGAATTAAAGCGCAGAGACTAAAACCAAAAACGGGAAGAGAAGGTTTAATTAATGCACCAGGAGAGGCGATAACCGATTTAACCCCGAAAGGGCAGGTTCGAGTTCACGGTGAAATCTGGAATGCGGAAAGTAAAGATGGGAATGTTTCAAAAGGTGAAAAAATTTTAGTAAGTGAAATCTCAAACCTTAATTTAATAATACGCAGAGCCAAATAATTATTGTTTGGCAGAAGGAGGCTTTAATGGATACAATTTCAATTTTCTTTTTTATCATTGTTTTTTTTGTGTTGTTCATTCTGAGTAACTCAATTAGAATTCTTCGCGAGTACGAGCGGGGTGTTATATTCCGCCTTGGAAGATTGATCGAAACAAAAGGTCCGGGCATTATCTTTCTAATACCAATGGTGGACCGCATGGTAAAAGTTAGCTTGCGAACAATAGTAATGGACGTACCTCCTCAGGATATTATCACTAAAGATAACGTTTCGTTAAAAGTAAATGCAGTCGTTTATTTCCGCGTTGTGCAGGCGGAAAAAGTAGTTGTTGAAGTAGAAGATTATTATTCAGCTACTTCCCAAATTTCCCAGACTACTCTGAGAAGCATAATCGGGCAATCAACACTTGATGAACTATTATCAGAACGCGATAAAATCAATAGGGAGCTTCAGCATATTATTGACGAACAAACCGAACCTTGGGGAGTTAAAGTTTCCGTCGTTGAGGTAAAGCAGGTTGATTTGCCTATAGAAATGCAGAGAGCTATAGCAATCCAAGCACAGGCAGAAAGAGAAAGGCGCGCAAAAATTATTAATGCCGAAGGCGAATTTCAGGCAAGTCAAAAACTTTCTGAAGCTGCTGAAGTAATCGGCAAATTCCCGGTTGCCATACAATTAAGATTTTTGCAGACATTAACCGAAATATCTTCGGATAAGAATTCAACAATCATCTTCCCTGTTCCGATTGATTTACTTACTCCTTTTATGAATAATATGAAGAAAGAATAATTTTATTGGGCGATTTATTTCGCCCATTATTTTAATACTGCGTACTTGTTTAATTTACTTCTATGAACTTATCTTTATATTTAACGATTTTAAAGTTTTTATGCCATCACCAAAAGAAATATTAAAAGAATATTTTAATTATGATTCATTCCGGGGTTTACAGGAAGAAATAATAAACCGGACAATTGATGAACAGAAGCACAGTCTCGTTTTGATGCCTACAGGCAGCGGGAAATCACTATGCTATCAAATTCCTGCATTATACTTTGAAGGAGAAACGATAGTTATAAGTCCACTTATTGCTCTGATGCAGGATCAAGTTGATGCATTAAGGAAGAAAAATATTGCAGCTACTTTTATTAACTCTACATTGTCTAAGAAAGAAAGAGAAGAACGGCTTGAGAAATTCCTGAATAGAAAGGTAAAATTATTATACGTTACACCGGAGCGATTCAGGAAAAGTGATTTTACCGATAAAATAAAAAGTGCGAAAATATCTCTTTTAGCCGTTGATGAGGCACATTGCATTTCAGAGTGGGGGCACGATTTCCGTCCGGATTATTCACGAATAAGTGAATTCAGGAAGTTAATCGGCAACCCATTGACAATAGCATTAACTGCTACAGCAACAAAGGAAGTGCAGTTAGATATAATTAAAAAGCTCGGCCTTAGGAAAGATGAGATGAAGATATTTCATCAGGGAATTGAGAGACCGAATTTACGTCTTGAAGCAGTTGACGTTATTGATGAAGCAGAAAAGTTTAATGAAATAAAATCTGTACTTGATAATTATTCAGGCTCAGGAATAATTTATTTTGCATTAATCCAGACGCTTGAAAAATTTTCACTAATGTTAAGGGACAAAGGATACAAGCATAAAATATATCACGGTAAACTACCCGATAAACAGCGTAAGCAAATGCAGCGAGATTTTATCAACGGTAAGGAAGATATAATACTTGCGACAAACGCTTTCGGAATGGGCATCGATAAACCGGACATACGTTTTGTAATACACGCTGAAGTTCCCTCCTCTATAGAATCGTATTACCAGGAAATTGGGCGTGCCGGTAGAGACGGCAAAGATTCACTATGCAAGCTACTTTACAGTCAGCAAGACCTATACATACAAATGGATTTTATAAAATGGTCTAACCCTGATGCAGATTTTTATTCAGCATTTTACGATCTAATAAAACGAGATATTGAAGTAATTAATTCAGACGGTTTTGAATTTCTCCGCGAGCAGATGAACTTCAAGAATCGAAATGATTTTAGAATAGAAACTGCGTTAGGGATGCTCGATAGATACGGGGTTACTGAAGGTCAGATTGAAAATCATAATCTTGAAATAACAAATGAACTACCGCATGAACTTGAAGATGAATCAAAACTGAAAGAAAAACTTTTGAGCGATAATAAAAAATTGCTGGCGGTAGTTAACTATTTCAGGAGTGAAGACTGTAAAAGAGTATTCATCTCCGATTATTTCGGGTTCAAGGATGAAAAGCCCTGTCATAACTGCGATAACTGTTCACTTAATTTTTAACAAGAACATAATAGATAATAATATGCATAAGGATATTGAATCAGTAGAAGAACTTGAAAAATTTATTTCTGATAACCCCGGCGCTGTAGTTTATTTTAGCACACTTACTTGTAATGTATGCAAAGTACTTAAGCCAAAATTAATAGAATTATTAGAGCTTAAATTTCCTTTAATGACATTTGCTTATGTAGATTGCGATAAATCGAAAGAACTTGCCGCACAGAACAATATTTTTGCAGTGCCGACTGTATTGTTTTTCATGGACGGGAAAGAAATAATAAGGAAGTCAAGGAATTTAAGTCTAACAGAACTTGAGGGAGAAATAAATCGTCCATATTCACTTTTTTTTAGTTGATTTATTTATGTTAAACCCATTTATCTTATACCCGATATTATTATTTACAGGTTTCTTTGCCGGACTAGTCGATTCAATAGCTGGAGGGGGCGGTTTAATTACTATACCCGCCTTGCTTAGCGTAGGCTTTCCGCCGCACATGACTCTTGGAACAAACAAATTTCAGTCAAGTTTTGGAAGCTTTACTGCGGCATATTATTACGTTAAAAAAGGCGGAGTAATATTAAAGGAAGCAGCGCTGGGAATCTTTTGCACCTTCATCGGAGCTGCTATAGGTGTATGGGTAGTGCAGAAAATTCCTGGTAAAGTCTTAAACAACATAATTCCCTTTTTATTAGTTGCTATTATAATATACACGTTCACAAGACCTAACCTGGGAGAAATCGATATTCATCCTAGATTATCCAAGAAGGTTTTTTATTCTGTATTCGGACTAGCATTAGGATTTTATGATGGTTTTTTTGGACCTCCCGTAGGCTCATTCTGGGCTATAGCTTTTGTAACTATGCTCGGTTTTAACTTTACAAAAGCGACGGGTTTTGCTAAGGTTATGAATTTTACGAGTAATATGGTTTCGTTTTTCTTGTTTCTGATCGGCGGTCAAATAATCTTTGCTGCCGGTATATCAATGGCAATCGGACAAGTATTAGGGGCTAAGATTGGTTCAGGATTAGTGATTAGAAAAGGAGCAAAATTCATCCGCCCTATTTTTATTACCGTTGTTATATTAACAACATTGAAATTGCTTGCCGATAGATTTCTTTGAACTCTTTATGAGAGAATAAACAGATTTTGATGTAATTACGTTTATGTAATTACATCAAAATCATAGAAGTTTTACTTTTCCCAATCCGGTATTCTTCCGGGAGTCCAGGGTGAGCCGGCAGCTTCCATTTCATTTTCTAAATTCTTAAGATCTACATTAATCAAATCTTTAAGTTTAGACAGAAGTGGCGAGAATAATTCTCCGGCATTTTTAT
>JAKBMG010000021.1 GCA_021831685.1 Bacteroidota bacterium | reverse complement strand
CCGGCAGAATGCCGGAGTTGAAGAAGTAGTTTATAATTATTTAACAGTGGTGGCAAAAAGGCGGCATATTTTATTGCCGCCTTTTTTATTATCTGTCAATTCTATTTAATTAGCAACATTTTTTTCACTTGGAAGTAATCTCCGCTTCTGATTGTATAGAAATATATTCCGCTTGTTAATCTACCTGCGTCAAAAGTTACATTATGGTATCCGGCTGTTTTATTTCCATTCACTAATGTTGCTATCTCTTTGCCGAGCATATCATATACTTTTATTGTTACAAATCCATTCTCCGGCAGTTGATAATTAATTGTCGTTGTCGGGTTGAATGGGTTGGGATAATTTTGAAGTAGTTCGTATCCGGTTGGAATTTTATTGTTGTTATTGAATTCCAACTCAATTTGTTCTTCCTTTTTTAGAGTAGATGTTTCTTCATCCTGCACATCACAATAATAAAATTCACCACCTCCGTTTGTTTTAGTACTGATTCTTAAAAAGTAATTACCTTCATTAATATTTTTTAGATTAAGAGTATAGCTCGACTTTTTCTCTGGCGAACTTTTGCTATCATATTTAGCCTCATCGAACGATGTCCTCACCTCTTTGCTGTTTGCATCAACAAGCTCAACAGAGAATTTTATTTCGTCTCCGTTTACAAGCTTTTTAGTATTATCGCGGTCAATTACATAATAAGAAGTTGATAATTGCAAACTACTATTTGGTCTTAAGTATATATTTTCAGTCGCCATTATTTCTGTCATATTATCATCTGTTTTTATGTTAGCTGTATCTTGAAAATGCTTAAACATAATGCTCTTCCCATCAAGCAAAATATTACCAAGATAATACACAAAAGTTTTTTCCTGTTTTTGGTTAATTGCCATTCTGCCATAATAACGTAAGACATTCCCGTTCTCTTTTAGCAGTGTTGAAAAATTGAATGGTAATGGTTTTACTTCATATATGCTGGATAAGGGTTGTTTTAGAATTACTGATTTTATGTTATTGAAATCATAGCCATTACTCAGCTGAATTTGCCCATTGCCCCCTGTCTCCGGTATTGTAGTTATACTGGAAAATATTCCGTTCAAAAGTTTAACACACTTGTGCTCGTTATAAATATTACACCAGGCCACAATACTGCCGTCGGTTCCGGCATCTCGTGAACTGCTGTTTGTATTTCTTACTGTTCCGCTTCCAAAAGAATTAAAGTTTGACCATGTTCCGCTAACTCTTCTTTTTACAATTGCCGTAGGAATACCACTGCTGTAACCACTCCAGCTAATAAAAGGGTCTCCCTCGTGTGAAGATATTGAAGGTTCAATATTGTTTGTGTATGGTGAACCGGTTGTAATTATGGATTCCTCGTAAGTGAATAATACATTATCCACACCCCGGAAGAACTCAAGATATTTTATTTCTGTTGTTCCGTTCTGGTATGCAAGAAAATATTTTTGAACGTCAGAGGCAATTGACGGATTACTGCTGTTAGAAGTTGTATTGTTCACTTGAAAATCAGAATGTGCGCTCCAGCTTCCGGAATAATAAAAGTTCTTTTCTCTTAGCGCCGAAGTTGAACTTGGTTTAAAGATTACGCAAACTGTATTATTTAACGCAGCTACAGCTGGTTTTGTTTCTTCACTATAGGAAGAAAGAGTATACACATCCGCATTCCATGTTATTGAACCATTTTAGAATTCAGCAAGAATTATTTTGGGATAATTATCTGCGGCAACAGCATCCCTTTGATAAACAACATATACTTTATTCAATCCGTCGTTTGATTGTGCGATTGATGCGCTTTTACTATTACCTCCCAAATAATCTACTTTTTGTTCTTGTAACCATGTGCTTCCTCCATCCGTGCTGTATGTATACCATACTTGATTCATTGATTCGTAAACTAAGTGTTGTTTGCCGTCGTCTGTTCTTACTACTTTGCGCTGACTGTTTGAAGATAAACCTGAAGTCGAGTTGGATATTAAGTGTCCCTTATAATTTGCAGTTACAACTGCATTGCTATTTGTAAATACTACGCCTGTAGTTAATGCACTTACATCTTGAGGCGCAGCATTTATTGCGCTCCAGTTTTGAAAATAGGAAGTGTAACCATTTATTGTTTGGGTTGATTGTGCACGAACTGAGTAAATCGGAAGATTAGGATCAAAAGTAAGGTTTTGATTCAAAAAGACGCCTTTGTAAACATCGCTGCCGTATGAAGTAGTATAATCAGGCAAGAAAGGAGAAGTTCTTGATTTGAATGGGGCAATCATCCCTTGGTTACGCATACCGTAAGGTGATTCATTGAAGTCTATTAACCATGGATCCGCTAAATCAATTGTGCCATTACCCGTTAAACTTGATTCGAGTAATTGATTTTTAATAGTTGTGCCGGATTGTGTAGTTCTAAATTGCGATACTATCTGATTTGTACCGAGTACAATTGTAACGGCTCTATGATTTATTACATTTGCGTCAATGTTCCATTTATTAAATTTTTCACTCATAAAATATCCCGATGGCGAATTTGGAAGCGCTTGCGGCTGAAAAGGAGAATTACTTGCATTGAAATTACTAAAGGTACTTCCTCCATCAGTAGACCTTGCGATGTATACTTCACTTAAATCATTATTGACCGGATCGACTCGACTGTCATAAAAAACTACATTTATTTCCCCGGAAGGATTAATATCAACCCATGGGAACCATTGGTCAGTGTTGGTATTATCGTTATTAATTTTTAAGGGTGTAGACCAAGAAATACCATTATTTGTTGATTTTACCAACATGACATCTGCATCCCCATTAATACTTTTGGTAGCATAAACAACATAGATATAACCGTTAACCGGATCAACTGATATTGAGGGGTGACTATTTACACGAATTCTATTACTTTTTAATTTATACCTGTTAGCACCATCAAATACTCCAATCTGGTTAACCGAGGCGATCTGTTGTTGAGAGGAAAAAGTTGCACCGCCGTCGGTTGATTTTACAAATCCTATCCCTGTACAGTTTGGATTACCAATACTGTATGCAA
>JAKBMG010000135.1 GCA_021831685.1 Bacteroidota bacterium | reverse complement strand
GAAGAAGTTGGTGCGTGGCAATCAAATAGAAATAATAAAAACGCTAAAATAAATTGGCAGTTTACAACCAAAGATGCAAGGGTGAAACTTAAAAGATTATATCCGTCAATTCATGATTAACACGACACTAGTAAATTAGATTTTGACCAGCTTATTTACTCCTTTTATTATTTTAACATTCCGTGAAATATTAAGTCATCGCCATTTGTTAAATCGAATGCAAGAAAGAATACTTCCTTATCAAACAAAACGGCATCAGTTAACGAAACATTTCCGCTAAATTCATATAGATATTCTATATCACTGCCGTTATAATGTGCAATACCATCCAACATTCTTAGGAAAATATCTTTTTTACTTCTGCCAAATATTTGTGTACCGAAATTTGGTAAGGTTATTTGCATCAACTGTTTGAATTCGTTATCGGAATATTTATTGAGGGTATTGCCTATTACAAAATACATTTCATCATCGATCTTTTGGATAAAAGCTGCCGTTTGTAAACCAGCCTTCCCTTCATAAATTAATTTAATATCTGTTCCTCCTTTATATTCAAATATACTTAGTAAATCTCCTGTCGTTGGTTCATCTTTAATTGCCATTAAATAATATTTATTACTTGCCGTGTTTGCTCTCCTGATTCTTAGAAAATTATATTTCTTTAAATCAGTGAATTCCGTTAATTCCCATTTTACACCGTTATAGTGCGCTATTACTGCTGTTCTGTTTTCTTCATCGCCAGAATAACCGGCAGCAAAAATATTTGTTGGAGAATCTCCCCACATTTCCTGAAAACCTATGTTTTTCTCACGTGTTGTTTCAAAACGTGTATGCTCTTTCAATTCAATTCCGTTATAGCGCCATATTCTTCCATCCCTTCCGCCAAACCATACATTATTTTTTCCAAACCCCCAAACTGAAAGGGGTGAAATTGGCCTTGATATATTGTCTGTTTTCCAGCTTACTCCGTCAAAGTGATAAATTGTTTTATCCAAACCGCCGCCAGGACCAACAATCAAAATATCATCAGTGTTACTTCCCCATATACGAGCAAAGCTCATAAATGGAATTGCTAAAGTGTCCACAGTCCACACATAATCTCTTCTGCCGGGCTGTGGTTCGGGTTCAATTGGGCTGTTGTTGCAAGAAATAATAATTATAAAACAAAAAAGAAATGTTACTGCTTTAATGAAGGGATACACTCTCACCTCCAAATGAGTTAAAGAAAATCATGTTAAATCTCTTGCGTGTAAATAAGTTTTTTTTTTTGGGGATTGTCAAGTCTTTTAAAATATTCTAAAAAGGGAGGGGTTGCTATACTTTCGGCTCATAATAAGCTGTTGTAAAATTGCGTTCACAAACAGGAAGAAGATTTGTTGAAGTAAGCGTGTAGAGTAAAATAATTTTTTTTTGAACTTTTTCACTCTTCAAAGCATTTAGTAACTCACCTTACGCATGAGGGTGCAAAAGTAGAAAGATTGATGTAATTTTGTAGAGAAGCAAAATGAGGTAAATATGAATAAGCAACTATTAGAGCATACTTTTCGCATCATAGCTTTATAAGTCGAATTATGATCATCTGCTGTAACGGAAAAACTATATGACTGATCATTACTTTTGAAATATGTATTACTATTTTTAATTTTATCCCATCTACTTGGATTTGATGGAGCCTCCGAATCATTCCAAACCCATGTATAGCTGGAAGCAGTCTGAGGTTCATTTACGGATAAGGAAATATTTGTGCTTAACCAATAATCATTAGAAAAAGACCCGGTATAATTAGATCCATTTACATTGAGTTGTCCACCCATATTATTTTGAAATGTTAAATGTGCCGGAATTTCATAAGTCAATCTACAAGAGATGCTAATAACTTGAGTATTGGATGTTGACCGAGCACCAACACAAAAAGCCCCATTTGAAAGAAATTGTGATGCATAACTAGTTATATCTTGATACGCCGATGCGGGAAGACTAAAAAGATTACTTCCATTATTAATTGTATTGAAAAAGTTTGGATCGGTATAACTGAAAATATCTGCGGGTACTCCAACGATCTCAGCACTATAGTTGCTGGACACCAATAGTTCGACCTTAGTTAAAACAGCATTTGTTGGTAATGAAAAATTAAAACGAAAAGCGCGGTTCCAAGTTTGAGTTATATTTCTGTAACATTTCAATTGACTATCATACGTACTCGTATACGTAGAGCCGATCTCTGAACCAGCTCTTGTATAGCTATATGAGTTATAACATCCAGTCTCAAGATAATACCGCACTGAAGCAGTTGAGGGGTATCGATCTGCAAATTGAACAATACCTTGTGTTTGAGCAAAATAATTCCCAACAGAAAAAAGGATTAATAAATACAGAAATACTTTCTTGGTTTTCATAACATTTCTCCTTGTTTAATTTTTTGTATTTTTAAAAAGAGAATTGCGCCTAATTCAGTTTTACTGAATATTCAGGTTGCTAGCCTTGAGGGCAATTCTTTACAAGGTAGCTGATGTATCAGCATCAGCTACCATTAATTATTTTTCTAAATTCTTTAGAGCATCTCCTCCTCTAAAATTATTTAAGTTTCCCCCGTAAAATTAAACTTAGCCCTTCCGAAAAATCGTTGTATAACAATATTACTTCATTCTCTAATACAGCAATATCCCGTAAGACCAAGTTATTTTCTCTAAAGATATATTCAATGTTTTCTCCGTTATAATGTGCAACCCCATCCCACATCTCGAGAAAAATATCTTTCTCATTTCTTCCAGTCAAACCTTGCGTAAAATTCGGATTATTCACTACAAATTTTTGTTTAAAGGTGCTGTTTTCGTAAGTATAAACAGCGTTGTCAATTCCGAAATATACCCGCCCATTGATTGTTTCTATTCCGGCTCCATGAGTATCATTCATAAGTCCTTTGTGAATCTCCCGTAATTCAACTCCATTAAATGAAAATATTTTTACCGAGTCCGAGTTGACATTATCAGATCTCCACGACCATAAATAATAATTAGGATCATTATTTCCTTTTCTTATCTGCATAAAATCATCACCACGGCTTGAGACTTTTAACATTTTCCAATTATACCCGTTAAAATGAAATATCTTACCAT
>JAKBMG010000159.1:61669-76363 GCA_021831685.1 Bacteroidota bacterium | reverse complement strand
GTTGGTTCATTTTCCTTCATTTTCTTTTTTATTTTCAACTACATTATAATATTTCTTTTGAATTTTCCTAATTTTATTTTAACTTTTTTTATATAATCCTTTTCCTATTCTCGGACAGCCTCCTAGGTACGGCGGCTGATGCTTAACAGCATCGAGCAGGCTAAAGCTAAAGGTCGGTTCTCCGTTCTTACATCCAAAAGTATCGTAGGTATCCAGTAGTAATCTTTTTTCAAGCTGACGGGGATCGTCTTCACTCATTTCACTGACATCAACACCTTTCAAATAATTTTTTGGTGTTGCAGTTAAGCCAAGTTTTGAGCCAATGAAATACTCAAATATCACTCTATTATTTCCGCTTATTGTTCTATGGGCTTCATCGGAAATGATTAGCTGGAAATCGTTAGGAGAAAATTCAGATAGATAGCGATTATTATAAGAAAGACTTTGAATTGTAGTAATTACAATTTGGGCAGTAGACCATTCGTGTCTATTCTCTTTATACACGACAGAATTTATGCTATCGGAACTAAGATAGGCAAAAAAATTCTTATAAGCCTGGCTTTCAAGTTCTAGGCGATCAACAAGGAATAAAACACGATCAGCATTACCGGAACGGATAAACATTTTAATAATGGCGGCAGAGAGAAGAGTTTTACCGGTGCCGGTTGCCATTTCCAAAAGAAACCTTCTTTGTCCTTTAGAATATTCTTTTTTAATAACGTCGGCAGCAGCCAATTGATAATCTCTCAGAACGCGAATACTTTTATTAATCTTAGCCAGTTTTTTCTCTTCATCAGAATAGCTGAGCCAATTGGGGTCTTGAGATATGGCGATATAGTTTTCATCAATTTGCAGAGATGCCATTCCCTCTGGATTAGGCTGCCATTTTTGAGCTTCGCCTAATTCTTCGATAGAAAGAAATTTTGACATGCGGATAGGATTGCCGTTTAGGAGGTCCCAATAGTAGTGGACATTACCATTGGAAAGGAATATATAGCGGATGTTTAAGCTGCGTGCATATTCGCGGGTTTGTTCTTTAGCGTCAAGAGGGTTAATGCTTTCTTTTTTTGCTTCAACAAGAGCGATGGGGCGTTTGTCGGTATTTAGTAAAAGGTAATCGATAAACCCGTTTTCAATTTTCTCGAAGTCGTTTCCAAGATCGCCGGTTTTGTATTTTTTCTTAGTAACTCGATGCTCACAGCTTATATTAGCTATTTTACCGTTATCGTCGAAAAACCGCCACCCGGATAGTTCGAGGAGTTTATTTATTTTAATACGAGCTTGAGCTTCGGAAGAAATTCCCATGATTATAAAGTTAGTTTTAAATACATTATTATAAAATTAGGGATATTAAAATCAAAAAGCTAAATGAGATTTGATAATGAATTAGAATTCCTTATAGCTAGCTTGAAAGTAAATCTTGTGTAGCTTCATCTAAAATAATGCGAATATTCGTACTTGAATATGTGTCTTCAATTGATGAACAAACGTCTCTAATTGTATTTCTAATAAGGTTTCGATTAATCTCAAACGGTAAATCAGACTGCTAAGAGTAAAACATTACAATATCATTATTTTCATTTTCCAATTTTTAACTCTTTTTTATATATTAATAATACAGATTTATTATTTTGTATCAATATATTGCCAATATGCGGTACTTCAGAACAGGAATACCACTTAAAAAGGAAACGCCAGTAATTATTAAAGAATTTATTTAACAGAACTACCGGAAAAAGAAACTTAATGCGGTACTACAAAACGAAAAATTATAAAATTATTTATTGAGAAAATATTGTCAGCATGATATACAGAGTGTATATATTATTTAGTGGATACGCTTTTTATTACAAATTTAGAGAACAATATCAACAAACTAATAAATTTATAAAATGACAATATGGTTAAACTAAATACAATTGATTTGATAATATCGCTCGGTTCAATACAATATGAAAACAAATAAAAATAGTATGCGTCATAAATTGCTACGAAAGGGAAAAGTAATATTAACGCGATAGTAATTAAAAATATTTTTGTCGCGCTTTTGAATTTATCCACTAACTCGTGTAAAAGTGTTTTAGAATTGTCCTCCTCTGATTCCATAGAATAAAGTATTTGGGAGAATTTTGAAGTAGCAATGATTGATAATGCTGTTATAGTAAATCCAGTAGTTATTGAAAGAAACGTGACAATAGAATTTAATATTTCTGTTTCTTTTATTTTCCAGATTGTAAGAAATAGAAAAAAAACAGCAATATATAAAATAGGTGAAAGTTTTTTAATTTTTTTCATCTTCTATTTTTTCTATTAACTTTTTGAAAACATCATCTGAATTGAACATTTCATTTTCATCAATAATTGCTTTAAACTCAATTTTGCGCGAAAATACATTAGTATTAAAAAGCATTCCTAAATTTCTACTATCTCTACCAGAAATTGTAATACCATCTAGACAACCTTCATTTTTGAATAGAGATCTAATTTTTTCTGATAAACTATTTCCAACAAATTTATCATCATATTTTAACTCAAGAATTCCTTCAACTGCTTCATACTGATTTATCTCGTCCTTAAAAGCTTCAGTTAATGATGAATTATTACTAAATAAATTCGGGACCATTCCAAAACGGAGTTTATCAAGTTTAGAAAGTGCGCTTATAAATTGTTCCTTGTCATATACATCCTTTGCAACAATATTATTGGTGTGGAATTCTGATTTAAATAAATTTAATAAAATATTTCTTTTCTTCTGACTACTAATCCAAAAAAGATTTGTAGTAAAATCAATTAGAGCAAAATGCTCTCTAGGTTCAACTTGGTTTGGCTTCCTAGGGTTAGGTTCATTCTGTTTAGTTTCGATATTAATAACCGATGGATTTCTTGGGAACGTCGAACCATCAGAATATTGTATTCTCAAATAATCGTTTTGAAATTTAAAAGAATAAAAATGAGCAGTATTCTCGTCAATATCTCTATAGATCTCTTCTTTCAGATGTTCCTTAAAATCCAGAATATCTAGCTTCTTGTCATCCTTAGTTAAATATATCCCAGAGAATGTTATTAGTTTCTGCTCCATAAACTATACTTATTTCTTAATACACATTATAGCGAACAAATAAGAGGTTGCGTCAGAATAGGAAAACCGAAAACAAGCAACAACATTTAATTTATAAAAATATTTCTTAGAACAACCTATCTTTAAGAATAACTTAGTTTTACAATAATACTTTATAATTATAAAAATGCCGAACTGAAAAACGCTATCCGTGTTGAGCGGTTTTTTATCCTATTAAACATTTATTATCTCAGCAATTTCATAACCGTAATTAGTAACCTTGAATACTTCTCCTTCAAATCCTTGCGCAGATACTAAGCTCTTATTTAAAAGTTCTTCTAATGCACTTTCCCATAAAGCGATTGTTCTTGGACTCATATCTGCAATAAAATTCAGATCGTTGGTCAGGATATTCATTCCCCCTATGTAATTCACCTTTAAAATTGTTCCATTTGAATCGTTAGCTGCTTCCTTTAATAATACTTTAGCTTCTTTCGACAAGTCAGGAACATTGGACACTGTCGAAACAGAGGCTACATTTTCTTCATTAATGGCATATTTTTCTTTGAAATATTCATCATTGTTAATTTTTAACTGTAGTTGTCTAAAAAATTTATCTTTAAATTCATTAACATTTGAAAAAGTTTCATACAATCCTCTTGATTGACAAGATTTCTTAAATTCTTTTAGCTGAGAATATTGATTATTGTCAACACTGTCTGGATGAACAGGAGAGTTAGAAAAATATAGCATTTCTGGCTTTCCAGTTATAATATGCTCTTCTATTTCTTCTATTGTTCCACTCGCATAAGAATCTGTTGCGGTCCCTACCCTCGTCCAAAATATCCCTACCAGCAAATCACAATCTTTTAATATTTGTTTATTAATAATAGATTGTGGATTATCGCCCATGGATGGTGTCGAATGAGTTTCCCATCCAATCGGGAGCAATACCATCTTGCTCTTATCAGAGTTAATTACATTCCATTCATATAATATTTCTCTAACAATATTTCTCTCGGAAATTACATCATTCGGAGACGCAATCATTACTTTGTAGACATTTGCTAAATAGCTCATAAACCTCCAATAGCTTAGTTAATTAAGAAATTCTAATCTTAATTAATGACTTTTGTAAAAACGCGGTTATAAATCAGCTTGTTTTACCAAATTATATCCGAATAGCTCTAGTCATGATTTATTCTTATTATACATTTTTGTATTTATTTCTTCCGGAATGAAATCTTTGAATGTTTGTTCGGATGTATTTATCTGTATCACCCCACGCAAATCGAATTGAAATTTATTTTTTGAATCCATCATTAAGTCCAATCCCTTATCCAAATAAATTATTGGGTTAACTTAAATAATTCTTTATCATTACGCAAGAATAATTCCAATAAAGGATTTCAGGATTCAGACCCAATTAAATTTTTAAGATCATCTGCAATCACAAATTCGAATAAGTTTTTCTTCATGGCAAGAGGAAATAATAAAGTCCGATTCAGACAAAATTTGAAGCGGATTCCTTCCGCATTCGGCGGAGACACGGTGGATCTTCTAAATGACATCGGTAGATTGGGGGATTTCTCCCCGCAAACGGGGCAGGCACTCCCTGACGGTCGTCGAAATGACACGCTGGGTGGAATGGTGAAATGGTTTTCATCCGATTACTCCAAGATATTCGAAGGGTAAGGTATTACCGTCATAATAGCGGTAAAGGACTTTGCCCTGGATGCGGTAGCGTTCTATGGTGCTTTTGGCGGAGCTGCCGAATTGATAGAATATATTTATAAAAAATTTATTAAAAGATTTTTGATGGTTAGCCAAGCTTCACTTCCGTCATAAATAATTTGCGAGCGGATTAGGCCGGCGATATCACCGTTGAATTCATTGTCTTTTAATTTCGCTTCGACATTACGAATAAAATCATTGCTTGAAATTGAAAGACCATCGTTTGCAATATATTTATGAAATCCTTCTACAATATTTTTTATCTCAAGGTTATGCACTTGATCTGCATACCATAAATCGAATAGGTCTCGCCCTTTTCTTCTTTGATAAAGCGCTCGAAGTTTTGTTGAGAGCAATTCTTCAATTGTGAATGTGGTAATATTATATTGACCGCTAAACCAGCGACTGTTTACCGAATGTTCAAGTTTTTGGAACCCGAAGATTGAAAAATGCTCGCGAGTATTTATTTCAATTTTTAATTTCATATTAATAACCGGCTGAGATTCAGAAGGTATCTTGTATATCAGGGTGTTGTTATGATTAGCGGATTTATAATTAGCATTGCCAAGAAAGGAAAGTTGCCGGCGCAAGATTGTAAGAATATCACCTATTGGTTCTTTATTTATTTGTATAAGGTCTATATCTTCGGAGTAGCGAGCTGCCGGCGCAAGGTAAAGTTTATGAAGAGCAGTACCGCCACGAAATGCAAGTTGGCTATTAAGATTAGGGTTAGAGAAAATTTCAAAAAGAGCACGCTCTATAATCAGATCCTGCTCGACCTGGTAATCACTTTCCCATGGTGAAAAGTTCTTCCATTCGGTTATATATGCTTTAGGTATCATTACGAATTATGAATGAAAACTTTATTGAATTTATCGGGCATATTAAAAGTCTGTTTCGATTTTATAATTTTCGATTATCTTCCAATCAGGATGAACCGGGAAGCCTTCTTTTTTTATATCAGCTTTTAGAGGGACACGAAATATTTTTTTCTTATGCAAATAATTTTTAATGACAGAAGAAATTTCTTTCTTATCAAGTATAACATCCAGAATATACCCAAGTCTTTGAATTGCAGAGAGTGAAATTTTATTTTGCAGCACTTCGTTTAATTTTTCCGGTTGCATTGATTCGGATAATTCATAAAGTAGAGTAGAGACGCGGTTAAGTCCGCCTACGCGCTGCTGATATTCAACTAAGTCTAATGCGGTTAATTCCGGACCGGAAATATTTATATATCCCGTTTCGGTTTTTCTTTTTTCCAAACCAAATTCAGGTGAATCAGATTTTACTACATAATTAATTTTTATTCCTTCAAATTTGGTCGGGCGTATAGGAGGATTATTTATAAATACATAAGACTCCATTGCCTGCTGGTGTGATGCACCGTGAAGAGCTGCGGCTGATAGTAATCCAAGGTAATAGGGGCGCTCTAAATATTTGAAGAGCGGATCAATAAATAATTCCGGGGGAAGAATTTTTCTATTCTGGTATTCCGGAGGAATGATAACGTAAAAGCCTTTCATTACAAATTGTACTTTTTCTTTGCGGCTTAATCTTTTAAGGTTCAATTGTAATGCGTTTAAGGAATAACTTGGAAATTTATTTTGGATATCATACATCGAGAAAAATAGCTTCCCATTTGCCTGAATGTCTCTTAGATATTCTTCTAAATAGTTATGTACGATTTTTTGCATAAAATTATTATAAATATTCCATTTTAGAAATTTGAGCCGTTTTAGCTATTATTCGAGTTAGCACATGCAAATATGGTTATAATATGACCATAGAAGCAAATTAGGACTCAAATAAATTTTGAATTTTGAATGCTAAATTTTGAATTTTTAGGAGCCTGCTTATCCGATTATACCTAAGTATTCAAAGGGCAAAATGCTGCCGTCGTAATAGCGGTATAGGATTTTGTCCTGGATGCGGTAGCGTTCTATGGTTTTGTTGGCTGAGGCGCCGAATTGGTAAATCTGGTCCAGGTACCAGGAATAAGGGTAAAGTTTTATTGAATAATCGAACCAATCGGCAATATTCCATGAAGCGTATTTTTTATGCTTAAGAAAGTGTTTAACTGTCAGATTGAATCTTTCCTTGCTCCATCCCTCTTCCAGTATCAGTTCCCAAAGAAGTGAAAATTTTTCCTGAGGATATATAACCCCGAAACTTGTTTTAATCAGCACTTCTGCTTTAATGAAATCATCGGGCGCGGCTTTGCTGCCTATTAAATCCAATGCGTTAATCCCCTGCGGATTCTCCAAAAAGCTGTTTGAGTTCTGCAAGGCGCTGTGCGGTTTCGACGGGATCGTATTGGTAGTTGAGCCGTGTGTAAAAATCTGTTTTGCCGTTTTGTTGATTTGCTGCATTTTTATCCTCCAATGGTTTGATGCTGCCGGTGTCGTCTAATGCGTTGATTAAGGTGTTAAGGTTTTTGAAGCCTTTAAGCGAAGCTTCCCGGTAAATTGCTTTGATTTTTGGGAGTCCGAATTTTTCGATTAGCTTTTCTGTTTCTTCTACTTCGGGAATTTTGGGGTTGCGTCCGAAGGTTTCTATCCAAAGTTTTTGAATTCCGGGAGGACATTCTCTCTCTTTATTATCCTTATTATCATTATTATCATTATTGTTTAGTGTTACCGGTGTGTTGCCAGTGTGTTGCCGGTGTGTTATTTGTGTGTTATTTGTTTGTTGGACATTCTGGTAAGATATGTAATTACAAATCTTTATGTGTGTTGCGCGGTGTGTTGATTTCGTGGTCAACATTGAAGCAGATTTGCAAAGTTTTAGAAATGTGCGAACCTGCTGAATTCCACAGTTACAATCACGTGCAAAATTCTTGTAGGAAGTAATAAATTCGCCCTTTTTTATTTCAATAAGAACTCCGTCAAACATTAGTTGTTTATCTAAGTGGTTTGCATGTAATAAGACATAAATCCACATTTTTAGATATACTGAATTATCCCAAATCCAATGGTCTTTAATTTTACGGTGCAAGGAGATCCAGCCGGAATTATTATTCATAACACGGCAAGCCGTAATGTTGAATGTTGAATTTTGAATTCTGAATTTGTCGCGGAGAATGAATCTGGGTTGACGGCAGAATTACTGTATCGATCTTTTTTACCATAATATAAATTCCACTGAATAATTATTTATGAGATTTTAGAAATAAAGCTAAGTGAGGTTTGTTTTTCATCCGGGCGAAGTTTCCGGGTGAAAACAAGCTCACCGTCTTCGGTGTAATATTCCATGTTGCCGGATTCCTGATTGTCTGCCAGGAAGCAAATCTTTGACTCTTCGCGAAAACCCAAAGATATTTGTTCAACAAGATTATTTTCTTGGGTGATCATGTCTTTTAATTCTTCGGACATACCCTTTTTTGATTCAATGAATGCTTCCTGCTTTGCGGCTCTAAGTCGTACAGCTTTATAGAGCCTGTCTTTCATTTCGATTAACTCTTCTTCAGTGTAATTAGTGCGGATTTGTCTTTCCTCTTTTGCGATGGCGATTTCTTTAATGTTCATGGCTTCCCTTTTGATTTTAGTTTACGGAAAAATAAAATAACTGACCTAAGCCAAACCTTTATCTGGATAGAGGCAAGGCGGGAGATTAAATGGTCGTTTGGTACTGCTGTTTTATAATAAACGAAATGATTTTCAGCTTCTATGATTAAGAAGCTATTATCTGCTGAATAGACTGAGACTTTTGTCATTGCTTTACCTTTCGTCCTTTTCTGAATTTTACTGCTGCGGGGCAGTCGGCAAAATGAGTGACGTGATGCCGGGGGTCGAAAATTACTTCTATCCTTCCTATAAGTGCGGACTGCTCCTGGAAAGTCAAGGTATCGGCATTAACCGGGATAGTCTTGCCTGTTTTTGTTTTAAGGAATACGATTTCTTTTTTACATGATTTACATATAGGCATAGTTTACACGTCCTTTACGGCAGCAATAAGAATCTCTGTTACATAAGTATAAAAGGGGACGTCAAGTGTGCGTGCCTTTATATGAAGTTTATTTATGATTTGCCGGTCTAATTTGAAATTAAAATTCATGGTGTTTTTCTTTTCTTTGGCATCCTGAATTTTATTCGGGTTTTTGGTTTGTGCGTGCATGGTTTTTCTCCTTGTTCCGCCTGCGGCGGATTATAATTTAAATATTTGTCAAAAAGTTTAATGTTGTTGGATTGTTTGCTCTCTTGCTTCCCTTCCTGTTTAGATAATGAGGATTACTGCGACATCGGGACCTCTTATGCACAGTTTACGAATGGAAAGCCAATCAAGCCTGTACATTTGTTTAATGGAGATCGAGTATTTCATTATATTTACCTTTTGATAAATGTGGTTGATATAGAAAGTCCGGTTGTTAATGCAGCCGGATTTTTTTTATTTATTCCTGCCTACCGGCAGGTAGATTTATTCCGGGCAATAAGCCTTGACAAACTTTCTTTAGGATCAAACTTCCCTGCCGAATATTTCTTTTCCAATGTACGTTCTATATAAGAATACAAATCAGGCACATAAACTTTTTCTTTTGTGAAGCCGTTTTCATAGTCGTTGAATAATCTAATTTCATTATTATCGATAAGATTTTGGATTTTATCGAAGCTCGTGTCGAGCATTTCGCGGGCTTTTTCTTTGCTGATTAAAAGTTTATTATTTGACATTGTTTATAAAACTAAATATATTTCACTTACTTAAATGGATAATTATTCTAATCAAATATAATAGATATAATATCTATTGTCAAGAGATTTTATAGGTAAGGAAAGCTAATTATATATGCATATAGATAATAATTCGATTAGGGCTGCGATAATCCGGAAGTACGGGAGCCTCGGTGAGTGCGCGAAAGCGCTCGGAATAAAGCAGAACACACTAAGCGCGAACTTAAAAAAGATGACGCCAAATTTACTTGAAAGGTTAAAGGATGTGGGCGTGATAATAGGGACAATTGAAAATGCAACCGGCGATACTCAGATAGCCGGCGTAAGCGGGAGTGTAAGAGTTAATAACCAAGATGACCTTAAGGTGTGGAAAAAACAAAATGAGATCGAATCGCTAAAGAAGCAAAACGAAGCGTTAACACAACAAATTTCTTTACTGAAGGAAATAATAAAAAGTAAAGATGAAACGATCTTAGCGCTGACTAAGAAAAAATAATTACTACTCTTAAAATTAACTATGGGAGTTCTTCTTATTGCAGAATGAAAAGAGTTCGGCGGGAAATATTGACAAGTCAAGGGGGGATATACAAATTGCGGGCGTCAGTTGTAATAAAATAGAAATCAATTATTCTAAAGAGCGGGAAAAAATTCAATTCACCGATCAGAGCAGAGGGAAAACAATTATGAATATTCTAAGCCATTTTTTCACATACTCAGCTTCAGTAGCTTCCGGAGCGGGGATTATGCTTTACGGGATATTAAACATGATAGATTTTTCTTTTAAGATCACTGAATATGAAGTGAAAGAATTCAGTTTTGCCTTCGATACGGAAGGCAGCATCTTTTACATAGCTTTCGGTTTAGCGTTAATAGTTTGGGGAAGGTATGTGAAGAAATTTCCTTTGCGGAAAACTAAGAAAGAGTATACTGTTTCGAGGAATTGATTGATAGGGTCGTGAGCTAGAGGGTGGGAAATACATTTCGGGTGAAGTCTTCCTAATAATAAAATATCCGGGTCAACAAATAATTATTTATTTAATTAATAAATAAAGGCGGGTAGAATTATGGCAAGTATATTTGAAAAGAATAGTATACTGATGCTTCGATATTATGATAAGCGTCGCGGTTATACTGTGCGGATTTCCCTGGGTATGAAGGACACGAGAGAGAATAGACGTAAGGCTAATGAAATTAAGCGGCAATTTGAAGCGGAACTGATTAACGGGAAAAATTTAAAACAGACAAATAATAGAACTGTTATAAAGTTTAGCGACGGAGTTAAACTTTATTTAAGCACTCGGAGATTAGTTGAAGAAACTATTGTAAGTTATAATTATGCAAAAGATTTATTGATAAGTGCAGTGGGAGATTTAAAAGTAAATGAATATAATGAAGAGGATTATTTAAAGTTAGTAGAATTTTTGACAAATAAAAATCTAGTCCAAAATTCACAATCGATTATAATGAGAAACTTAAATGCATTTTTTAATTTTTTCTTAAAGAAAAAATGGATTGAAGAAAATATTATAATAAGGATACCGGTCGAAGAAAAGCCAATTAAAATTATTAAAGAAGAAGAATTAAATGAATTATTGAATTATATAAAATCTAAAAACGTAAAAGCATACGGATTAATAAAATTCATGGCAATCACCGGTATAAGAAAAGGAACTGCACTAAAGCTAGATTGGGAAAATATAAAGCTCAATGAAAAAATAATAGATATGCCAAATCAAAAAGGTAAGCGGAATTTTATTTACCCAATTTCCAAAATATTAGAAGAACTAATTAAGGAAATTGGAGTTCAAAAAGAAGGTCGAGTTTTTAATTATACAAAAGATGGATTGAAATTTTGGTACAAGTACCAAGATGGATTATGGAAGGAAAAAAGATATGGATTACATAATTTGCGGAAAACTTTTATTACCGGGTTGATCGATAAAAATTATTCCTTATACGATGTAGCAGCTCTCGCGGATCATAGAGATATAGAAACTACAAGGAAATATTACACAAGGTTAAATGCAGATAGGCTGCGAATGCAATTAGACAATGATGAAAAAAGGGACTCGAAAAGGACTCGAAATGAACATAAACCAAAAGCGATTAGAGAAAAAAAGATTGTAAAACAGGCTATTTTAGCAGAAAATAAATAATACTTGTGACTACGGATCAGAAGGTTTGGGGTTCGAATCCCTACAGGTGCACTTAGAAAAGCTTGAATATGGAAAGTATTCGAGCTTTTTTTTGTCGTGTCTGCAAGAATCCCTGTGACTTTTCTTAAAATCGTGTATGGAGTTTGTATGGAGTTTGTATGGACTTTTGTATGGACCCAGTCAATACATTATTGATGAACTCACTTTTAAGAAAGTTCCGGGATGCCATTCCTCTAAAACTTAAAGTTGCGTTCATCTGATATTTTGTTGTTGTTATTTGGCTTTGAACTTTTTGCATAGTGGAATTTATGAATTTTGTTTATGATGTTCAATGATTTTATGAATAATTTTATTTGTGCGGATCGCGCTTTTGATTATGCGGGATTTCTTCCGGATGAGGCGGTTTGTGGAAAGGAAAAGTGTTTAGGATATATGTATAATAAAAAGTCCCGTGGAGGTACGCATAGGCGTCAACTTAAGAATCTGTCACATTACAATATTGAGGATAATATTATAATAGAATAGCGCAAATACAGGGGAATTTGTTAATCCTCTACGAGGTCTAAAAACATCGTAGATGTTTGATTATTGTAGAAACAAATTGATCCAACAAATAAACTATCCTCGTAGAGGATAAATAAATACTTTTAGTACGTTAAGTACAAGTGATTACAAAAGTTAGGGAGTTTGGGGGAAATATTAAGTTGACGCCTATGCGTGGAGGCACGGGACTTTAGTAAATACTATGTCAATATTGCTTAGCTGACTTTTGGAGATGTAGCTGAATATTGAATTACTTTTCCACTAGAGTTTTTGGATGCAACTATAAGGTATGCAATACTCTTAGTGTATTTTTCTGCTACAAGTTTCTGCTTGGCATCGAAGTCAAGTTGAAGGTTGTAGGTTTGAGTGAAGTCGAAGTTAGCAATTTCTTTTGAAAGTGCTATTACTTCGTAAGGTGCATCTGCCGGATTCATTGGATCAAAAAAGCTAACGAGGGCGTTTGCTGATGCGTTTACTTCTTCCGGGGTGAATGTAGTCTCGGTGTCCAATGCTAACAGTGATGCGGTAATCTTATCAACATCAACTGTAACAACGTCTACGGGCAAGCTGAATCCACCGGGTGTAATTATGTTATACTCGGTTGGTTTATCAGCGCCGGAGTAGCTGAAGTTTGATTTGAAGATGGTGTTGAATACCGACATACCTGTGCCTTTTACGGTTTTCCAGATTGCGGAAAGTGTATCAAGCGAAAGTATTGACTGAGCAAGATCAACGGTAACGGCAAATTTATGTCTAACATCAAGTACGGCTGGTCCGTAGTTGACGTTAAAGCTAGAGGGTCGTGCTGACATGATTGTTCTTCCCTCAACTGTTCTTGCGGAAAGATTTCCTAGTCTGCCTCTTAGATTACCGATTACGTTACCACTTAAAATAGCCATGATGGCTCCTTTCTTTATTTGTGAATTTTGAATTATGAATTAAGATCACGGGGGCAATTATATTTATTGGTTTTTCTGTTTTCACTGTAAGAATGGGAAAGGAGGAATGGAAATGCGTGACGAGTAACAAGTGACGAGCAGGTAGAAGTAGGTAGTAAGTAGTAAGAAATTTTGAATGTTGAATGTTGAATGTTGAATTTTGAATGCTGAATGCGGGAAAGGAGGAAAGGGATCTATGAGGAAAAAGTAATCAGTGAGGAGCAGAAGTTTGGGAATGGTGTGACGAGTGAGGAAAAAGGACGGATTTGGCCTGGCAGATGCCTAGTAGAGGAGTAGGTAGTAAGGGGAAATTTGGGACGAGCGATGAAGTAGTGACAAGTGACGAGTGGAAAAGAAATTTTGAATGTTGAATGTGGGAAAGGGGAAATTTGAGACGAGTGACGAGTAGGAAATAGGAAAAGAAAGGAAAAAGAATATTAGAATTTGATGGCGGGAAATTGGATCGGTTTTTTGCTTCTCTTACGGAATAGGATGTTGTTTATTGCGGATTCTGATAAATGATAGTCTTCGGAAAGTTTATATACGGAATCTCCAAGGGATAATTTGTTTCTTAAGGATCTGTAATTGCTCTTTATTATGAAATTGCGCAATGCAATTTCATCGATCAATCCGTAGGATTTGATTTGCTGAAAGCATGGGGTTCCTAATAGTTCAGCGGGGTTTAAAATATATGGATTGCCTCTTTCACGGGGATGAGGTTTCGACAAGCTGATTTTATTTGAATTGGATTTATTCACGGCGCCAAATTCCTCGTTTGTCTCGCATTGCCGTACGGCGAAGGTTATAAAATAATTCGTAATATCTTTTCCCTTTTGGATAGTAGCTTATTCTTGCTAGGCCGGCTTTGAGTAGTTCGGCTTGTATGAAGAGTGAGTCGTTCCCTGCTATATCGATAAGCCAAACGTATGCTAGCAGCCTTCCGAATATATCATAGGGCTTGTTCTCAAATGTTAATTTGATTTGTTTTCCTTCTATCAAGGATCGGGTGTATGTTGCTGCGGAATCTGCGTATGGTTGCGCGGGTTTGCCGGGTCTTTCAATTTCCGGGGCGTTTACGCCAAGGATTCTTACGTGCTGGGAGTCCGAAAGGACAAATGTATCTCCGTCTATTACCCGGGCAACGGTTGAATTAATTGTGTAACCATATGGTAAAGTTTGCTGAAGTGTTTGGCAATGACCAAGGTTTATGAGTAGGAGTAGAAGCGCGATTGTGAGTAGGAGTTTTGTGTTTTTCATGTCGTTTCTTTTTGCGAGTAAGTTATTTAGAGGTTTTGATTTGTGCAACAATCAATGATTGTGTTTTGTTTGCAGATGGTTTACTTGTGCCTTTCTTATTGAAAGAAAGGGACTTCCGCTTTCAGCGGGACCGGCTATTATTTAAGATTGCATATAAATATTCAATGTTATAAAAAAACCCGTTTACTTTATAAGCGAACGGGCTTTGAAAAATATTCTATTTTCAATAAGTGGAGTTTAGAATTTAGTTTTGTCAACAAGCTTTTCTATGTCGAGCAAAATTAGAAGTTTATCTTCAAGTTTGCCGACGCTTGTGATATAGTCGCTGTCTATTCCTGCAG